>NZ_DS022298.1:965136-1036877 GCF_000153805.1 Synechococcus sp. BL107 | reverse complement strand
CGGGGCT
The DNA here is from genome assembly GCF_000153805.1 of Synechococcus sp. BL107. NCBI lineage: Bacteria > Bacillati > Cyanobacteriota > Cyanophyceae > Synechococcales > Synechococcaceae > Synechococcus > Synechococcus sp. BL107. Next base: position 1,036,870 of record NZ_DS022298.1, on the reverse strand, counting down.
ACAGCCAAGCCATGCGTCGCCGCTGGGGAGACTCCATGGCCTGGGGTCGGCGCATCGCCCAAGTGTTTTATCGCTTTCCCGGTGTGGGCTATCAACTCGGCATCAAACGACCCACCGCACCACAGCGCATTGCACAAATCTTGTCGGGTGAGATGGGCTACGGCGACATCGCTCAAAGGGTGATCAAGCGCCTAATGCTGCAACGGAGTTAAAGCTCGAGGCTGAGTTGCTGAAGGGCTGGATCTGCCTGTGAAGCCTTACGGCGACGCCGTGAGCTGCGACGTGTTCCGGTGGGTTTCATACCGGCCTTTCGAGATCCATGTTTCTGCTGAATCGCATCGGCATGGCGATTAAAACCAGCCGAGCGACGGACCGCCCAGATGCGATCTTTCGCCGCCTGCATCGAGGTGGTGACATCCACGATTGGGGCTGGCATCCCTCCACCCAGCTCCCATGGCTCATGGATGTAGATCGCCGGCACCTCGCGCAATTCAGGGCACCAGTGGCGGATGAACCTGCCCTCTGGATCGTGATCGCGTCCCTGTTTGATCGGGTTGTAGATGCGGATCGTATTGATCGAGGTGCTGCCTGATTGCATCTGGCATTGGCTCCAATGGATACCGGGTTCGTAATCCACAAACTGACGTGCCAAATGCAAGCCGCTCTGCCGCCATGGCAGCCAAAGGTTGTAGCTAGCGAACGACATCAACATCGCTCGCATCCGAAAGTTGATCCAGCCGTGGGCGCGCAAGGCCCGCATGCAGGCATCCACAAACGGCACTCCAGTGCGCCCCTCCGCCCAGGCCTGCAGATGATCCTGATTCGAATCCCGGATACCGCGCATCAACGGATGAAAGTCCTGGAATTCAATCGACGGTTCGTCTTCCAGTTTTTGAATGAAATGGCAATGCCAGTGCAGGCGCGACCCGAAGCTGTTCACACCGCGTCCCTGCATCGTTCTGCTCTGCTGAAGTACCTCACGCATCGAGAGGCATCCCCAGGTGAGGTAGGCCGACAGCCGTGAACAGCCGGTGAACGCCTTATTCGGACTAGAGATGGAACTGCAATACCGCTCAACCCGCTGATTTAAAAAATCGCGAAACTCAAGTTCGCCCTGACGTCTTCCACCAAGTTGGCGATGGGGACAAGGGTCTGGAGCCATGGACCCATGGGGAAGATCGGGAATCGCGCCGGGGTCCAGGTCAGCCAATCTCGGCAGTGCAGTTAGAGGCTGGGTGATCGGCTCGGCCATCTGCGTCTCCCAACGCTTGGCCCAACCATTGCGAGATTTCAAGCGCCGCGTCACACCAAATTGCGGGATTTCGGTCCAGGGGATGCCGTGTTGCTTCGCCCAAGCCGCCACGCGTTTGTCGCGTTGATAGGTCCAGTCATTACCCGTTTCTTCATGGCTCCAAAGCGCATCGATCCCGAATTGACGCCTGGCCCGCTCCAACACATCCGCGACATCACCACGACGGACCACCAATGGCTGGCCGAATTCCGCCAGGGCCCGCTGAAGATCGATCAGTGATTCCCGACAAAACAACCACTGGCGGGAAGAGCTATCCGGCTGCTGCCATAACTCAGGCTCTACGACATACAGAGGCAGCACGGGACCACACTTGGAGGCCTCGAAAAGAGGTCGGTGATCCACGGTTCGCAGATCTCTCTTGAACCAAACGATCTGGAGAGCCGACATCCTCCGGAATCAAGGTGACTCAGGTCTAGTGGATGAACCGCACGACCGTGCTCACTCCAGCAACAAATAAGGAACAATTTCTAAAAATTAAAAACACGAATACTGAATAAGATGAGAATTAACAAATAAGCGGCTCCAATCAATTCACAACCTTTTAGGCCAGCCCCCCAAATCGTTGCCGAATATTCTTTCGGAATCCATCCACATCCAACCGATGCATCAACACAGCAGCAACTAAAAAACCAACGATCTGCACACCAAAAACACTGCCAAAAGATCCAAAGACATCATCAGGATTCAATGTTTTAAACAACGTGAGCAAACCACCGCCACTGATGGTGGCCAAGCCACGGGAGTAGGCATATAAAGCACCCCAGATCCCAAGAAGCAAACCAACCTTGCCAGGCTCGACGAAGCTAAACATCAAGGTGAAACTCGCATGAATACAAATGCCAAGCGATAGACCAAACAGCATCACAGCAAGCCGGAAGCCTCCCAAAAACTGCCATGGCGCCGATAACAGCATCAGAACTAAGGCCATCGAAGCCAGAATGCCACCAAGCTGAGCCGTGCGGATATTGCCTATTCTCTCGATCAACAGAAATCCACTCACACCAAGTCCAACAAAAAATCCAATGGCCATCAATGCATTTAGTGCCGTTGTGGCACAAAGACTCATGCCAAACAACGCAGCCCCATAGGACTCAAGCACTGCGTCATTGAGAAACATGCTGAAGGTGAATAAGCACGTAACGGCCACGAATCGTCCGAACTGAGGAATGGTCCGCAAGCGACCAAGCAATTGGAGCAGAGGTACATTCTTTTGCGGATTATTGGCAACATCAGCGTTCAAAGATTGAGCCATGGAGTCGCGCTCAACAAGCCGATGTTCCAGCCCGAGGACCGAGAAAACAACAAGCCCAAACAGCAGCAACGGACCCACCAAAATCAACTGTTCCAGACCGGTCTTCAAAGCATCTGCACTGGCCCCCTCCTCACAGGCTGCTCCAAACAGTCGGGCGACAAAAGCGCTGCCCAGCAAAACCCCCAGCAGCCGCATTCCCCACACCACAGCCAACACGCGAGGGCGCTCACGCTCGCAGGTGAGGTCAACGACCAGAGCTGAAAAGGCTGTTCCCCCTGCAGAAATCGCCATACCAAGGGCGATCGAAATCAGCATCAAGAGCCCCACCCACGGGCCTACAAAAAGCTGGCCTGGAAGGGTGATGGTTCGCGCCAACTGCAGAACCACCCATCCTGACAGTCCAAACAGACCTGAAAAGGCGAGAGCACTGATCACGATGTAAGGCGTCCGCTTCAGGCGCCCTGCAGCGATTCGATCCGACCGGTTTCCAAACCAAATCCTGGTGAAGCCCATCAGCTGCTGAGACCCAATCGCCAAAGCAACAACGGCTGCAGGCAGACCGATCTCTTCAATCAGCAGCCGATTGAACAAACCCAGCATCAACACCCCAAGGATGCCAAGGCTCAGCTGGAACAAACCAAGACGAATGCCAAGACAAATGTCGCGTACCAATGTTTAGAACGAAGGCCACACAACTATTTTGAGCTAATGGTTGCCATTAATTGATTTTGATATCCATTATTTATCAGCCATTTTGATATCCCGCAGGCGTTCATCGATCGATGCCAGCAGCTCGAGGGCAAACATCGGGGTTTCATGGAGGGCAAAAAGAAATTTTTCGCGGGTCATTTCGATCAGGCGGCAATCCATGGTTGCCGTTGCCATACCAAGCCGCTTGTGACCTTCCATGACCAACGCCCCTGCCCCAAAAACATGGCCAACGGGGATGTCTTCATGACCATTCTGGCCAGCTTGTCCAATCCAAGTGATGCGAATCGCCCCTTCAAGAAGACCAAACATGGTTGTTCCCGTTTCACCAGGACGAAACAAAACCTCTCCAGACTTGAGCAAAATCACATCGTCTTCACGCGTAAAAGCACGCATGGTGTCGAGGGCACATAGTGAACTCATGAATGACTCCTCTACTCGAATCGTGAACGCATCAAGTGATTAAACAGTCGATAACGCCAAAGCGGCACCAAAGCCCAAGCGCACATCATCTGGCGTTAAGCGGCCATCATGGTCTTGATCGAGGGCATCAAAAACAGCATCACTGCCCAGCCATTCGTCGCGGGTAATGCAGCCGTCACCGTTGAAATCGTTAAGCAGGAAAATTTCTTGAACAGCATGGCTGAAGGCCGATCCACCCTCGACTTCAGCAAGTCGATGAGCCAGTTGTTGCTCCAGAGTTTCGATCGCCTTACTAAAGCCTTTGATCCCCTCACCAAGCTTGTCGGTGGCCATACGATCCTCAGCCATCAAGGCGTCAAAACGCTCATGATCCAATTCAACTTTTTGTGCACCACCCACCGGATTTGACGCATCTAACTTACGAACTAAGGGCTGATTCGTTTCCCGAAGCTGATCAAGAAGCTTGGGTGAAATGGTTAGAAGGTCGCAACCAGCCAACTCGACGATTTCATCCAAATTGCGGAAACTTGCCCCCATCACTTCCGTCTTATAACCAAAACTCTTGTAGTAGTTGAAGATTTTAGTAACTGAAAGAACACCAGGGTCCTCAGCACCTGGGTAGGAGTCACGACCGGTTTCTGCTTTATACCAATCCAAAATACGCCCCACAAAAGGAGAGATCAGCGTCACACCCGCTTCTGCACAGGCAACAGCCTGTCCGAAGCCAAAGAGGAGGGTGAGATTGCAGTGAATCCCTTCTTTTTCCAAAACTTCAGCGGCCTTAATGCCTTCCCATGTCGATGCAATCTTGATCAAAACTCGGTCGTTACTAATGCCGGCATCGTTGTACAAACGAATGAGTTTTCGTCCTTTTTCAATCGTGGCTTCCGTGTCGTAACTCAAACGGGCATCAACTTCCGTCGACACACGACGAGGAACAATTTTAAGAATCTCCTTCCCGAAAATTACACTGATTTCATCGAGTGCTTCGCGCACCACCTCTTCAACAGGGGCGTTCTCTCCAATCAACTTGCGAGATGAGCGCAACGCCTCATCAATCAAGCTCTGATAAGCCGGAATCTGTGCCGCGGCCAGAATCAGTGAGGGATTGGTGGTTGCATCCCGAGGAGTGAACTTTTTAATCGCCTCAAGATCACCGGTATCCGCTACAACAACGGTCATCTCGGAGAGCTGTTCAAGCAGACTGGCCATGGTGCGGAAGGCTCTGATCTTTTTAACGTAGCTGCGATTTTCAGGCCGTCAGCTCTTCGTGGGCTTGTTCAAATCAACGGGTTTTGATGGAGCGATGCGCTCCACAACCAACAGCGCATCAATGATCTGTTTTGCAACGGGTACAGCCACCGTGGAGCCATAGGCATGGGCTCCTTGGGGTTCATCCACAACAACAAACACCACATAACGCGGATCTTCGATCGGCAATGTGGCCACGAAGCTACAAATCTTGGCTCCAGGCAAATAAATACCGTTCAAGGCTTTCTGAGCCGTGCCCGTCTTCCCACCGATGCGATATCCCGGCGTTTTAACGCCTTTCCCACTGCCTTGATCCACAACCGATTCCATCCACTTCAAAACGGTGCGCGTCACCTCTGGGCGAAGTAGCTGCTGACCGGAAGGAGGTGCTGCAGGAGCAAGGGCAGCACCGGAACGAAAGCCCCGGGTGATGTGGGGGCTCACCAAACGACCCTCATTTGCGAGCATGCCATGCAACTGGACCAGCTTCAGCGGAGTCAGGGAGAAACCCTGACCAAAGGCTGTTGTTGCCGGCTCAATCGGTTGGGTCGTGAACTGCTCCTTGGTTTTCAGCTGACCGGCAACAGCCCCAGGCAGATCCGTATCAGGACGTCGGTCGATGCCCAATCGATGCATCCAGGTCCAATACAAATGATCGTCCAGTTGGCGCATCGCTTGGACCATGCCGACATTGCTCGACACTTGAAGAACCTTGGCGAAATCAATCAAGCCATTGGCTTTCTTGTCGTGGTTGTTAATCGGCCAGCCACCAACGGTGAGTTGACCGATGTCGTGAACGCGGCCGTTGGGTTGAATCGCCTTCTCCTGTAAAGCCAAGGCCAAGTTGATTGGCTTGAAGGTGGAGCCAGGTTCATAGAGATCCTGAACAGACCACTCACGGAAACGTCCGGTCGGGAAACTCCAATACTGATTGGGGTTGTAGGTCGGAGTCGATGCCAACACCAACAGCTCACCGTTGGTGACATCCATCACGATCGCGGCGCCCTTCTTCGCTTTCCATTGAGCCACTTGCGCCGCAAGGGCCTTCACCGCCAATTCCTGCAGCCTGGAATCCAGTGTGAGCTGAAGTCTTAGGTCGTCGCCGTAAAACACTCCTGGAGCAAGGTTGTCGGGCAAAGGCGTGCCGTCGGCTCCGCGCCGAAGGCTCCTGGTCTGTTCATGTCTGACAAGATCGCCATCGCGACTTTGTTCAAGACCCGCCTGTGGGACGCGCTCTGCATTGAGGAAGCCCACAACGTTGGCAAACAGCGACGCTTGGGGATAAATCCGTTGGGGATAGGCCTCAAGATCAAGCCCGCTGATGCCAAGCGCCTGAATGCGTTTTGCTGTTTCAGGGTCGAGCTCCTCGCCCAACTTGATTCCCGAAGAACGTGTCCGAAGGGCTTTCAACAACTCAGACGCTGGAATCGCTAGGTGAGGAGCCAAAAGCTCCACCACATCGGAGGAGGGGCGTACCAGGTTTGGGGGGTCCCCAGGAAGGTTGAAATAACGGGGGTGGGCCCAAAGACGGAAGCGCTTCTCATCGATTGCGACCAAGCGACCGGTGCGATCAACAATCGGTCGACGTTGCCCCAAGGGACGGGTGCGTTGGGTTTGAAGCTGGCGTGCCTGCTCTTCCAACGCCGGAGCTTGCACCAACTGGAGCCAAGCCATCCGGCCGACGAGGCCCAACAAGCCCGTGCAAAGGATCAAAAAAACAATCCACAAGCGGTTCGGTGGGACTGGCGCCAACGCAACAACCCTTGAACGGGTCCGATTCGTGGACGGGCGCGACGGACGACGCGACCGCTGCTCAGGGCGGGAGCGTCTCGTCATTAATACCCCGAGCGTGGCCGCTGGAACATCACCTCACCAATCGAAGCGGCCAACGACGCATGGGCCGATGGCTGGATTGCGGAGATGGGTCGCTCAACATGAACAAGGTTGGCAACTTGCGTCGGGACGAGGCTTGCCGGCTGAGTGGTGCTCCTTAACAGATGCTGTTCCATCACAGCTGTTGATTCAGTCAAGCGATGGGCCTGAATGCGCGTGGACTCAAGACGATTGAAGGCCACGGTCCAACGGTGCTGCCAGTGCAGGGTCAAACCAGCCAACACAGCAGCAGCGCCAACAACCCCCAGCAGGGTGCCGTCCATCACACGATGCACGCCTCCTAACCAGGGCGATCGCCTGGCAATGCGTCCAGACGACAAAGAACCTTGAATGAGCTCTAAGGTCCGGGTCGTTGAGCGCTTTTCCGGAGCGGCTACCACCCTGGGAATAGCGAATACGTAAGTGAACCACCTGCTTCAAGGAGCGGCAAGGCTCAGAGCACAAGCAAATTGAGAAAGGTGATGGCATTCCAAAGGGCATGCATCAACACCGATGGAAGGAGTCGGCCCGTGCTGACGCGCACCAATGCCAAGCCAATGCCGAGCACAGTTAAGGGCGCCAACTCACCGATGCTGATGTGGGCCATGGCAAACAACAGGGCACTCAGCACAACGCCCACCGCGGTGCCCCAGCGCTTCGCCAAAACCGGAAGAAGCGCTCCGCGAAAAATGATCTCTTCAAACAGCGGCGCCAACACGACAGCTGTTAAACCGAGAAGGACCAGAGCCAGTGGATCTTGGCTACCCAAAACGAGCTCCAATAGGGGATTGCTGCCACCGGGGTCGCCAACCAAGCGAACCAACAGCCAACCCGTTGCCACCACCACAGGCGTCACCATCAACCAACCTCCAACGGCTGACGAGATGGCTCCGGGCCATGGCCGCCAGCGCCACTGGAGCCACCCCCCTTTGGGTGCCTGAGCGCGAGGCAGTGCCTTGAGCTGACGCCAAAGGATGAACAAACTTGGCAGGGCCATCACGCTGTAATTAATCACCACCGTGACGGCCTCGCGCCGTGGACTTTCGAGCCCGGCGGTGAAGCTTGCAACCAACGGCAGGGCGACCAACGGAACGCCGACAGCGCTGATCACCACAAAACCACCGGCCACCAACAACACCACATCAATCAGGCTGAGTGCGGGCCCATCCACGGCCGGCCAAGGCTGAAGGCGCCCCCTTAAAGCTCGAACGATTTGAACCAACAACAGCAAACTTCCCAGCAAAACTGTGAGTAGAGGCAATAGGCCACTCACGGCAAGGCGCCAGGCCGCTGCTGACGCCACATCGGCATCAACACAACCATCAACGCTCGAGGGTTGTCGCTCACAAATCAATCGCCGGATGAGCGGATCAGTGAGCCAGCGGTTCTCAACCACAGGAGGCTCCTGATCCGACTGCAGCAATCCCAGCAGTAACTGCTGCCGGTCGTTACGGTCCGCTGGGGAACTGCCCTCCAAGGCTTGAAGCAACGCCTCGCGGGGATCTCCGCCCAACAGCACCGGTTGCAACGACGGTGGCACTGCCGGCTGAGCCAACAACGACAGCTCCTGCTGTTGCAGGGTGAGCGAGGGCGAAACCGATGGTCTCGTCAGACTGTCAACCAACCCTGACAGCCAAATGGCCCCTGCCAGAAGCAGTGACAGAGCCGCCAGAAACAGCTTCCAACGCGGAGAAACCTGGCGTGACGAACTGGACACCTGGTGAGGGCGATGTCCTCTGATTGTCCCTCTGCAACCCTTGCCCCATACGATGGCCGCGCATTGAAGCCAAATGGTGTCCATTCGCCTTCTCCTAGTCCGTCACGGTCTGAGCAGCTTCAACAAAGAGCTCCGGATCCAGGGGCGCGACGACCTCTCCAACCTCACGGACGAAGGCCACGACCAGGCCAGATCGCTGGGACGCTCCCTCAAGGAGGTCAGCATCGATGCGGTGTACAGCTCGCCGCTGAAACGCGCTGCCTCCACCACCGCCTCCCTCCTGGAGGGGCGCGGTGGCGAAACACCAGCCACCAGCTTTGACCAGGGACTTCTTGAAGTTGATCTCGAGCCATGGTCGGGTCAGAGCATCGAGGAGCTCATCGAACGACATCCAAAGGACTACAGCTTGTGGAAACGCCAACCTCTGGAACTCGAATTGCAGCGTCGCGATGGTTCGACTTACAAACCGCTTGTTGAACTACAAGCGCAGGCGCGCCAATTCATCGAGGACCTGATTCAACGTCATCCGGTGGAAAGCGATGCCACGGTTCTTGTGGTGGCCCACAACGCCATCCTGCGCTGTTTGATGCTCACCCTTCTCGGTGAACCAGAGCGGGGATTCCGACGGTTACGGGTCGACAACACCTCCCTCTCGATTTTCAATCTGCGCCAGGGAGTTGGGGGCGAGGACCCTCAAGTGCAAATCGAATGCCTGAACAACACCACCCACCTTCAACCCCTTCCCAAAAAAGGCGATGGTGCCCGTTTGATTTTGGTCCGCCACGGAGAAACGGATTGGAACAAAGCTGGGCGGTTCCAGGGCCAAATCGACATCCCTCTCAATGACAACGGTCGAGGCCAAGCCGCTGCTGCCCGCGACTTTTTGAGCAGTGTGAAGATCAATCGGGCCTGGAGCAGCACCATGTCGCGGCCCACCGAAACCGCAGAAATCATTCTTCAAGCCCATCCCGATGTTTCTCTGAGCCAAACGGAAGGATTGGTGGAAATCGGCCATGGCCTCTGGGAAGGGAAGCTGGAATCGGAAATCCGGGACGGATGGTCGGAGCTTTTGGAGACCTGGAAGCAGCGTCCAGAAACCGTTCAAATGCCTGAGGGCGAAACAATTCAGGACGTCTGGGCCCGATCGGTGAAAAGCTGGGGCGACATCGCTGCCAGCCTGAAATCCGAGGAAACAGCCCTTGTGGTAGCCCACGATGCTGTGAACAAAACAATCCTTTGCGATCTCCTGGGACTAACACCAGCGGACATCTGGGCCATCAAACAGGGCAATGGCGGTGTCACCGTTGTCGACATCCCTCTGGATTCAGGGCAGCCTGCGGTGGTGACCTGCCTCAATCTCACGTCCCACTTCGGCAGCGTGATTGACCGCACAGCAGCAGGCGCCCTTTAACTACATGGACAAGACCCTTCTGCTCGATCCGGTTCGCATCTTGCGAGGCATCGGACAGTCGGTTGAGCAGGGGGCGGTGCTGGTTGAAGAGGGCATCCTTACGGCGTTTGACGGCGACGCCCGTCAGAAGGCCAAGGCCCTAGGGCTAACGCCCACAGAAGCGTCTGAGCAGCTGGTGGCACCATGCTTAGTCGATCCCCATTCCGTTCTGGAAACACCCTTCAGTGGTGATCAGGAAACGATTGAAAGCCTGCGGCGTTGCGCTGCTTCAGCCGGCTATGGGCAGGTGGCTCTGTTGCCCCGCGGCCGAACATGGCGCGACCAACCGGAATGCCTTCAGGGCTTTTCCAAAGACCCCAAAAATGGCGTTCAACTTCATCTTTGGGGAGGATTCAGCCAAGGCGGAACATCCGAACAGTTGGCGCCCCATGGTGACTTGCTCGAACACGGCGCTATCGGATTAGCCGACGACGACGCCCTGATTTCACCCCAGTTACTGGAACAGGGCTTGGTCCTTGGAGAAATGGGCAGTTGTCCGATTCTCGTCGCCCCGCGAGACCCCGCCTTACAGGGCGCTGGCATGGTGCGGGAGGGGGTCGAGACGTTGCGGGCTGGATGGCCACCAGACCCCTTGAGCAGTGAAATGCTCCCCATCAGCCAATTGATGGCGTTGCATCAACGCCATCGCGATCGACAATTGCGCCTGATGAACCTGTCCACCGCTGCAGCAGTGGAGCAGCTCGTGGCCTTCGGAGACCATCCGCCACTAAGCAGCGTCAACTGGTGGCATCTCCTTGCAGATCGCAATGGTCTGGCAGCAGGCAATCCTGGCTGGAGGGTTCGCCCCTCCCTGGGGGGAAGCAAGGACCGAGAACGGCTTATTGATGCAGTGCTCAGTCAAACCATCACGGCGATTTCAGTTCATGCGGTGTCCCTCGATGACGAGGACATGCTGTTACCCCCGGATCAGCGACCTCCAGGGCTATGCGGCCATCACCTTGTTCTACCGGCCCTTTGGGATGCCCTTGTTCGGCAGCGGAACACGCCCGTTGAACGCCTTTGGCAGGCCTTGAGTTTTGGCCCATCAGCCCTGATCGATCAACCACCGGAAGAACTACGCCTTGGCAGTCGACGTTGGCTCCTCTTTGATCCCAACCATCAATGGACCGTCCGCAGGGACGACCCCCATGCTCCCCGGGGGGCCAACATGCCGTACCTAGGGCAAGTGCTGACAGGACGCGTGATCGCCTGCGGACTTAATCGCTGAGGGGGCCAATGCGAGCCGGAGGCCAGAACCGGAACACCGCCCGCCCAATAATTTGATCATCAGGAAGAAAGGGTCCCCCTGGCCAGCGACGGGCGTCCTGACTATTCCGCCGGTTATCGCCAAGAACCACCACGTTGCCCTTCGGGACTGATGCATACAGTCCCTTGCAACCGGGCATTCCACGGTCGGTCATGCAGAAATTAGAGACGTAAGGCTCCTCAAATTTCTTGCCGTTAATCGAGACCTGCCCTTGAGCATTGACCTCGATGACATCACCAGGCACCCCAACAACACGCTTGATCCATGCTTCGCACTCTGGATAACGCTGCACAAGCACCCGATCGACGACCCAGCTCACCCCTGGGAAGGTGACCAATCCACACTTCAAGGGATCCGGGCGGCCGGCATCCAGCTTCCAAACCGGATCAAATGCACTGGGTGAATTGAACACAACGATGTCACCTCGGCGTGGAGACTTCGCTTTGTAAGACAGCTTTTCAACGATCAATTTGTCGCCGACCTGCAAGCCTGGAAGCATCGACCCCGATGGGATGTAACGCGCTTCAAAGGCAAACTGCCGAATCAGGAGATAGATGGAAACAGTGAATAGAAAGGGGGCCCAGAACTCCCAAATGGCACTGACTTTGCTTGACACACCCGAAGGTCCTTTCTCCGCGTTCAATGTGGGCAAGCTCGTTCTTTGCGCCCACGATAGGAGCAGCGTGTATCCGTCATGATCCGTCCCCGCTGGCAAGGACTGAAGCCGCAGCAAAACGCTGGCGCCTGGCGTCGGTGGGACCGGATGGTGGCGATCATCGCCACCTTGAATTTGGCTTGGGTGCTCGTGGATCTGAGCTATATCCCGCTCCGAAATTTTTGGTTGCAGCGCAACTTGTATCCGGTTTCATCCCTTCCACTCGTGGTTCCCCTGCCCTGGCTCCCCGACATCACTCCCGTCCTGGATCCACTGAAAGGGATTGAGCCTCACCGCGAAACCCAGGCCTATCTCGATGGGTTCAAACGCCTCGACCAAGCACTCCAAACCGATAGCAGCCTGGGGTTAACCAGCATCACGCTGCTGAAGCAACAACAAAAGCTGACGGAAAACCTCATCAGTTCTCAACGGTTGTTGAGTTCCAGTAATGCGGCAGCCCTCGACCAACTGAAAAACCGCCTGAGAGCTCGGACCGGCTTGAACTCAGCGCAACAATCGGCCGACTTGCTGCTCAGTCAAGGGCACATCAATCAGAACGGGTGGAATCGCGAACGGCAATTTTGGAACCAACAAATCCTTCCCCTGGTTGAAATCAACTACTGGCGAAGCATTGACGAAAATGGTCGACCGACGGACTTGAGTTGGCGTGTTGACGCACCGTTTCAGCTGCTTTTTCTGCTGGACATCGCTCTTCGCTGTCTTCGACTGAAATCGCGATACCCAGCGATTCGCTGGCGGGATGCGGTTCTACGACGATGGATCGACCTCCCACTGTTGCTTCCCTTCGCCCGTTGGATGCGCCTTGTTCCTGTCACAGAGCGACTGTCCAGAGCTGGTCTCATCCAACTGGAACCGCTGCGTGCAGTCATTAGCCGCGGCGTTGTGGCTCTCTTGGCCGTCGAGCTCTTCGAGGTGATCACCATTCGCGTGGTGGATACCTTTCAACAGCTCATCCGATCCCCTCAACTACCGGAGCGGGTGCGCGGCCTCTGCAGCCATCAAACCAGCGATGCAAACGAGGACCAGGAACTACTCGAGCTCCTCAGACTTTGGCTTCCGCTGTTGTTAACCAAAGTTGGGCCCGCTTTACGACCCCAACTTGTGGCTTTGATCGGCCATTTGCTCCAGCAAAGCTTGAGTCGGAGCGTGATGCCTGAACCGCTCCGTCGTGTGGCAGCACTTCAATCCGCCGAGGCTGAATTCAGCCGACAACTTGCAACAGGGATGGTGGATTCCGTATTGGATGTGTCTCGAGGAGCTGGCAACCGAATTGGTCAACGGGATCAGGTGCTGGAAACACTCGGAACTGATGCCCTCGACCGTCTCTGGGAAGAACTGGCCGTGATCTTGGAACAAGGACCCGTCTTAGAACGCAGCCAAGACCTTCTCACCTCCTTTTTGGAGGACCTCAAGCGATCTGGATTCCGCCAATTCAGGGATCAAGATGATGTTGATGCTCTGATTCGTGAATTGGATGGGCTGAATTTCAGTCCTGCAGACCAGACGCCCAAACCTCCGGTTTGAAGCCAACCAGAAAAGATCCATCGGACCGCTTCACAAACGGTCGTTTGATCAACTTTCCGTCTTTCGCTAAGGCAGCGAGGGCTTCAGAGTCCGACATGGCTTTCACCACAGAGGATCCAAGGGTGCGGTAGCTCTGACCACTGGTATTGAACAACAACTTCCTGTCGCCCAAAAAGGCGTGGGCAGCATCAAGATCCTTTCGAGAAGGAGGAGTTTCCACGATGTCGTGCACATCGTGGGCGATTCCTTGATCCACAAGCCAAGCCAACGCTTTTCGGCAGGTACTGCAGCGGTTGTAGCTGTAAACCTGAAGCGATTCAGCCAAGATCAGCGGCCAAACAACGACTTGATGGCACCAACAAGGCTGTTCGAGCCGCGACCGACTCCCTCTTCAGGCTTGGTGCGCACCGTGATGTCACCAAACACGGTTGTACGGCAGCTGAGGCGGAAATTGGCGGGGCGATCGGCGAGGTAAACCTCTTCCACGTCGCTGCGGGGAGACAGGTTTTCTTGACCCTCCACCACTTCCATGACACAGGTGCCGCATTGGCCAACACCACTGCAATTGTTGAGGTTATTGAGGCTCTTGTAGGGATTAATTCCGGCGTCCAAGGACGCCCTGCGGAGATTTGCACCCTCAATGCACCCAACCTGTTCTCCTTCCTGCTCAAATCGGATGGTGGGCACGGGTTCTGCTGGATCTCTAGTGCGCACCAACTTACAAGCATCTGGCCTTCCAGAGGGGACCAATCTCAGATCAATTCGCGGCCTCAATGCAGGAGTCCAGTAATGGCTGCACGGCATGGACGTCCCGCCAACCGCTAATCGTCACGACTCGTCCGTCCAAATTGCGGTAAGTGCGGAAAAATTCAGCGACGTCTTCAAGCCGTGATGCGCCGATCTGGCGAATGCTGCTGATGGAGGCTTGTCGCGGGTCGGCATCTGGCACACACAGGATTTTGCCGTCATAGACACCGTGATCTTTCATATCAAGAAGCCCAATGGGGCGGGCCCGAATCAAACATCCCGCAAAAGTTGGCTCCGCCATGATCACCATGGCGTCGAGGGGAGAGCCGTCTTCGGCCAACGTATTTGGGATAAATCCATAGTCGAATGGATATCGCACTGATGCGTGCAAGACCCGATCAAGAACCATCACTCCCGATTTGGCGCAATATTCATACTTGTTGCGACTTCCCGCGGGAATTTCAACGAGAAGGTTGATCAACCCTGGTGAGGGAGACGGGGGCAGATGGCGGAGATTCATGACGATCCAAGGAGGTGGGGATCAGTCGAGATGGCGAAATCGAACGATCTGTGATGACAGCAGCCAGTGGTGCTCCGAGGCTGAAGCAAGCGATCAACACCCCTGTTATCACAGTAATTTGTGCCCTCGGACTGAACGGTTCATCAGAGTCAGCGGCAGAGATGCCGTCGTCACCGGGTGGGAATGATGGGTCTGAAGCCATGGAATCGGACGCTGCAGAGCAGCATCCACAACTCGTCGTTAAAAGATGCCAACCAGTCTGTCACCGATTGCGTCGTTACGCCGCAGGGCGGTCTTGACGATCGCGACGCGCTGCAAGATCAGACGGTGCTTCCTCTCCGGAACCTTCAAGATGAGCACGAATTCCTCTGAGCTCCTCGAGGATGGCTCCGAGCATTTGCTGCGTTGCTGTTGAGGGGGAGTTCAAGACCTCAACAGTGACCTCCTTGATCCGGAGCACATCCTTGGCAAAGCGAGCAACCTCGTTGGGGTGGAAATAAAGAGGATCTTTTTGATCGCTTCGATACTCGGGATTGAGCTTGCGCGGATTAAAAGGAGGGTTGAGATTTCGGGGGTCAGTGTTGGTGTAGCGATACACCGAAGCCCGGGAACGATTTAAAGATTTTTGGACATCGTCAATGCCAACAAGAGCGTCAGATTGCGCTGGAACGATGGGAGTTTCCATCGAGATATCAACTGATTGTTGAATTTGTGAGGCCACACTTTCAACAGATCGAGGGAACATTGAACTTCGCGCTCTACGGCTTGATGGTCCGGACGGTAGCAGTTGAGACTCAGGTCGTACAGGGGTATTCAAGGGAAACAGACACTTCCGCCAGCGGCACCAGATCAAGCCGGTGATAGCTTCCAAAACTCCTTGAGCTCTTTTCCATGCGCGTCTCCCGCCTGTTGCTGGTGACGCTCAGGGATGTGCCAGCAGAAGCAGAGATTGCCTCGCACCAATTGCTCTTGCGTGGGGGCTACATCCGCAGGGTTGGTTCAGGTATCTACGGATACCTTCCATTGATGTGGAAAGTGATCCAGCGGATCACGGCCATCGTTCGAGACGAACTCAACAAAGCCGGAGCCCAAGAGACCCTTCTTCCTCAGCTTCATCCCGCAGAACTTTGGCAACGCAGTGGCCGATGGCAGGGCTACACCGCCGGGGAGGGAATCATGTTCCACCTTGAGGACCGACAAGGGCGAGAACTGGGGTTAGGACCCACCCACGAAGAAGTCGTGACCAGTCTCGCTGGGGACCTGTTGCAGTCCTACAAACAGCTGCCGGTCAACCTCTACCAGGTCCAAACCAAATTTCGGGATGAAATTCGCCCCCGTTTTGGGCTCATGCGTGGGCGCGAATTCATCATGAAAGACGCCTATTCGTTTCATGCCAGCGAGGCCGATCTCCGGAACACCTATCTGGACATGGATCAGGCCTATCGACGCATTTTTGAGCGCTGCGGCTTGGCAGCAGTACCCGTGGATGCCGACAGCGGCGCGATCGGTGGTGCAGCCTCTCAAGAGTTCATGGTCACCGCCGATGCAGGCGAAGACCTGATCTTGTTGAGTGACGACGGCACCTATGCCGCGAACCAAGAAAAGGCCATCTCGGTTCCTTCCAAGGCGATGGATCTCGATGGGGCTGCGATGGAGCTCATCAGCACACCAAACGAAACCAGCATCGACGTGCTTTGCCAGTCCCATGGCTGGCATCCCAGCCAACTCATCAAGGTTTTACTGTTCATAGCCCGCTTAGACGACGGCGTTGAACAGCCCCTTCTGATCAGCTTGCGGGGGGATCAAGACCTCAACGAGGTGAAATTGATTAATGCCGTGGGGCGCTTAACGGGGCAAGACATCCTCGACTGCCGTCCGATCCAAGCTGAAGACCTGGACAAACAAGGCATTGACACCATCCCACTCGGCTTTATCGGACCGGACTTGAACGACGCTGTATTGCGCTCAGCACGGAGCTGGACGAAACAATTTCTGCGTTGCACCGATGGCACAGCCGCAGCAATGGATCGCATGATCTGTGGGGCAAATCAAACCGATCAGCACCGCATCTCCGTCACCTGGGACGATCTCGGTGGCACGCCCAAAAGCCTCGACCTACGCAAGGCGCGCGCCGGTGAAGCCTGTGTTCATAACCCTGAGGCTCACCTGATCGAGAAGCGGGGTATCGAAGTGGGACACATTTTTCAACTGGGTCGGAAGTATTCCGAGGCCATGGATAGCCGCTTCACCAACGAAGCCGGTAAGACCGAACACTTTTGGATGGGCTGCTACGGCATTGGAATTTCACGGCTAGCCCAAGCAGCCGTTGAACAACACCACGACGACGCAGGTATCTGTTGGCCTCCGGCCATTGCCCCCTACGAAGCGATCGTTGTGGTGGCCAATATGCAGGACCAAACCCAGGCCGAACTGGGCGAGTCGCTCTATGAGCAACTGCTTGCAGCTGGGGTGGATGCACTGTTCGATGACCGCAAGGAACGGGCCGGTGTGAAGTTCAAAGACGCCGATCTCATCGGTATTCCCTGGCGCGTTGTTGTGGGTCGTGATGCAGGCGACGGGGTCGTTGAATTGGTCGAGCGCGCCAACCGTGGGGTGCAGAAGCTGCCCCATGCAGATGCTCTGAATGAACTGCTGAGCACACTGCGCCCTTAAAGTTCGACAACTCTCAACGGTGTCATGCTCTCAGCACTGGCTCGCCTGTTCAAACCCCTCACGAAGGCAGCTGTCGCCCTTGGATTGGGTCTGTGTTTGCTGCTGACCGCTTGTAGTGGCGACCCAGATGCTCGGCTGACAGGCAACTACGCCGATGACACGATCTCGGTCGCCCAAACAATTCTCGAAGTGATCGATATCCCCCAGGACGATCCAAGCCATGCACAAGCGGAAAACGACGCACGGTCACTGATCACCGACTACGTGTCGCGTTATCGCCCCCAGCCACGCGTGAACGGTCTGAGCTCCTTCACAACGATGCAAACGGCGCTTAATTCCCTTGCAGGCCATTACGCCAATTATGCGAATCGCCCCCTCCCAGAGGCTTTGCATGATCGTCTAGCCAAGGAATTAACCAAGGCTCAAAAGGCAGTTGTTCGGGGAACTTGATCCCACAAAAAACAACAACTTTTGACGTAGGGACACTGGATCTGAAATACTCGCGGATTGTGCAGATCTGCGGCTTCGGGCCGCCGTGTCCTTGGCCAATGTTGTCGTCATCGGCGCTCAATGGGGTGACGAAGGAAAAGGAAAGATCACCGATCTCCTGAGCCGCTCCGCCGATGTGGTGGTGCGATATCAGGGGGGTGTGAATGCTGGGCACACGATCGTCGTTGACGGGCGTGTGCTCAAACTTCATCTCATCCCCTCCGGAATCCTTTACCCAGACACCATCTGTCTGATCGGACCGGGAACGGTGGTGGATCCCAAGGTGATGCTTGGCGAGCTGGACATGCTGCTCGCGAATGACATCGATATTTCAGGGCTTCAGCTGGCGTCGTCTGCCCACGTGACCATGCCGTACCACCGCCTTCTTGATCTGGCGATGGAAAAACAGCGTGGTGATCGCCGGATCGGCACCACGGGCCGAGGCATTGGCCCCACCTACGCCGACAAATCACAGCGCAGTGGAATCCGAGTGATCGATCTGCTCGATGAGCAGCGACTCCGCAACCGACTGGAAGGCCCACTCAAGGAAAAAAATGAGCTGCTAGCGAAGATTTACGGCATCGAACCTCTCGATGGAGAAGCCGTCATCCAGGAGTACTTGGGATACGGCGAACGGCTCTCTAAGCACGTTGTGGATTGCACGCGCGCGATCCACAGCGCAGCAAAAGCTCGTAAAAACATTCTGTTTGAAGGTGCCCAAGGCACGCTGTTGGACCTCGACCACGGCACATACCCGTACGTCACATCCTCCAATCCAGTTTCCGGTGGAGCCTGCATTGGTGCAGGCGTCGGTCCCACCCTTATCGACCGTGTCATTGGTGTTGCCAAGGCCTACACGACGCGGGTGGGGGAAGGACCATTCCCGACTGAGCTCAGCGGCAGCCTCAATGACCAGCTCACTGAACGTGGGGGTGAATTCGGTACCACCACCGGCCGCCGCCGCCGCTGCGGTTGGTTCGATGGGGTTATTGGCCGCTATGCCGTTCAAGTGAACGGTCTGGACTGTTTGGCGATCACCAAGCTCGATGTGCTCGACGAAATGGATGAGATCCAGGTGTGCGTGGCCTACGAACTCGACGGTGAACGAATCGAGTATTTCCCGAGCAGCTCCGATGATTTCGCCCGCTGCAAACCCATTTTTGAAACGATGAAGGGGTGGCAGTGTTCCACGGAAGAATGCCGAAAGCTTGAGGATCTACCGAAGGCAGCAATGGACTACCTGCGCTTTTTGGCTGATCTCATGGAGGTGCCGATCGCCATCGTCTCCCTTGGTGCGAGCCGAGATCAAACGATTGTGGTGGAAGATCCGATCCATGGTCCGAAGCGAGCCCTCCTAAGCGCTTAACGGTCGACCGCCATACTTCGGGGCGACAAGCGCTCTGGTCATGGCCTCCGACGTCCGATTTCCAAAAACTTGCAGTCTTGATGTCGTCGGCATCGGCAATGCCATCGTTGATGTGCTCGTTCAAACCGAGGACGCCTTTCTGACGCAGCACAGCCTGCAAAAAGGCGGCATGGCGCTCATCGACGAAAAACAGGCAGAAGCCCTGTACACAGCCAGTGGTCCTGGACTGGAGACCTCCGGTGGCTCGGTCGCCAACACGATGGTGGGAATCGCCCAACTGGGGGGGCGAGCAGGCTTCATCGGACGGGTTAAAAACGATCAACTGGGGGGCATTTTTAGCCACGACATTCGGGCCGTCGGCGCTCGTTTTGACACCCCAGCCGCCACCACTGGTGCCACAACGGCCCGTTGCCTCATCTATGTCACCCCTGATGCAGAGCGGACGATGTGCACCTTCCTTGGGGCCTCAACGCAGCTCGAACCAGACGATCTCGATCTCTCGATGGTGAGCGATACCAAAGTCCTCTACCTCGAGGGATATCTCTGGGATAGTCCCGCAGCGAAGCGCGCCTTTATCGCAGCCGCTGAGGCATGCCGTGCTGCTAATGGACAGGTCGCCTTGTCCCTCTCCGATGGCTTTTGCGTCGATCGTCACCGAGACAGCTTCCTCGACCTCGTGAATGGTCATGTCGATGTGCTGTTTGCCAACGAAGTTGAAATCAAGTCGCTGTACCAAACCGACGACTTCGATACGGCCCTAGAGAGCGTTCGCGGCAGTTGCAGCGTGATCGCGATCACCCGCGGCAGTCAAGGTTCTGTCGTCATGAGCGGTGACCAACGCTGGAACATTGGAATTGTGGGTCTCGGAGACCTCATCGACACCACCGGTGCCGGAGACCTCTATGCGGGCGGATTCCTGCACGGCTACACCAAAGGGGAGTCGCTCGAGCGCTGCGGCAAGCTCGGCGCCATTTGTGCAGGGCAGATCGTGACGCAATTGGGAGCGCGTCCTCAGGTGTCGCTTCAAGACCTGGTCAGTACCCATCTGAGCTGAGAACCCCCATCGCCCAGCGTCCATAGGCCGGCGAAGGCGTCGCTGGCCAACACAACCATTCGGGGGTGTCGTAGCTGTGTAACTCTCCAAGCACCTGCTGAAGCCTCTCCAGGCGATCAGCCGTTGTTTTCATCAGAAGTTGCACCTCACCATCCATCTGGATCTCCCCCTCCCAGTAATAAAGAGCTTCCGTGGATTGCAAGCTCACACAGGCCACAAGCCGTCGTTCGAGAAGCGAACGGGCTAACGCTTTGGCTCGAATTGCATCACCCTCCGTTGTGAGCACCAACATCAAAGAATTCGACTCAGCCATGGTCGATCCGTTTCAAAAAGGCGGCTTCCCCAACAACGGTGTCCACACCCGATGGTGAAGGTGGTCGTCTGAGGAGCAACAAGGTCAAACTCTGCTCTTCCGCAATCCGACGCCACAGGCGTTCTGTCATGCCACCGGACTGACGACAGACCACTGCCGTAATCCCCCAACGGCGGCACAACGCCCGCTCAAGCTGTCCAGGTGTTGCCCCTTCCAACGGTCGCACCACCGCCAAGTGATCAGGGGGCAAGCCAGCAGCCAAAGCCGAACGCAAACCCAACCGTGTGGGCATGGCACGGGCAAAAAGATCGCCTCCTGCCAAGCGAGCTGAGTCCGCGATCGCAGCGAGATGACGTCCACCAACGGCTAACAACAGTCGCTGGCCTGAGAGTGCCATGGTTGATAGATCTGCACCATTTTCAAGCAGATGGGTCGCAGCATGACCCTCCTCCCACGGGCGCTCAAACCGCAACAGCGGTTGCTGCGCGGCGAAGCACACCTCAGCCAAGTCGTGGCTGATTTTGGTTGCAAACGGGTGGGTGGCATCCACCACCCAGCGGAGCGTTGCTTGACGCTTCAGTTCTTCAGCGATCCCCTCCACACCCCCGAGGGCACCAATGGCCATGCTTTCTACCGCCAGCCCCCTATAAGCCTCCGCTGCTGCTGGGGTTACAACACTCACCCGCACCCGACAATGGCGCTGAAGCAGGGCACGGGTAAGGCGTGGACCATCGCCGGTTCCGGCCAGCAACCAGACACGAGGCTGGTCAAGAGGGGGGTCGTGCATCAGGATGTGCGCCGAAGAAAGAAGCAGCCATGAACCATTGCGTGCTCGAGGTCGAGGTGATCGACGCACCGACGGTTCGATACACCCAAGACAATCAGACCCCCATTGCCGAGATGTCGGTTCGGTTCGATCCCCTGCGCGATGGAGATCCTCCGAGCGAGTTGAAGGTGGTGGGCTGGGGCAACCTGGCTCAGGAGTTGCAAAATCGCGTTCAGGTGGGCCAACGGCTTTTGATTGAAGGGCGTCTGCGCATGAACACCGTTCCGCGCGGCGATGGCATGAAGGAAAAACGTGCCGAGTTCACTCTGGCCCGCCTCCATCCGGTCGGTACGTCCCCCACCTCTTCATCAACAGCCCATTCGTCGCCACAAGGTTCGCCGACGCCAAGTGGCTCCGCCAGACCTGAGCGTCCGACCCCCAAAGCTGCGCCCGCTGCCACTCCACAACGAAGCGAACCTGAACCAACGAGCTGGAATGCAGCTCCGCTCGTTCCCGACACGGACGACATTCCGTTTTAAGGCCCTTCAGGGACTGGTGTCCTCGTGAAGTTCCGTGGCTCGAATAATCATTTGTCCCAACTCCCTTTCAAGGGCGGCCAAATCAAGGCGAAGCTCAGGCCAACGGCCACCATCAATCTGTTGCAGCAACCAACTGCGATCTCCATCCAATTCCTGAAGGAGTTCCTGTATCTCAGATGACGGGGACTGGGACACAGATGCGGAGTTTTGAATGAATACCCATCCTGGTCGCCAGCCAGTCACAATGGCGACCACGCAGTGGCATCCATGAAGGATTACTTCTCCCCAGGCAGCTTGATTACGGTCGCCGGTGGTGCGCTCACAGTGGTTGGTGCCATCGCTTACACCACTGGCAGCGCCAATCTCAGCCTGCCGACGATTTTCTATGGCATCCCAATTTTGCTGGGGGGATTGGCACTGAAATCCTCAGAATTACCTCCAGCCATGAGGATCACCCCTGTGGAAGCCCTCCGCAGTGAGCGGGAGGCAGCCGATCCAGAGCTTGGAAAGTTAGTCAATGACGTCACACGGTGGCGCTACGGGCAAAAAGCACATCTCGAATCCTCCCTGGAGGCCCTCAAGCTTTGGGACGACGACAATCCCCCTCAACTTGAGGAGATTGAAGAACTCAACACCCAAGACGGGTATGGCCTTCGCATGCGCTTTCAATTGGGAGCAGTTTCCCTTGACCGCTGGACCGAACGCGAGGCGCGATTGGGCCGTTTTTTCGCGAAAGGTCTGCGGGCTGAAATCAAAGATCTCGGTGGCGACCAATTAGATCTTTTGTTGTTGCCTGCTCAGGCCACCTAGTTGATGAATGATTTAAGCCATACCGCAAATGACGCCCTACGCGTCTCTGTGCTGAGTGAGGCATTGCCCTACATCCAGCGCTTCGCAGGACGTCGGATTGTGATCAAGTACGGCGGTGCTGCCATGGCCCACGCCGAGCTTCAGGCTGCTGTTTTTCGCGACATCGCTCTTCTCGCTTGTGTCGGCGTTCAACCAGTCGTGGTGCATGGTGGTGGACCGGAAATTAATCAGTGGCTTAAACGTCTTGAAATCCCGGCGGAATTCCGTGATGGCTTACGCGTCACGGATGCCGACACCATGGATGTGGTGGAGATGGTGTTGGTGGGTCGCGTAAACAAGCAAATCGTGAATGGGTTAAATCAACTGGGCGCGCGCGCCGTGGGGCTCAGCGGGTGCGATGGCGGTCTAGTGGAAGCCCGCCCATGGGGTGATGGCAGCCATGGGCTTGTGGGGGATGTCGCCCGCATCAACCCAGATGTGCTGGAGCCATTGCTCAACGAGGGGTATGTACCCGTCATTTCAAGCGTGGCAGCGACTCCGAGCGACGGCCGAGCCCACAACATCAATGCCGACACCGTGGCTGGGGAGCTAGCCGCGTCGCTACAAGCAGAAAAACTGATCCTTCTCACCGACACGCCTGGGATATTGCGGGATCGAGATGATCCTGAATCGTTAATTCGCAAACTCCGCTTGTCGGAAGCGCGGCAGCTCATCGAAGACGAGGTGGTTGCTGGGGGAATGACACCAAAGACTGAGTGTTGCATTCGGGCCTTAGCCCAAGGGGTGGCAGCCGCCCACATCGTGGATGGACGTGTCCCTCACGCCCTATTACTGGAAGTGTTTACCGATGCAGGCATCGGAACCATGGTGGTTGGACGTGAAAATCATCCCAACAAGACAGTTGATTAAACGGTCTTGAGCGAACAACAACTAAGCATCAGCGTCGCTGTTTTGCTTTTGCTTTTGTTCGATGGGCTCTGAACTGAGCGTGCTGCTTTCGCCGCTACGTGCACAGCCACCGGCCACGGCCATGTTTGAAAACGCGGCAAGCACCATCAAAGCAATCACAACAGTTCCGCCAAAAAAAGCGATGTTCGGATGACGCTTCATCGTGTTGAACCGATTTGTCTCGAGACACTATCGAGATCAGACCTTGCACTGTGAAGACATCACTGGCCTCAGAAGGCCAAAAATTGCAGATGCTTGAGAGGTGATCGATCGCGATCCTCAACAAAAATCCACTCCTCCATACCAAGCCAAGCGGTCCATAAACTGCTTAAAAAGCTGGCTGAAAGGCGATGTTCGCCGACCGAGACAGTTACGGGGGCTACCTGGGGGACAAGGCGTGAAAAAGGACCAGCCGTCGCTCAACCTCCGTGCCGTGGATGCCCATTTAGAGCGTGGTGACTATGGCCAAGCCCTAGAGCTGCTCACTCCACTGGTCGACCTACACCCCATCTCAACCCCAGCAGGGTCTCAGGTGCGCTTCCTGATGATCACCTCTTGGATGGGTCAAGGCCAAAATGAGCAGGCATTGACCATGGCCCGCGCTTTGAGCCGAAGCGGTGATGTGGACAAGCGCCAACAGGCCAAACAGCTTGTGAACATTCTCGATGCGCCCAGCCTCGAGCGCCCCGACAGCTGGACCATGCGACTGCCTCCGCTTGAGGTCACCGCAACCGGTGGATCTCCGCCAGCCGTCAGTAGCCAACGCCGCTCCAGAAAACCAAAGCCACCACCGCCACCACCCACCGGGCCCACACGGGCTCCAGCCGTTGGATTTGCCGTCGTCGTGATCGCCGTGCTGGCCGGCCTCACCCTTTTACTGAGCGGCTGTGTTCGGATTGACGCCGATCTGGAACTCACCGGGCCAGACCGCATGGAACTCACTTGGCAGGTGCAGAGCATCAACGACCAGCCGATGCCATGGCAAAGAAGATTTGAGCAAAATTTGAGACGCGAGTTGCCTCAACTCCATATCGAGCACCCAAGCCCAGGCCGTCAACGAATCACCCCTGGAGTTCAATCGTCCCGCGACTTGAACCTCCTGTTGCAAACGATGGTGACCCTGGCTGGACGGAGCGCTGGGGTTGAGCAGCTACCGCCGCCCGAGTTCAACCTCGTGGAACGCAATTGGTTGGTCGGAATCGAACAACACCTTCACCTCAATCTTGATCTCCGTCATCTCCCCGACATCCCTGGACTGGAAGTCAATCTGCGGATCGACCATGGCCAGATTCAGCACACCGTGCACAGCGGTGAGCAAGTCGAGCTCGATCAATCCCGCTGGCGATGGAGCCCTCTCGGACTCGGCAGCTTATTAATTGTGGTGTTGATGGGCTGCAGCCTTCTCTTGCAAGGGGTTCGCCGCAAGTTGGGTTTCGGATTCCCTGAACTACCCGCCTAACTAAAGCTGCTGTGGATCAGGATCGACGGAGAGTGCAACGCCGCGGGGCAATTCCTCCCAAAGCGCCTGCCCCGGCGGGAGAGGTAGGGCAGAGCCCACTGGCCCATGCAAAAGAAGTTGCCAACGGCTTCGTCCAGCGACTCGCGCAACTGGGGCAGGAGCCGGCCCCAACAACCACCAATTTTGCTTTTGACATAGGGGCTTGAGACGTTCCGCAAGAACCGATGCAGCAGTGGCCGTCGCGCTGGCCGATGTTCCAGACAACCGCAAGAGACAAGCACGACTAAAGGGAACCAGGCCCGCCTCACGGCGCAGCTCAATCTCTTGCGCCAAAAACAGTTCATATCGACCATCCACCAAGTGTTGAATCACGGGATGCTCTGGGGAGTAGGTCTGAACCAACACCTGTCCTGGTCTCTCCCCTCGGCCGGCACGACCTGCCAGCTGAAGAAGCAGTTGCAGGGCCTGTTCTCCAGCACGAAGGTCGGGGCGATGCAGCAATCCATCGGCAGCCAAGACGGCCGCCAAGGTGACACGAGGCAAGTCCATACCCTTGGCGAGCATCTGCGTTCCAATCAGCACGTCGGCCTCACCAGCCGCAAAACGATCCAACAAGCGGCGATGTCCATCGCGGCCACCGGTGGAATCGCGATCGAACCTCAGCAAACGCAAGCCTTCCAGCTCTTCAGAGAGAAGCTCCAACACCCGCTGCGTCCCAGCACCAAACGGCTTGAATGCTGTTGATCCGCAGTGGCTGCAACGGGTCTCCATCGATTCACGGTGATCACACCAATGGCAGCGCAGCCACTGCTTCCCCCCCTGACCTCGGTGAACCGTTAGGGCCACGTCGCAGTGCGGGCACTGAACCACTTCCCCACAGCTGCGACAGCCCAAGAACGGGCTGTAACCCCGTCGCGGAACCAGCACCACGGCCTGCTCACCCTGCTCAGGAAGCGCCGCCAGGCGCTCCATCAAAGGACGACTCACCAATCGCTTGTGACCATCGGCCAGTTCATCGCGCATGTCGACCACATGCACCGGAGGTAGATGCTGCTTTGAAATCCGCTCTTTCAGCCGCACCAGACGCAGGGGACCACCGGGCTGACAGTGCAACCAACTCTCGACGGAAGGAGTGGCACTCCCCAAAACCAACCGCGCGCCATGCCGAACAACTCGGTCCATGGCCAAGTCACGGGCGTGATAACAGGGCATCGGTGATTCCTGCTTATAGGAACTGTCGTGCTCTTCATCGAGGACCACAAGCCCAAGGGGGGCCAGTGGCATGAAGATGGCAGAACGGGTCCCCACCACGACGAGGGGTTGATCCGGATCCAGACAACGGCGCCACCCACGCACCTTTTCACTGTCGCGACATCCGCTGTGATATTCCACAACCCTGGAGCCAAAACGACGGCGGCAGCGGTCGACCAATTGGGGAATGAGGCCAATCTCTGGGGTAAGGAGCAACACATGCCTGCCCTTGGAAAGTTCATCCGCAGCCAGCTGCAGATAGACCTCGGTTTTGCCAGAGCCCGTCACGCCCCAAAGCAATAATCCAGCCCCCTTTGGCAAAGCCTGATAAGCCTCAATCGCTGCTGCCTGCTCCGGCTTGAGGGATTGCGGCAACTCCAAAGGATGAGAGCTTCTCTCTGTTGCACCACCGTTCCAACGCCGCTGGGTCCGTTCAATCCAACCCTTGCGCTCAAGAGGGCGGAGCAACCCAGCCCCGAACCCAGCAGCTTCAAGATCTTTCTGCCAGGCACCTCCGCCCCCCTTAGACAACCAATCCAAAAGCTCTTGTTGCCGAGGTGTTGGTCGATGCTCAACATCAGCCGAATCAACGCACTGCACCCACCAAAACTGTCGTGCACCTGCGAGGCCAACACTGCGCGCTTGCCCTAACCAACCAGACGGGAGAGCCGCTTTCACCATGCGAAAGGAACTGAGATGACACCGCAACGCCACCTGCTCCAACCAGTGACTCCAAGAGGGGTCAACGGCGGCCTTTTGAAGCAAAGCCTCCACGGGCTGCAAATTCTCCATGCCAGCGGAGTCCAACTCGCGCTCGGAGACAACCAATCCATTCATCGACCGGCCACGCAGGCGAACGCGAACAAGATCTCCGGATTGAAGCCCTAGCTCTGCAGTCGCGCGATAACTAAACGAACGTCCATCTCGTCCAGCCTCCAACCAAACATCAACCAACCTCTGGGGTTGCAAAGGCAACTTGCAAACTTCGGAAGACTTCATTAAAATATTGAAGTTGGCTATGGAAGCCAACGCTGCGCTCGATCCAGCGGGAAGACATGCAGTCTTGGAATTAGAGCATCGCTCTAAACATCCAGACCAGTCTGAGACCACCCCGGACAGCTCAGCACAAATGTGTGTACCACTCGTTTGGCGATCACACCAAACACCATCTCATTTACTCCCGTTAACCCTCCAAATAATCGGAGTGTTGACGGTCTTCCGATTGGCTTACCCCCCACTTTCGTAGAAGACCGCTACCAAAGCGGTATCAAGGCACGTCCCTGTCGCTTCTTTACCCGCACTCACTACACCTATGACTCCTGCTGCCACCAAATCCGCAAAGCCGGACATCGTCTTAATGGCGAATGCCGAGGGACAGGTGAAAAATCTGGTGCCGATTGCCAAGAGCCCCGCAAAAAAAGCTCCTGCACGCAAACGGAAGGCAAACTCAAGCGCTGAGGATTTGAGCGCTGCAGCGGACGAACTCCTCGCCAATGCAGATACCAGCACCAAAGCGGCTGAAGGGACAACGAAAAAAGCAGCCAAAAAAGCGACGACTGTGAAGAGCGCGGCTAAAAAAACAACAGCGAAGAAAGCAGCCACAACAAAAGCCAAAACTGCAGCCCCAGAACTCACAGCAGAGGAAAAAGCCAAAGCTGCCACTGCAGAAAAAGAAGCCAAAGCGAAGGCTCTGGCCAGCATCAAAATCGGTCCGAAGGGGGTCTACACCGAAGATTCGATTCGTGTGTACCTGCAGGAAATCGGACGAATTCGCCTCTTGCGACCTGACGAAGAGATCGAACTGGCCCGCAAAATTGCAGACCTTCTTTACCTCGAAGAGCTGGCCGCACAATTTGAAAGCGACAACGGTCGTGAGCCCGACAAAAAGGAGTGGGCAGCACTCGTTGAAATGCCGCTCATTCGCTTCCGCCGCCGCTTGATGCTGGGCCGACGAGCCAAGGAAAAAATGGTGCAGTCCAACCTGCGCCTTGTGGTGTCGATTGCCAAGAAATATATGAATCGAGGCCTGAGTTTCCAGGACCTGATTCAAGAGGGCAGCCTTGGCCTGATCCGCGCCGCTGAAAAATTCGATCACGAAAAGGGTTACAAATTCTCCACCTACGCCACTTGGTGGATTCGTCAGGCGATCACACGGGCGATCGCCGACCAAAGCCGGACGATTCGCCTACCTGTTCACCTTTACGAAACGATCTCGAGGATCAAGAAGACCACCAAGGTTTTGTCCCAGGAATTCGGTCGGAAGCCAACAGAAGAGGAAATTGCTGAATCGATGGAAATGACCATCGAGAAGCTTCGGTTCATCGCCAAGAGCGCTCAATTGCCTATCTCCCTGGAAACCCCGATCGGGAAAGAAGAAGATTCCCGCTTGGGCGACTTCATCGAAGCCGACATCGAGAACCCCGAACAGGACGTTGCCAAAAATCTTCTGCGTGAGGATCTTGAAGGCGTGCTGGCCACCCTCAGCCCCCGCGAGCGAGATGTACTGCGCTTGCGCTACGGCCTGGATGATGGTCGTATGAAAACCCTCGAAGAGATTGGCCAGATCTTTGATGTAACCCGAGAGCGGATTCGCCAAATTGAAGCGAAGGCCCTTCGCAAATTGCGGCACCCCAACCGCAATGGCGTCCTCAAGGAGTACATCAAATAAGTACGAAGCCATCGCTTCAGTGCGTCCTTGATCGCATATAAAGAGATGCGAGGGAAATGAGACGCCCTCCTCACACGGAAGAGATCAAACCCCAGTGTTGAACTGGGGTTTTTCTTTGCTCAGAATTTGATCGCACCATCACCAAGATCACCGTTTAATCCAACGCTTGATTGGCATCAACGCTTTCGGTGAATTCCTGGAAGGCCCGTTTCAGTCGTTCAACCGGGGTTTCTTCCAGTGGGCACTCCTGATTGGTGGATTCTGCGTAGGCCTGAATCAACAGTGGATCCGGGTCCAACACTGAGGCCACAGCTGATTTGAACAACACCACATTGCTTTGGGTGGTGAGACCCGAAAGATAAGGATGCAAACTCCAATCGGAATCTTGGGAGGGGCTTCGCCGAACCAAACGAGGCCGAATCAGCTGATATGCATGGTCACCATCCCGGTCGGTGGTGTTCCTGAGGCGAGCCATTAACACCTCACCACTGGAAAGAAGCAGCAAGCGAATGCGTCCTTCAGACATCAGTGGCAGCACCGCTTCTTGAACGGAGTTGTCATTTGGTCCCTGACCAAGAACCCCGACTTGGCGGACTCCGTTAACCACTGGACCTGGCATCGCACAGCCGAACACTTCGCAAATGTTAAGCGTTGTTCACAATGTGAATCACGCATTCCCTTCACAAAGACCTATTTCGAAGCGCTCGACTGCGTAGTCTGGGCGGCTGACTCGCCGAATTCATGGCCCTCACCGAACTGCGCATCGCTTCTCGACGCAGCCAGCTGGCCATGGTGCAAACCAACTGGGTCAAAGCAGAGCTGGAAAAGGCTCACCCAGGCCTGACGATCACAGTGGAGGCGATGGCCACCCAGGGCGACAAAATTCTCGATGTTGCCCTAGCCAAAATTGGCGATAAGGGGCTCTTTACGAAAGAACTCGAGGCCCAAATGCTGATTGGGCGTGCGGATATCGCTGTTCATTCCTTAAAAGACCTGCCGACCAATCTCCCTGAGGGGCTGATGCTGGGTTGCATCACAGAACGGGAAGATCCCGCCGATGCCCTGGTGCTGCACGCCAAAAACAAGCACCTCAATCTTGCGACACTCCCCGAAGGCGCTGTGGTGGGTACCAGCTCACTCCGTCGCCTTGCCCAGCTACGGCATCACTACCCCCATCTGGAGTTCAAGGACGTCCGCGGCAACGTGATAACCCGTCTGGAGAAACTCGACAGCGGTGCGTACGACTGCCTAATTCTTGCCGCGGCTGGTCTGGGTCGACTCGGCTTCGCGGATCGCATCGACCAATCCATTCCTGGAGACATTTCTCTCCATGCCGTTGGTCAAGGCGCTCTAGGGATCGAATGCGTAGAAAACAAGCCAGAAGTGATGGACATCATCAAAGTGCTCGAGCATGGGCCCACGTCCCAGCGCTGCCTCGCCGAACGCGCCTTCCTCCGCGAGCTAGAGGGTGGCTGTCAAGTGCCCATTGGTGTGAACACCCGGTTCGAAGGCGACCAATTGATCCTGACTGGCATGGTGGCCAGCCTCGACGGGAAGCGATTGATCCGAGAGAAGGCATCTGGCCCCTCTACCGACCCCGAATCCATTGGTCTTGCGCTGGCGACCACGCTGAAGGGGCTTGGAGCTGGCGAGATTCTTAAGGAGATTTTCGACGCCGTCCGCCCCGAGGCCTAAGCCAACCCTTGCAGCCCAAGATGGGCCCAACACTGCCAACACTCCTGACGGGTCATGCTCTCGAAGGGGAGCTTCACCGCATCACTTTCCGCTATACCGATATCTCTCAAAGCAGGAGATCTCTTGCCCTAGCAGCGTGGGCTTTAAACCGTAACGGAATTATTCGGTTAACCGGTGTGGTTTCACCCAATCTTGTGTTGACACTCAATCATGAAATCAATGAACTACTAAAGAGCCTGAAGATCTATCAAACAAGCGGAATTTTGCCAGACAATATCGCCAACACCTATTTAAATACACAGGAAAAATTGATGCTGGCGGGCTACAAAAAACTCGTCAACGCCGATAAAGCTGTTATCAACACCCGCTTTTCAAGACCAGACGGCCGAAGCGGAAGCGATGCTGGAATGATCGACATTTTTCACCCTGAAAAACTCTCAAGCGAACTTGACAAGACCATACAAAATTGCACACAAATTACATTAATTAGAAAGCTAATCTCCCTGTCAACCCTGAAAAAAGTTCAGGCAAAGTGCCATAATCTATACATCAACGAAGGTGTCCAAGACACCCGCGGATTTCATTGTGATGGGCGAGCTCTCAAATTCAAATCCTTTGTATTTCTAACTGATGTCAAAGAACTAGAGGACGGTCCCTATTGCTATGTCAAAGGGACTCATCGAAACAGCTCGGCATGGGATCACACCTGCAAATTCAATTCAATGAACAATATTGATCCTTGCGAATTTACACAGCTCGGCAAGAATAATGCTCTGGCAATGCTCGCAACTGCAGGAGATATGGTCATCTCATCTCAAAGCGGTGCCCATCGTGGCCATCCTCAAGGGCCAGATGGGCACCGCCGGGTGCTTGTCACAATGTACTCTCCCAAAAAACATTAACCGTGCCAACAGTATAAAGTTACTCAAAATCATAATGAGCAATATTTTAAGGTCTAATTATGTTTCTTTCTCACACCACACCCGACCAAGCCCTCCAGGTGGCTGCATCTGTTGCAGGAGCGTGTCGACTGAATGAACGATGGCACTCAGAATTTCAACCTTATTTCCTTAGTCTGATCTTTCGAGAACTTCTCGACGTCAACATTGATTTCAACACGATCAATGCCATTGATGTTGACCAAGCTCAGGCACTTTTCCCAGGAGACGTGCAACGCCGTGAACTGATTGAGCTCCTGGTGCTCACAGAAATGATGCTGAATCCGATCCCGGAAGAGCTCGAACACTCCCTCGAGCACTGGGCACAGCAGCTCAACGTTCATGATCGAGCGCTAATTCTGGCGAGGGATGTGGCCGGGCAAGCTCGGGCTCAGGCCCAGAGCGATTTTTACCGACTGTTTTGGATGGGAGAGGAAGACCGAGAACAACAAGGATTCGAAGAACAACTCAAGCAACACGGCCCCCAGGCATGGACATTCACGGTGGAAGAAAATCCCGACTTAGCAGCGCAGTGGCGATCACTCGCCCAACTACCCGAGGGCACGCTGGGTGCAGCCGTTTGGAACCACTATCAAAGCCATGGCTTCAAGACCCCTGGAGAATTGGGAGGAGCTAACGCAGCACTTGCCCATCACGACTGGCTCCACGTGCTGGGGAACTACGACGTCACTGTGATTGGTGAAGTGGAGAACGCCGCCTTCGGCGCTGCAAGCAGCAACAAACCTGGCGCCACGCTGTGGTTCCTGGGCGTGATGGCGATGTACGAGGGCGGCCTGTTCGACAGTGTTGTAACGGGTAGTCATCCCCATCAAATCTCCGCACCCGGCATGGCCGAAAGGGTCGCCCATGCCTTACGCCGCGGCCGGCAGTGCCAGCAAGACCTCCTCGCCATCGATTACTTCGCCGTGGCAGATCAACCTCTCATCAAGCTGCAGCAAAGCTGGGGCATCAAAGGCTGAAGAAGCTGATCTCATCCTCGGATTTCAAAGGTTGTCCCCACGTCAACAAGGTCAAACAACTGGCGAACGTGAACATTCAGCATGCGCACGCAACCCAAACTGACGGCGGCTCGGGTTTTCACCCAATGGGGCCAGGGGGTTCCATGGATTCCGAATTCACCGCGACCGTTGCGATGGAAGACCAAATAGCGATCACCGATCGGACTTGTTGGACCGCTGAGCTCCTTGCGCTGACCAGACTTTTCTGAAACGTAAATGGGGTTCATTTCTTTGGTGAGAATCGAGAATTCCCCCTGAGGCGTCGGGGTCTTGGGGTCACCAATCGCCACTGGCCAAGAACCATGCATCCGACCATCCAGCATCACGCTGATTTCACGCCGCTGCAGATCCAAAAGAATGCGCGATGGCGATGGCGCATTCAAAGCCAATTCCTCCGCCCTCACCGGGACTGCCGTCGCAAGGGCAGCAGCCACGACGGGCAACACACACCAAGAAACTCGCACGAGACGCATAAGTCTTACTAGTCTTAAACGTATTCACGGCGCATCAAAAAAACCTCAAATCATCAGCCAAGCTTCAAACCCTTCAGAATCTCTTCATCTCACGGACGAGACTTAAGAGTCAGGGCTCAGCGTTCTTTGGGCTGGCGGTACCCTTCCCACATCCCGTGGAGCCGTGTTGTCCAGTACGACGATCGCCACAAAAAAGCCAGTCTTGCTGGGTGGTGAAGCCCTGGCTAACGCCGTTGCCAGCATCAGCTTCCCGTTTTCCGAGGTTGTACGAAGCCAACGCAGCTTTATTGCCGCAGCTTGGGCCCTTCGTCGCCACGGGATCATCTGCCTACGCGGTGCGGCGTCCAATCAAGACTTGACGTCGATCCGAGATGAGATTGACAACTTACTAGGGAGCATCGAATCAAACGACCTTTCCAATCTGCAAGACATCGCCTATCTCAATCTTCCAAACCATCGCGTTTTAAAGGGATATAACAACTTTCGAGATGCTGATCGTCCTGTCATTAATTATCGGGTGAAACGACCGGACGGACGGACGGGAAGTGATGCAGGAATGATCGATATTTTTCACCCTGAACGACTTTCATCCAACTTGGGAAAGAGGATCCAAGACTGCTTGCACGAAAAACTAATCCAGAGATTGTTGCTCGTTAGCAGCCTGAATCAAATGAAGGTGAAGTGCCGCAATCTATATTTAAATCGGGGGGTTCAAGATACACGGAGCTATCACTGCGATGGTCGCTCCTTGAAATTTAAATCATTCGTTTATATTAGTGACGTCAATGAACTTAACGATGGTCCCTATTGCTATGTCAAAGGGTCCCACCGTCGCCGACGCATATGGTGGCGCAGTGCAATCTTCAACAAAAAGAACCAACTCGGTCCCTTTGAATTCAGCCAACTTCAAGGAGCTGAAGCCATTTCTCTTTTCGCGAAAGCTGGGGACATGGTGCTCTCATCTCAAAAGGGAGCCCATTGCGGTCATCCCCAGCATCCCAAAGCAAAACGGACTGTTTTGGTGAACATGTATCAGCGTTAGGCCATAAAAAAAAGGCGAGAAACTCGCCTTTTCAATTAATACTTTCTAGAACTACTAATCGACGAGTTTCGGATCGATTTCAGACATATAACGAGCCTCACAACTCTTGATAATTTCCACTGCTTTTTCAGTCCCAAAGAAACCATTCACGGTGCAAGTACCAGGCTTTTTGAGATCCTTGTAATGCTCCCAGTAATAGGTGGTTTCCTTTTTCCAGTGAGCACCTAGATCCTCGAAGGTCTTGATGTGATCCATGCGCTTGTCATCCGCTAAAACAGCGATCACCTTGTCGTCAACCTCGCCACCGTCGTCGAACGTCATCACACCAATGATGCGAGCCTCCACGATGGATCCCGGGACGAGCGGCTCCGTCACATTGACAATCTCAATATCAAGAGGATCACCATCTTCATCCCATGTACGGGGAATACATCCGTAGGCAAACGGATACGAGAGGGAGGAATAGCCGACACGATCAAGCTTGAGGTGGCCAGTTTCAGTGATCAGCTCGTACTTATTAATCGTGTTGGAGTTCAACTCCACGATCGTGTTGAGGCGAAGCTCAGCTTCATCAGCGAAT
This sequence comes from Synechococcus sp. BL107, assembly GCF_000153805.1. NCBI lineage: Bacteria > Bacillati > Cyanobacteriota > Cyanophyceae > Synechococcales > Synechococcaceae > Synechococcus > Synechococcus sp. BL107. The sequence continues at coordinate 1,002,068 of NZ_DS022298.1, read as the reverse complement.
GCGGGCAGCACATGCAACAGATTGGGCATGCTGCGGCTCGGAGCCTGATCGAGGTTGGCCATGCAAGGCAAAGAACAGCGCCCGGGATCCTACGGGGCAACATCGAATCAACCCAAATTTCCGCATAAATGAACAATAACGTGCATAAATATACACGTCATCAACACGGAATTGTTCTCAACAATTATGCGGCGCTCAATGCTGCCAGCTTGCCCTCGAGGTACGTCAGAAATGATCCAGCATCGAGACGGCGACCCGTGACCCGCTCCACCAACTGCTCTGCGTTGACAGAGCGGCCCAAAGGATGCACATGCTCGCGGAGCCAGGCCAGCAAAGGGCCCACATCACCACGAGCGACATGATCCTCAGGGGCACCAATCGCTTCAACCATCGCCTCACTGATTTGAGCGCTGATCAGATGTCCCAAGAGATAGGAGGGGAAATAACCGAAAAGCCCTTCACTCCAGTGCACATCCTGCAAACAGCCCTCGGCATCGTTCTCAGGGGTGACGCCAAGGAGTTCGCTGTAGCGGCGGTTCCATTCATTCGGCAAATCACTCACCGCCAAACCGCCCTCTAGGAGGGCGATCTCTAGCTCTGTCCGAATGAGAATGTGCAAGCCATAGCTGAGCTCATCGGCTTCCACACGATTCAACCCCGGTGAAAGTGGATTCATGGCACGCCAAAGATCCCGAGGTGCTTGAAGCGGAGCGCCCGCTTGAACGAAACGCTCCCACCACTGCTCTGAAAAAGCAAAACTTCGAGCCACCCGGTTCTCCCAAAACAACGATTGGCTTTCATGAACCGCCATCGATGTCGCCTGGCCCACCGGCCATGAGAACCACTGGTGACTTTGATTAGGCAGACCCTGTTCGTACAGGGAATGGCCCCATTCATGCGCCGTCGCGAGAAAGCAGGAGAGGGGCTGGCCCGAGACCACGCGCGTTGTGATGCGGTAGTCCGAGGGGCCGAGGGTGATCGAAAACGGATGGGGCGAGCGGGCCAGACAGGTGGAGTCCGGATCACGCCCCCAGCTCGTCAAGAGTTGCTCGCACAAAGACTGTTGCGCATCTTCTGACAACTCCCAAGCCGCGGAACGGGAACGGGGCGGGGCCGCCACCTCTGCAACCAATTGAGGAAGGCGCTCTTTCAACGGCGCAAACAACTGCATCAGCCGATCCAAGGTGAGATCTGGCTCGAAGGGTTGCGCCAAGGTTTCCCAACAGGAGCGCGGCTCAGCCAATTGCCGCGCCTGTTCTTGACGGAGGTCGATCAGCGTTTGCAACGCCGGTGCAAACAAGCTGAAATCTGAATCTTGGCGTGCCTGTTGCCAGCAGCTGTAGCCAGCGGCTTTCGCCGTAGCCAATGCACTGACCAAGGCTGGATCAAGCGACTGCTGACGGCGAAGATCTTGCTCCAACAAATCAAGGTTGCGTCCTTGCTCAAGACAGCGTTCTCCATCAGCCCATGTTTGACGCGCTTCCGCCACGAGTTCGGCATAGGCAGGCGAACTCTGCCTCGCGTGCAACTGGCCCGCCAAAAGGGTCAACTGCTCCCCACGCCAGGCTGATCCACTCCTGGGCAGTCGCGTGTTCTGGTCCCAATAAAGTGTGCTTTGAATACTCCCCGTTAGGGCAGTCTCTCGGATATGAGCGCCAAGCTTGTCCCAGGCTGTGATCAGGTCTGCCACTGAGCCCTAAAAACTTTGACCATCATGACGATTGGGGCGCATGCTCTGACGGAAAAGGAGACCATCCCAATCAGCGGCGTCTGGCTCTTAAGGAGCGGAAACTAGGTACAGAGCCGCCAGTCGAGCGCGTAATCGCCAAGATCAGCGCTCCAATCACCGCAAGGTTGGTGAATAAATGCTGAAGATCAAGGGGATTGGTGTGAAAGATCAGGGTTGTAGGGACAAGAAAAATCAGCAACAACGAAGCTCCAAAAATCGTGTTGCCCCCAAAAACCAAGAACACAGAGCCAACAATCAAAACCACGATGGCGCAAACCAAGAGAGCGCTAGAAAACGGCTCAGGGATTCCTTTCGATGCAATGAAAGCAGCGGTCCCAGAAAAGTTGCTCATTTTTCCAGGCAACGCGTTCACGAACAGCGCAGCAATACAAATGCGGCCCAGACGATCAAGAGCCCTCGAAAAACTGATGGAACGGTTCAAAAGAATTGGCGTAGGGGCTGAAGGTTTGGTAGCCGATCCGAACCCGACGCGCCACTGGTGAGCGCCATGTTCAAAGCCGAGGTCTTAGCCCAGACATCAACAAAAAATAATGCTCAATTTGTCCCATCGAAGATGACGTCACTAACTAAATTTAATTCGGGGAAATCGCTCAGGAGCAAAGCAATTTGTCGATGCTTCTTTTCCCCATTTCTTCATCAGAGAACGCAGCGGTCTTGGCAAAGAGTGTCCAAGTCCGACCGACCGGTCCATTGCAGTCGCCTTGACGCCCAAAACCCGTAGGCAAGATTTGCCAAAGGCGCAACGAACGGCCAGCGGGTGGGGGCATACAACCAGCCCAATCCAATCAGGCGATAGGCCTCTCGAAACACGGCAATGTCTTGGAGCACATCCCCATTCGAGTTCAAGGCATGGATCCGCCCCATCGCCGTTCGATAACTGATACCTGCATAAGCCGTGGGGTCGTAATCCGGCGCGTCGATATCGACAAATGCAATGCGCTGATGGCGATCACGGCCGCGTAAGAAGCGAACCTCTCGGACGCACAATGGGCATCCACCGTCGAACAGCAATGTGAGATCCGACTGATCAGAACTGGACATGCTGAGAACACAAGGCATCCCCACGTTGGCCGAAAGTCGAGGACAAACGTGGCCACCAATCTTGGGGGCGGTGCGGCGAGGCCAGACCCATTCCAAACTTCAACGACGTTGTCCTCAGGCCACACCAATGCCCCTCCGCCAGGTTCTGCATCAATTGGACCTATCGACCCCAGGCCGAGGCTTCACCCGTATCGATCGGTCGTTGAATACTTGGCTGCGTACCACTGGATTGCACCAAGGTGTGCTGCATCTCACCTGCCTCCACACAAGCGCCAGCCTCACGATTAATGAGAATGCCGATCCACGGGTTCTTCAAGACCTCGAGGCTTGGATGGCGGATGTGGTGCCAGAAAGTCGTCCTTATGTCCATAACGACGAAGGCGCCGATGACATGCCAGCCCACATCCGCACCGCCCTGACGAGCCAAACCCTGAGCCTGAGTGTTCAAGATGGTCGCCTGGTATTAGGAACTTGGCAGGCCGTATACCTCTGGGAGCACCGCAGTGCCCCGCATCAACGAACGGTGGCCTGTCATTTGATGGGGGAAGAACAACCCCTCGCAAGGGAAACCCTTCGAATTAACGAGGCCATTCAATCCCGCCACGACGCCGAAGCTTGGGCAAGCGATGGAGGGGTGGAAACCGAGGTGGACTTTCTTGTCGACCGTCTCCATGACCTCGCGGACAAACCAAGCCAGGATGGGCATTCCCACTGATTCGATGATGACTGCACAACGACTGAATCAGGATCAAATCGAGGCCTTGGCAAGCCGACTTCCGCAGTGGAGAGTCATCAACACGTGCCTTCAGCGCCAATTGGTTTTTAAGAACTTCGTTGAGGCCTTCGGATTCATGGCCCAAGTGGCTCTGTTAGCGGAAGCACGCAATCACCATCCAAATTGGAGCAACGTCTACAACCGAGTGACGATCGAGCTCACCACCCACGACCTTGGTGGGCTCAGCAGCCTTGACGAGGAGCTGGCCTCTGCAATCGACGATCTGCTGCCAGCATGACCTCAGAACAGCTCGCGTTATGACCACCGCCCCTGCCCCAACCGGGGTGCCCGTCACCATCCTGAGTGGCTTCCTTGGTGCAGGTAAAACCACACTGCTGAATCACATCCTGAGCAATCAGCAGGGTGTGAAAACAGCAGTGCTTGTCAACGAATTTGGCGAGATCGGCATCGACAATGACTTGATCGTGACCACTGGTGAGGAGATGGTCGAACTGAGCAATGGATGCGTCTGTTGCTCGATCAATGGCGAGCTGATGGAAGCCGTCGAACGGATTATTGATCGTCCGGAACCGATGGATTACATCGTGGTGGAAACCACGGGGTTGGCGGATCCACTACCCGTGGCCATGACCTTTTTGGGGAGCGAGCTTCGCGATCAAACCCGCCTCGATTCGATTATCACCCTGATCGATGCTGAAAATTTTGACGATGACGTGCTCGCCACAGAAGTGGGGCGATCTCAAGTGATCTATGGAGATATTTTGCTTCTGAACAAGTGCGATTTGGTTTCGGAGGATCGCCTCCAAAGCGTCGAACAACAATTGCGCGACGTCAAAAATGACGCACGGATTTTGCGCTCCGTCAAAGGAGATGTGCCCCTCCCGCTGATGCTGAGCGTCGGCCTCTTTGAATCCGACAAGGTCGTTGGAACCGAGATCAAGAACAGCAGCCAAGATTCTGAACACGACCACAGCCATGGGCACGACCACAGCCATGGGCACGACCACAGCCATGGGCACGACCACAGCCATGGGCACGACCACAGCCATGGGCACGACCACAGCCATGGGCACGACCATGCCGATCATCTGGAAATCGAAGGATTCACATCCCTGTCATTCCAAAGCGATGGACCTTTTGCTCTGCGGAAATTTCAAAATTTTCTCGACAATCAGATGCCCCAAGAAGTGTTCAGGGCGAAGGGCATTCTTTGGTTCAACGAAAGCGAGAAGCGCCATGTCTTTCACCTCGCTGGTAAGCGTTTTTCCATTGACGACTCCGAATGGACAGGTGATCGAAAAAACCAACTCGTGTTGATCGGCCGAAACCTCGACCACAATCTGCTGCGCCAACAATTGCAGGAGTGTGTCGCCAAGGATGCTGGAAAGGGTTTTTCCTGAACAGGCACGAGGCAAAAAAGCCGACTATCGTGCGCGCATGCAAGACACTTTGATGGCTGAGCCCTTCGTCCTTGTTTCACTCCTGTTAATCACAAGCTTTCTGTTGTGGCTATTAGCCGACTCAGACGATGACAACAGTGGTGGCGGCTTAAGACAGCCCGTTTTGGTCCCAATCCCAGTCCGTCGGAACCAGCACTGACCCGCCCATTTTGAGCAGCTCAGAGTCCCCACACACCCGTGGGGCTTTTTTTTATCTATGTCGGCGAAGCGCAGCGGGTCAAGACAAACCATTCGCAAAGCCTGAGCAGGGTCTGAGTCAACGTGTGCCGAATCGGATGAGATGAGCAACCAAGCCGAATTGCCTCGCAGAGGCAACGACAACACAGATCCTGACCACAGAAGCCTGCTCGAGCCATGAGCCGGAAAGTACTGGCTGGATTAGCCGCCGCTCTCGCCCTACTGGCGATATGGCCACTGTTCAACCTCATCTCAGAAGGGCTGCAAGGTCTGTTCAACGGGTTGGGCAGCCTCGGACCAGATGGAGGCCGTCAAATCCGTGGAACCCTGTCCCTGCTCCTCGGAAGCGCCCTCGTTGGAACCGTCATTGGAACAGCTAACGGTTGGCTGCTGATCAACTGCCGCTTCCCTGGACGGCGATGGCTTCGTATTGCGCAGCTAATCCCATTGGCCACACCGGCTTATCTCCTCTCAGCCACCTTGGTCGACCTCGGAAGTCGCCAGGGTTGGCGCATCCATGGCCTCGGCTGGGGAGTCGTGGTCATGGCACTGGCGACCTACCCCTATGTCTTTCTCCTCAGCACTGAAAGCTTTGCCATGAGTGGACGGCGGCAGCTGGAGGCTTGTCGGAGCTTGGGGGTGGGGCCTTGGGCCGCCTTCCGCAGGGTTGCACTGCCCATCGCCATACCTGCCATTGGCGCTGGCGTGGCCTTGATGGGAATGGAAATTGTGAATGAGCTAGGTGCCGTTCAACTACTGGGCATCCCAAGCCTGTCTGCGGGGATTCTTGAAGCCTGGCAAGCCGATGGCAATCCCACGGGTGCGATCAGCCTTGCGCTCATCACCCTGGTGATCGTGCTGAGTCTTGTGATGGGGGAGCGGCGACTGCGCCGACGCAGCCGCCGCTGGAGTGACGGCGTTGCCGGTGGGGATGCCACGGCTTGGCCCTTGCAAGGGGTTCGTGCCCTAACGGCCCAATTACTCGCAGTGATTCCTCCGCTCCTGAGCCTCGGGACTCCTCTGTTTTGGATGCTCACCAATTTGGATCAACTCCAAACCAACTTCACCAACGACTTACTCCAGCTCAGCTTGCGCAGCCTGTTTCTTGCTTTAGCCGCGGCGATTCTTGCCGTCGGCGCAGCGGTGTTGCTGGCCATTGCGAAACGCTGGAGCACTGCACCCTGGTTGCGCAGCCTGACGTTTCTGGCAGGCATGGGCTACGCCATCCCTGGCACGGTTTTAGCGCTTGCCCTTCTCCTCACTGGAGCACCCTGGCAAATCGCCCCTCTCGCCCTGTTGCTGTGGGGCTACAGCGATCGCTTTTTAGCCGTCGCCAAGAGCGGCCTCGATGCAGCTTTGGAACGCATCAGTCCCAATCTTGATGAGGCCGCTACAGGGATGGGCTTCGATTGGCATCAGGTTCTCCGCAAAATTCATTTGCCGCTTCTGCGCGGACCGATGACCGTTGGACTCCTCTTGGTCTTTGTCGACACGATCAAAGAGCTTCCACTCACCTTCGCATTGCGTCCCTTTGACTTCGACACCCTGTCCGTACGGGTGTATCAATACGCGAGCGACGAGCGATTGGCAGAAGCTCTGCTCCCGGCTTTGATGATCTTGGTCTTAGGTCTGATTGCGTCAATGGCCCTGGTACCGACCCTGGATCAGAGCTCCAACAGGAGATCAATTCAGGATTAAGTCCGCCGGGCAAACCATTCAACGATCTGGCGATCGGCACGGAACGATCCAACCGCCAAGACATCAGCCAGCGTCGAAATCAGTCGATAGCTGAGCACCACCGCCAACAGTGGAGCTTCAGCCACAGCTCCGCCAAGTCGCAGCAGCAGAGTGGCTTCAAAAACACCCAACCCACCGGGAGCACCCGGCACGACCAAACCAACGGCGTAGGCCAAGCCAAAGGCTGCGAGCCACTGCGAAGGAACAGGCTGGGCCAGATCAAAGGCTTGAACACAACAATAAAACCCAGAAAAGCGACACAGCACAAACATCATTTCGGCAGCAAAAGGCGACCAGGGATATCCCATGCGACCACTGCCCTCAACCTCGAGTGGGCAATCCCCAGCCGTCTGAAGCTGCGTCGCTTTCGATCGCTCTAACCGCTCCAGAATTGGCTCTCGCCAGCGTGGCAGAAGCAGCAACGCCGGGATGGGAGCCAACAAAACCAGCCCGTTCTGCCATCCACCGGCCATCAGCATTAGTAGAGATACCGCCACAATTAGTAGGGGATCAAGGATGACCCCGGCCAAAGCTGGCCCCCCTCCCATAGAGGGTCGAAGCGAACGCACACGCTCCACAAGGTGCCAGATGCCTCCGGGCAAATACTTCAGCAGGTTGCTGCGAACAAACAACGGCACCACCGCCAGGTCGTCCGGCACAGAACCAAGCCACCCCAACACCACGCGCCAGGCCACGCCATTCATCAAGATGCTCAGCCAGGTGAGCCCAAGCCCAAGCACCAACCACCACCAGCCTTGGCTATCCAAGCTCTGCTGGCGCAATTGGGCACTCTGTTGAACGAGAGCCACACCAATAAATGCAAGGCTCGCCAGGGTGATCCACAACTTTGGCGACCGCCATTTGCCCATCACCAACTCCAGTCCGCATCGCTGATGAATGGAGCCGCCACCACCGCCGTCCGCAACTCCGCCAACGAGCATCCGGTGCGGCGACTCATCAACTCCAAATCATCGGCCTCGGGTTTCACCGTGCAACGACCATCGGGCCGCTTGACTTGCTTGGCGGGAAGCCTGCCCCAAGGAGTATCGAGCAATCCGATCCGGCGTGGGAGCAACCAGCGGCCCTGAAGACGTTCCCGCACACCAATGCTGGTGCCGGCGTTGAACCACACCTGCCGCAGCCGTTCTGCTACGTCCGGCTCCACCAAAGCGATCACCCCATGGCCAGATCGTCCCTTTTTCATCACCAACGGGTGGGCTGCCACGTCAACGGCCCCTGCCTCCCGCAGACGTTCTAAGAGCAAGGCCAGATCCTCTGGCGTGGCGTCATCCAGCCATGCCTCCTGAACAACAAGGGGCTGCCATCGCGGAGCATCCGTTAGCTCTTGATCGACAAGTTCTTGATCAGCGAGTTGTTGATCAGAGGTGTCGAGCAGCAGCCGCACCAAATTAGGGCGATCCAACTCGCGGTGTCCTAAGCCGATACCCACCAACGCTGGCGTGATTCGGGCTGGCGGCACGAAGCCATCAGCCCAAACGGCCATTAAGGCAAGACCTGTCGGAGTCACCAGCTCCCCCTCAGGAGCATGGGGGCTCTGGAGGAGCGGAACATGGTGCCGGCGAGCAAGCTCCAACACAGCTGGCACTGGCACAGGGAGAAGGCCATGGGCTGTCTGAACCGTGCCTCGTCCAGCGGGCAGAGGAGAGCAACAAATCCGTGACGGATTGAGCTGGTCGAGCGCCGCACAAACCCCCACCACATCGACAAGGGCATCGACAGCACCCACCTCATGAAAATGCACAGACTCAACCGACGAGCCGTGCACGGTTGATTCAGCTTCAGCGAGAGCTGTAAACACCGCCAAGACTCGATCCTTTAAAGCAGTTGAGAGAGGCGCCTCAACAATTTGCTGTCGAATATCAGCCCAGTGACGATGGGGAGGTTGGGCTTCCAATCCCGTCACACTGACCCGCTGCCCGCGCAGGCCGCCACTGCGCGCTTCCACGACATCAATGCGATAACGACCAGCTAGCCCCAAACTGTTGAGCGGCTCCTCGATCGCCGAGATCGGAACACCAAGGTCGAGGAGACCTGCCAAAAGCATGTCTCCCGCCAAACCGGTTGGGGCATCGACCCAAAGCGTGGTCATCTCGCCAGGCGTGGGGCGGTCTCCAACAGAGCTATCGCCTGTTGGTCAAGTTCATCGCGCTGGTCACGTAACTGTTGCTCGATCTCGCGACGGGCGCGGCGTTGCTCCCGTTGCGCTGTATTGGCGTCATGACCGGACATTCCCCAGAGGCGGCCAAGGAGAGCCCGATCGTCAGCACCACCACGGGCCTTACCGAACACCAACTTTTCTGCGGCAATACCCGCTTGAAGGACTCGGCTCCAGCGACGCAAATCCTCGAGGGTCATTCGCACGCTTTCAGGAACCACAAATTCCGTGGCACCGTTACTCGCCAGCCCTGCCTGGACACAAGCGAGCGTTCCCACCAACACCCGCTGAACGGGCAAAGCCTCCGTTTCGGCTACTAAAAGGTGTCCCGCTTCATGCACTGCAATTCGGCGCAAGCGCTCCTGCCCGCCCGGCAGGGCTTCCGCCAAGATGTGCCCCCCCATGCCTTGCCAACTCGCTGCATCGACGCTGAAGGCGATCAAGCCGCCCAGAACGAACACAACAATCCAGGCAGACGACAAGCCCATCGCAGGGCCGAAGGCACCAAGTCCGGTAATCCCTGCCACAACCAAACCGGCCCGCAAGGTGCTTGTGGAGCCCTGACCCTGCTCTGCCATCAACGGCTGCTGCGGGTGGTAGCCGCTCCCCGGCCACCCTTGGATTTACCGCCACGAGTCGGCATCGGTGCGATCACCTCATGGTTCTCCAAATGGAGTTCTTGACCCTGACGACGAAGATCGAAGCTCACGAAATGGCGCAGATGCTCAAGGGGAAGTTCCCCTTTGATCGACACCTTGAATGGCAATGGACGTTTGCCATCGGGACGCGGGAGCTGTCGCACTTTGACCACCATCTCACCCGTTTCGGGCTTGGTATAAATCAATTCTCCGCGAATGGAGAAGTAGTCGTCACCTTGCGGAAGCGTGTCGTCCAAATCGTTTTGATCCGGGGAAAGGGTGCTTGGTTCCCAAACACCCGCGATCTGGAGGTGGAGGTGTTCACTATCCCGACAACGGGGATACACCACCCAAAGATGGGGGTGATCCATGGCGAGATGACGGCGCATCAGGGTTAAGACCCTTCCAAGCACAACGGTTTCAAGTTCAAGGCCATTGGAATCGGTCAGCACGCCACGCGTGACTTGATCGGGGTCTGTCGGGGTGTAGGTACCGCGAACAAGACCGATGGCCCGGAACTGCAACGGCTCGGTGACAGGGGGAATCGGATGGGCGCGCATTGAGCTGGTCCGGGCGGTGCAAAAATCCGTGTGGTGACTGTAGCCAGCTCTCAGCAATCGCCTCAGACTGGCGGCACTGATTCAGGTCCATGCCTCGCCCAACACGGATGCTCCTGCTGGGCCTGTCCCTTGTCAGTGCTTCGTTTTTGGGGTGGAGTCTTGCTGCATCGCTCACGACCCAATCCTCTGCTTTAGGCAATCAAACCAATGACGATCTCCAGGCAGAGGAGCTCCTCGATCGCCTGGAGGCGCAGGAGGAGCTGACCCCAAACACCCGTCGCAAACTGCTGGAACGTCTCCTGGCCCGAGGTCGTTTTGAAGACGCTTTATTGGTACTCCAGCCTTGGCTTGCGGAGCAACCTCGCTCTCTCAATCTCGCCTTGCTGAGTGCTGATCTTCAACGGCTGACGGGCAACATCGATGGGGCCGTGAGCGAACTCAAGCAACTGCTGAGTTTGCATCCACTCGATGCCCAAGTGCTGCAGTTGTTGTTGTTGGTCGAGCAAACCAATGGCAATGGAGAGCAAGCCCTAAATGATCTGCAAAAACGCTTTAACGGCCAACAACCCGGAACCCGTTTAGAGCTGGGTTTATTACTGGCCGACGCGCTGCGCCTTAAAGGACAACCCCAGGTAGCGGAACAGCTCTATGGACAGCTCGCCAATGAATCACCTGCTGACATCCGTCCTCCCTTGGCCCTGGCGTTAATGAAACGCGATGAAGGAGAGGTTGAGGCCGTTCAAGCGCTCCTACAAGAGGCACGACGCCGCCAAGGCCGAGCCGCGGATGGGGAAAATGCCGACTTAATCGACCAATTGGCGGTGAGATGGGGGTTAAGCGCAGCCCGTCTGGACCCCATAAAACCGACACGTCCAACGCCTAGGGCTGCTGCTGATAGGCCTTGAGTGCTGCATCCACCGCATCGGATGGGGGTGTGGCATCGTCCATTGCACTGGACTGACGGATCCGGTTCAGGAGGTCCATGGGGTTGGTCGCATCGAGCACACTGCCACCAGCGGATCCAGCGGAGTCCGGGCTGTAAATCTGACGCTCTTGGGGCGTCTCATAGGCACTCCCCATCTGAGCGACGGCCGGGAAACTGACAACCGGCAGCAGGGCAACGATGGCCAACAGAGGCATCGCACAACGGCGAGACATCGGCAAATTGAGGTTTGGCGGATGCTAAGCGTCAAGTTCATTGCTGAGCAGCCGTGCGGATCGCAACCTGGAATGTGAATTCAGTGCGATCACGCCTGGATCAAGTGCTGAGCTGGCTCGAGCAAGCTCAACCAGATTTGCTTTGCTTGCAGGAAACCAAAGTGGATGACCCACTGTTTCCCTCAAAAGCTTTTGAGGCCAAAGGATGGCGGGTCAACTTTCATGGGCAAAAGTCTTACAACGGTGTCGCACTGGTGAGTCGTGCCCCCCTTGATGACGTGCGCTACGGATTCGTTGGAGAACTCGAGAAGGATCCAGAAGCGCTTGACTTGGGAGAGCAGAAGCGCGTCATCAGCGCGTTGATTGATGGGGTTCGCGTTGTGAATCTCTATGTGCCCAATGGCTCCAGCCTGACGTCTGACAAATATCCCTACAAACTCACGTGGTTGAAGTGCCTCAAGCGCTATCTGGAACACCCCTTGAAGCGGGGTGAGCCTCTTTGCGTCGTTGGGGATTTCAACATCGCTCTCGAAGCCAGAGATATGCATGCCCCCGATCGCCTCAGTGGCGGGATCATGGCAAGCGATGCCGAACGTCAAGCGCTGCAAATGGCACTTGCTAACGGCCTACAGGATGTCTTTCGGGTTTTCGAACCGGATGCAGGGCATTGGAGTTGGTGGGACTACCGCAGCGGCGCATGGGATCGAGATCGCGGCTGGCGGATTGATCACATTTATCTATGCGACGAGTTGTTGGGTTTGGCCCGCAGTTGTGTGATCCACAAATCCGTGCGGGGCAACGACAAACCCAGCGACCACGCTCCCGTGAGTGTTGATTTGGATTGGCCACCAAGCGACGACGACGAGGACGGCCACAACGAGAACGACGACTTGCTGTTTTGAGTCAAAACAGCTCGACAGTGGACTGAAGCGTCACGGAACGCTTCGCAGATTCACCGCACGTGCGTGGGGTGGGAAGAACCTTGCCAGGGTTCGCTCGGTTATCCGGGTCAAAAGCGCGTCGCAACAAACCCATGGTGTGTAGATCCTCAGGCTCAAACATCCAATCGAGGTAACAGCGTTTGTCGGCACCGACGCCGTGCTCGCCGCTAATACTTCCTCCCACAGCAAGACACTCTTTCAAAATTGCTGCGCCGAGATCTTTCACCCGCTGTTCGGCTTCGGGCTCCGCAGCGGAATACAAGATCAGCGGATGCAAATTGCCATCACCCGCATGGAACACATTGGCCACAGGCAAACCATGCTCATGGCTGAGTCGTTCGATCGCCGCCAAAACCAACGGAAGGCTGCTTCGGGGGACGACACCGTCCTGCACGTAGTAGGTGGGGGTGATTTTTCCCACTGCCGAGAACGCGGATTTGCGCCCTTTCCAAAGCACCGCACATTCGGTTGGATCTTCGGCTCGACGCAGTCCGCGAGCACCAGCCCCACGACACAGCTGCTCAGCCCGTTCAGCGGAAGCCTGAACCTCCGCTTCCTGGCCATCAAGTTCAATTAGCAACACCGCCGCAGCGTCCCGCGGATATTCGTCGTACCCGAAGAAATCATTCACTGCATTGATGGTGACGTTATCCATGATTTCCATCCCGGCTGGCAGCAAACCTGCTGCCGTTACGGCCCGCACCGCTTCACCAGCAGCCTCCATCGTTTCGAAATCAGCGAGCAGCACGTTGACGCACTCCGGCGCTCGCAATAAACGAAGCGTGATTGCGGTAGCAATCCCAAGAGTGCCCTCACTGCCGATAAACGCGCCGCGCAAATCGAGCTCTTGGGACTCGGCCAAGCCATTACCGAGCTGGGTGACGCTGCCATCGGGAAGCACCACCTCCAAACCGAGCACGTGATTGCTGGTCACCCCGTATTTCAAGCAGTGCACACCACCAGAATTCTCAGCCACATTGCCGCCAATACTGCAGACCACTTGACTGGAAGGATCCGGGGCGTAATAGAACCCATCACCTGCCACAGCCCTGGTGACCCAGCTGTTAATCACCCCTGGCTGCACGGTGACGCGGTGGTTTGCCAAATCCAGTTCGAGCACGTTGCGCATCCGGCTCGTCACCACAAGCAGTGCCTCCTCATCCACCAAAGCCCCTCCCGACAAACCCGTTCCACTACCCCGCGCCACAAAAGGAATGCTGTGGGCGTGGCAACAACCAAGAACAGCAGCGACTTGCTCCGTTGTTTCCGGCAACACCGCCAACGGTGGACATTGGCGCTCCAGTGTCAAACCGTCACAGTCGTAACTCAGTAACTCCTGACGTTTCGAAACGACCCCACGGGCGGGAAGTAGACGGCGGAGATCCCTCTCCAGAGCAGACCAGTCGTAGGACATGCCATCCCTCCAGATAAAGCAACCTTAGGCAGGTCGAACGGGCAATCTGCCGCGATTGGGACACAGAACAGACGCATGTGGACGTTCTTGGGTCAGGATGATGCACGGTTTGCATTTGCCTCTTGGCGTCGGTTCCTGTGACAACACCTACGTTGAACACCAGCCGCTCCCAGGCCATCTTCGGCGCAGCGCAGGGCCTGATGCCCGGTGGAGTGAGCTCTCCAGTGCGCGCGTTTAAGTCTGTGGGTGGTCAGCCGATCGTGTTCGATCGGGTCAAGGGTCCCTATGCCTGGGATGTCGATGGCAATAAATACATCGACTACATCGGGAGCTGGGGGCCCGCCATTTGCGGCCATGCCCACCCCGAAGTGATTAGCGCTCTCCAGGAAGCGATTGAAAAGGGCACCAGCTTTGGTGCCCCCTGCGCCCTCGAGAACACCCTCGCTGAAATGGTGATCGATGCTGTTCCCAGCGTCGAGATGGTCCGCTTTGTGAATAGCGGCACCGAAGCTTGCATGGCCGTGCTTCGCCTCATGCGTGCCTTCACGGGTCGCGACAAGGTGATCAAGTTCGAAGGCTGCTATCACGGCCATGCCGACATGTTTTTGGTGAAGGCAGGGTCCGGCGTCGCCACCCTTGGACTTCCCGATTCCCCTGGTGTTCCTCGCAGCACCACAGCCAACACCCTGACGGCTCCTTACAACGACCTCGAGGCCGTTAAAGCGCTGTTCGCAGAGAATCCAGATGCCATCTCCGGCGTGATCCTCGAACCCATCGTTGGAAATGCTGGATTCATTCAGCCCGAACCAGGCTTCCTCGAGGGTTTACGGGAACTCACCAAAGAAAATGGTGCGCTTCTCGTGTTCGATGAAGTGATGACTGGATTCCGCATCAGCTATGGCGGAGCCCAGGCGCACTTTGGCGTCACACCAGACCTCACCACCATGGGGAAAGTGATCGGAGGCGGTCTCCCGGTTGGCGCATATGGCGGAAGGGCAGACATCATGCAGATGGTGTCTCCGGCTGGTCCGATGTATCAAGCCGGCACCTTGAGCGGTAACCCACTGGCGATGACCGCGGGCATCAAGACCCTTGAATTACTCAAACAACCCGGGAGTTATGAGAAGCTCGCAGCCACGACTGAACGGTTGATTACCGGCATCAAAGGTGCTGCCAAAGAGGCCGGTTTCCCCATCACGGGTGGCAGCGTTAGCGCCATGTTTGGTTTCTTCTTATGCGAAGGTCCCGTTCGCAACTTCGAGGAGGCCAAGGCCACCGATGCTGAGCGTTTTGGCAGGCTGCATCGCGCCATGCTGGAGCGCGGTGTCTATCTCGCACCCTCGGCATACGAAGCCGGCTTCACATCGTTGGCCCACTCAGATGCCGACATCGAAGCAACGATTAACGCCTTCCGAGAGAGCTTTGCTGCCATCGGCTAGTTCTCAAATTTAATCATTGCAGGCATCTATTCCTCCGAGTCCTCCCGCCTTGATCTGCACGATCGAGGCGGTGGAAAGCAGCTGGTTAACAATCCCGATCCAAGGCATTCGTGAGCTTGAACATCAAAGCTTCCGCATTATTCGTGCACCGGATCTAACGGGGCAGAAAAAAGGGGGAGCAAAAGTAGAACCAAGAACGGTGATTGATAGTCGGCTCACAATCCTGGCTGAAAATTTTCAATCATCCGGACACTGGCAACCAGGAGCTATCGGGTATGGACAAATCAATTACACATGGTCATACGAGACCCCCATGGGGTTCATGGCGAAGCGAACTCCCGGCGAAACTTCTAAGGCCATAAATAGATCGACTCTTTACATCCAGGGGATGCTAGAAATTAACGCACAATTACAATTTAAATTGCACAATATTTCAACATTAAAACAGAATGTATCAAGCGAATTGATCAACAGTTTGGATGAATTAGCAAAAGGAAGCTGCGTCAGCCAACCATAATTGAGGCAATTACCCGAGTCACATGGTGACAACGAATTGTCTAATCAGATAATGGCTACAAAAACAAATCTCCTGAATCACTCTTCATGCATTTGAGTGCAACCAACGAACAAGAGCCTTGGCTGGGCTAGCAATATCCGTAATATTTTCATAGACAAAATCTTGCCAATCTCTCTCTGGCAATCCGGCAAATAGCATCAGGTTGAGTGGAAACTCCTCAGAGTCAGTGCAACGCCGAAAGTCATCACGAAACAGAAAAATGGGTTTGTTCAAAGCCATGGCAGCACCGAGCTCAACCATCACACCCTCATCTGGAGGTGTTCCGTTCACGATCGCAAAGAGCGCATCAGCATCACGAACATCTTGGAGATCCTTTTGCGCAACGCGATAAGCCCAGCCAGGCTCGGCAAAATCAATTTGACTATTCCGCGAAAAAGGCTCCCAAACCTCCAGCCCAAGCGCAGCTAATGCATCAACAAATTCAGGAAGCAATAGTCGTTTCCACTGCTCCGAAAAGCCATAGGGCGAGGCCAAATAAATGGTGTGGCTCATCTAATTAGAAATCAAGACGAGATTGGCGATAATTGCTTTCATCAGCAATGGCTGCTGCTGCATTTTCCCAGGGAAACAACAGCCACTCAGAACTCAGGCTCACCTCAGCGGCATCCCACCATTGTGGTGGAGCTTTGCTGACCCACACGGCATAGGTGGCCTGAGGCCATTGATCACGGAGCCCTTTCAACGTCCGTCCAGTCTCAAACACGTCATCAACGATTAAGCATTGGTTGTCGGGTGTCGTCGAAAGAGGAAGCCCTAAAGAATGACTCAGCCCAACGGCCAGACAAAGGCCACCCCGAGGGACACCAAACACACTCTTGAAAGATCGACCGCCATATCGCTCTGTAAGGACTTGAACGCAGGCGTCAAAATCAGCCCAGTTGAGTTGCTTCATGCCGTGAGAATGGCACTTCAACGCTTGATCAGCAGCAATGATTCAAGAGATTCCTCCCCAAGAGCAGATGCGCAAGTGGTTCCGCAGTCACCTGCTGTCGCGTGACGTCGAACTTCAAGAGCTGTATGAGCTCGAGCAGGGAGAGCTCGACCTTTTGATGGCAGAAACCGCGGAGATCCGATCCGATGTCGAAAACCGATCCCGCAGCCATGGACGCTGGTGCACAGCTGGCTATGTGCTGGAACTGGCCAAAATCATTGATCAACGGCGGGCATCCGAGAGATCCGGCGATAGGAGGTGACACCACCAATGATCCATTCCCGTGATCGAACATGGCAGCCGTCCGATCCGCTCACATGCCATCAATCTGGGAGAACATGATTATCAATCCCAACACGATTCAGCAATCGAGAAGGCCAAGTCTGACGAGCTTTATAATCGGATTTTAATTGACGCAACACTCTTTTTTGATAGCTAATTTTACTAGGACTCGCAGCCAGAATCCTCTCAATATCCTTGATTTGATTGCAAATAGAATGCTTTCGAAAGACCCCATAAATATTATTAATGCTCCGTTTTAATTCAGCCTTAGCCAAGCCTAAATCAACGGACATCTGGTCACGCAATCGATCCAGCATCACCTGATCAGTTGATAGCACATAGGGATCTTTTTGATCAGGCAGATGATCAAGAACCCTTAACAGGAAAGCCACCCTTGCATGCCGACTCGGAAAAGCAGCCAGTGGCTGCGCCGCGGCCACTCCCCCAAGAGCGACACTCCTTCGCCCCGTGCTGTTGGCCAATGTGCGCTTCACAACACCGCCTTCCTTCAGCACAAGGTCATCCAAACCACGCAGATAGTAATGATGAACAGGGAAGGGCAAGCCCTCTTTCAAATCCAAACATCGTCCGCGCCCCCTTGTGCCTGAGCGATGCAACCCCAGACCTGTCAATGTGCGCGTACGCATCACAGACTTAATTTGAGGAAAAACAAAAAACCGTTTCAAACCAGATTCAAAGCCTGAATCTGAGAGGGTGGCAGTCATTCGCCAAGGCATGGCCAGCGACTGAAATTTCTCCTCTTGAATGAATGGGAGGAGATCAGGATGCAAATATTCATCAGCGTCAATGACAGCCACATAATCTTCTTTAATCAAGCCACGAACAGCACCAATTTTCTGCCCTTCAACCTCAGTAAAATTTAACTTATTTCGAGACAAAATCTCACGACATAGGGGTGCTCCCCCTGGCGCAATTACAGGATAGAACTGCTCGATACCGATCGAACGATGATGGTCGATAAACGATTGAAGGTAAGGAGCCTCACCATCGAACACACGGACAACAATGGCACAACTTTTAGCCACATCATCTAGCTATTGAATAAAAATCTACCACGGAGATTGAGGTGGTTAGCCCCGGCAAAACACACATTCACAAGGATCCAGCACACGCCTCCTCACGGACTCAGGAGAGGCCACAAAATAAGCTAAGTACAGCAAATATATTTCCCAAAAAAGATACCGTGGACCAATCCTCCTCAACAAGAATTATTTTCTTCAGATGGCATCAAATTGAGATTCAAAAACAAGAATAACAAATAATCATGCAATAAATACAGGCATTTCTACTTAGATCCTTTCACATAACAGAGCGACAGCCTTCGGCTTAGGTTAAGTACCTAGTGCAATCTTGATCAAACAGGTGTATCACTTTGGTAGTGATCCCGGAGCAGTGATGAAAGCACTTTTTCAATGGTGGGGTGATGCATTTGCCCATGCGATGGGTGCTGTGGACTTGGACGAAAAGCGCCAAGTACCACCACTGATTGGCGTTCAGCCCTATCGCGACACTCCTCTCAAGCATCGCCACCACGACTGAGGGGCTAACCCAATAGCCAACAAAAGCGGGCTAGATGTACGAACTGCCTTAAATCGTCCATCTTCCCGCGCGAAACAATCTATGGGCGGTTATCCACGCCCTCCACAATCAAGGCTGAACAGTTTTTGCTCATAGATTATTAGATTGTTATAGAAAACATGTCTGACGACAACCAAGCCAATCAGAGCTGTGGCGGCAAAAAGAAAGCCATGTTGGCCTATGGTCTCATCCAAATTTCAGCCACCGTTGTATCGGCCATTTCCCTTGCAGCAATTGCATTAAGCCTTTGCCCGCTCAAGCAGCAAAGCACCACGTTCAACGGATGCATTTCGGAAATCATTGCCCAAGGCGAGTCGAATGAGCAGGCTGTTCGACATTGCAATGGGGGCTAAGCCAAGCTCTTTGCACTTTTAAAGAATGGGGTATTTACCCCCTTTCTTTTTGCATCAACAAAATAAAATTTAGGATGGATTCTTCGCTCAAAAAACATTTTCAAGCTTAATCATTGCCTGTTATTCTATTCCAAAAAAATTGAATAGATTTAGCGATAGTTCTCAAACTGCAGGGGTACATCTAATTCATCCTCCTTACTTTTCACTAATTGAATAGCTGCCTGAAGATCATCCTTACTTTTTCCTGTGATTCGAACGCTTTCACCCTGAATTGCAACAGTTACTTTTTTCAGCTCATCTCTCACGATTTTGCTCAATTTTTTAGCGATTTCTTGGCTCAGCCCCTTGCGCAGCTTCACCACCTGCTGAATGCGGTTTCCTCCAACAGACTCCGGCGGCTGAAAATCAAAAATTTTCAGTGAAAGTTTCCGTTTTGTCGCTTTCGCGCGCAGCACATCTTCAACGGCCTGAAGCGTCATGTCGCTGGCTGTCGTAATCACCATCTCGGTTTCCTCCAGCACAATCTCAGTCTTGGAATCCTTCAAGTCGTAGCGGGTCGAAACATCCCGACGCACCTGATCAAGGGTATTGACCAGCTCCTGTCGGTCGAAATCAGAAACGACATCGAAAGAGGACGAACTGGCCATAGCGCACGGTCACTGCTGTTCACAGCTTAGAAAAGGCCAGGAACTGAGCCCACACCATGTCGCTGCTGCAACTTTTCACAGCTACAAACGCAACGCCCTACGCCTGGTCTTTGGTTTTGGCAGGTGGAAGCGTCGTCGCCAGCATCATTCCTCTGGGCGCAGCTCGTTCAGCATCCAATTTCGAAATGAAAGACATGGCCGCACCACGCGCCATGTTTGATCGCTTCCCAGCGTGGGGGAAACGGGCCAGTTGGGCTCACCAAAACAGCTTCGAAGCCTTCACCCTGCATGCTCCCGCCGCCTTACTTGCTTTGATTGCTGTGGAACACTCCGGTCCCCTTCCAGCGGCTGCCGTCGTAGCAGCTTTTGCCCATCCAGCATTTCGATTTGCCTACATCGCGGCTTATGTCGGCAATGTGCCCCCCGCTAGGGGACTCTGTTGGGCTAGCGGCCTGCTGTGTAGCGGAATCCTTTACAGCGAAGGGCTTAAGGCTTTTTTGGGCAACTAATTAATCGAAGTAAAGCAAGCTCACCACCTTGCCCATATCTTCCGCTGTTCGCGCACTCGCCAACAACGTTTCGCTGTCATGAAATGCCAAACAAATCAGCTGATCACATCGGCTAATAATTTCTTGATTGCAAAGACTGCTGGCCATCGGGAGGGGCAGTTCATCCTGTTCGGGCTTTTCGACCAGGTGTAAAACTCGCTCGAGCAAATCTCGAATCTCAACAGCTTGGCGATCCAAGCTCTGAGGCAGCAGCACCGTGAGCTGGGACGGATCGACCTCCAAGACACCACGGATGACGGCGGCATTCACCCCCTGGGAGCCAGACGTAATCAGCGAATGGCCCTCCTGAACGAGGGAACGAGCGACAAGCTCAACCAAATGAATTGCAACCACCGGCACATGTCTGCTGCCGAGGATCGCGATTCGCCGCTTTCCTTTGTCCTGTAACAGCGCTAGTTCTTGCGCCAGCGTGTCGACCCGATCAAGGGACGGCAGATCCAATGACTGACCCAACGACATCCCGCCTGAGATCACTGGAAACTAGCAACCATTAGACGTTCTGGACTTTCAAGTTCAGAGCAGAGAACAGTCGATCGAGATGGCAGTGCTCTTCCACAAGACGAAAGGCATAGGTGGCCTTCACCGCTTCGTGTAAGCGCACATGGCCAAACGCCTGCTCAATCACTTCCACAGTAGCCAAGGTGTCGTGCTCAACCTTCAAGAGTGGAACATCCAGCTCTTCCGCACGACTAATCAGCTGGGGCAGGGGCTCTCCAGCACCCGTCAGGATCAAACATTGTGTTGATGCCTCCAAAGCCGCCAATTGAATATCCGTACGGTCGGCACCGGTGACCACCGCCATATTTCGACGTCGACGAAAGAACTCCATTGCAGAGTTCACGTTCATGGCTCCAATGCTCAGGGTTTCAACCAAGAGCTCTTGACGGTCCTGGCAACAGATCACACGGGCATCCAAACGCCGCACCAGCTCTCCGACCGTGACGCTGCGCAACAACGGTGACCTCGGCATCACGCCAAACACCGTGAGGCCAAGATTCTCAAGCGTGGGCACAACTTGACGTTCCAAGCTATCGACCTCCTCGGGCGTTACAGCATTCAGAACAACACCGACAAGGTGCTCTCCAAGGGACTGTTTCGCAGCGAGGAGGGGCTCCACACTGCGGCTGTCCTGCCACAAATGCACCAGCACCACCTTGGCTTCCAACCCCTCGGCCAGTTGCGGAAGACTCAAGCCATACAGAAGCCCCTCATTCAAGCTTCCAGCACCCTCGAGGAGGGTCAGTCCATCGTGGTTATCCACCTGCTGCCGAAGTTGGTCAAACCCCTCTCCGGCGTCCAACTGCCCCAGACCCAGACGACTCGTCGCCGTTGTCGGAGACAGCAGATGCAGAGACGACATCAAGCGATCAGCCTCAAATCCGAGGGTCTCGCCAACAAACCGCACATCGTCGTCAATGAGCGGTTGGGGCAACGGCCCTTGGTTGGGATCCCAATCCAAGCTTGTGGCAAGCGGCTTACCGAATTGAATCGAATGACCGGACTGATTGAGCTGCTGAGCAATACCCAAAACAAGAGCGGACTTTCCGCTGAACGGTTCGCATGATCCGATCAGCAAAGTCGTTCCCATGAACCGCACTTCAGTCGTCGATGAATCTAGGCGTCTGCAACCGCATCGTTCTGCTCCACAAGCACCCAATACCAAAAGGCATCTGGAAGATCAGGTTTTTCACCAACGAATGCTGAACAATCCATCAGCCAAGACACCAATTGATGCGTCGGAAGACTGAACTTTCGCGAAGAATCCGGTTGTGTCGGAAAAAAAGCTGGCAGTGGATCACATCCAACGGTGCCCGTTCGTCACTCCAGCTGAGAACAAATCCATGGCCGTCAGCCCCTGCCACAGGCCTGCACCCCTCAAGCTTTTGACCTTGGAGGAGCCTCAACGCATCCAGAAGCGCTTCTGAGCGGGCTAAACCACCGCAATAGGGTGCAAAAAGCACCTGTAAGGCGTCGTCAGACAAGACGCAACGGGCCGATGATCCATTTGAAGGATGCCGCAAGCTGGAGGGATGGACCAGCTCACACCAACGACCTATCAGAACCGCTGCATCGGCATCACCGGTGCCAGCGGCACGCTCGGCTGTGCCCTGACGCGCTCTTTTCGTGCCAGGGGTGCTGAAGTTGTTGGCCTGACCCACAGCTCACCTCCCCAGATCAAAGACGACGAGGGGCCCCACCGTTGGATCTCCTGGCAGTGCGGCGACGAAATCGCCCTTGATGGTGACTTGGCACAGTTCGATGTTCTGGTGCTGAACCACGGCATCAATCCGAAAGGCAGTCAGAGCCCTGAGGACGTGAACCGAGCCTTGGAGATCAATGCACTCAGCAGTTGGCGCCTGATGCAGCGCTACGAGGAGATCAGTCGCTGCAACATCAGAAAGCATCAAGGACGAGAGACGCCCATGGAGATTTGGATCAACACATCAGAAGCAGAAATCCAACCCGCAGTGAGCCCTGTTTATGAGATCTCCAAACGCTTGTTGGGCCAATTGGTGAGTTTGCGGGGAGCCACGCGTCCTGCGGACGAACGCAACCAATTGGTGATCAGAAAACTTGTCTTAGGTCCGTTCCGGTCCGATCTCAACCCAATCGGAATCATGGACGCCAATTGGGTTGCCAATCAGGTTTTAAACCAAGCCAGCTGGGGGTTGAGATTGATCATCGTGACGCCGAATCCCTTGACCTATCTCCTAATGCCCGTCACCGAGCTAGGAAGACGGATTTACAGCCGAATCCTCAGTCGCCCCGATCGGTAAGGATTTCACAACCATCACTGGTGACCAAAACGGTGTGCTCCCACTGCGCAGAAAGCGCACCGTCCCGCGTAACTACCGTCCAACGGTCCCGCAACGTCCGGCAGCCTTTGCTCCCCGCATTCAGGATCGGTTCAATCGCCAAGGTCATCCCAGGACGAAGCGTCACATTCGGCAGCTCGTCAGTACGGAAATTGAACACCGACGGTTCTTCATGGAGATTGCGGCCCACGCCATGGCCGGTGTAATCCTCAACAACACTGAAACCATTGGCTTTGACGTGGTCTTCGACGGCGCCAGCGATGTCGAGAAGCGTATTGCCTGCTTTCACCTGGCCGATGCCAGCCATCAGCGATTCGCGTGCGACACGACTCAGGGTTTGAGCTTCTTTCGATGCGTCCCCAACACAAACGGTGATGCAGCTATCCCCGTGATACCCCTCGAAATAGGCACCGGTATCCACCTTGAGGAGATCGCCGCGGTGAATCACACGTTTGGCACTCGGGATGCCATGGACAACTTCGTTGTTAATACTGGCGCAGATGCTTGCTGGAAAGCCGTGATAACCCTTGAAGCTGGGAGTCGCTCCCATTTCGCGGATGCGGCGTTCAGCAAACGCATCAAGATCTCCGGTGGTTTGCCCTGGTTCCACCATGGCCATCACCTCTCGGAGAACGGTGGCCACGATTTTGCTGGCCTGGCGCATGATCTTGACTTCGCGGGCAGACTTGATCTCCACCCCGCGTCGTTTCTGAATTCGTGGTCCGGTTGCAGTGGTTTGTCCCTGAGCTGCCTGAGTTGTGGCCAGCAGATCGGCGAAAAGATTCATTGGCCTGCTCAATATTGGTCACGCTATCAACGGCTTGCGGTTGGGTGTAGGTCATGACGTTGCTTGTGCGCGTGCGCGAACTCCACCAACGCATCGCTCCATTTGTCCTTCTGCCGTTATTCGTCACTGTTTGCTCTGGCGTTGGCTATCGCCTTGCCCGCGACTGGTTTGGAGCCAGCCGTGAGCAAGTGCACTGGTTAATGACCCTGCACGAAGGGGAGTGGTTAGGACCAACCCTCGAACCAGTTGTGGTGCTGATGAATGCCATTGGCTTGCTTTGGATGCTGATCACCGGCCTCGCTCTTTTGATCGAACGTTGGCGACGACAGGTACACTGATTCTTTGGCGATAAACGCGGAGCTGGGATGGCGGCCGACCAGAAGGACACCACGGTGACCGAAGAGAGCACTCAACAAGAAACCGTGGCGACCAAGGCAAAGCCTGCGGCAGCTTCGAAGAAGCTTTGTGCGGAAGAGCTCATACGCGAGTTTGAGAGCGCTCAACAGAAAGATGATCTTCCCGAGATCTATGTCGGAGACACCGTTCGTGTCGGCGTCAGGATCAGCGAAGGGAACCGCGAGCGTGTCCAGCCCTACGAAGGGGTGGTGATCTCTAAGCGCCACGGTGGACTGAATCAAACGATCACTGTCCGACGCATTTTCCAAGGAATCGGCGTTGAACGCGTGTTTATGGTCCATAGCCCACAAGTCGCCAACATCAAGGTTGAACGGCGCGGTAAAGTACGTCGGGCGAAGCTTTTCTATCTGCGGGAACGGGTGGGCAAGGCCACCCGCGTGAAGCAGCGCTTCGATCGCTGAGGTTTCGACCTCGTTCAATCCAGTCGCCAACATCAATGTTGGCTGAGGGGTTCATCGCCTTGCGCCGTTAGTTCAGTTGGTAGAACGCAGGTCTCCAAAACCTGATGTCGGGGGTTCAAGTCCTCCACGGCGCGTCCGATGACCCCTCGTGCAGTTTCTCGAGTCTCAGCATGGAGTTGGATCTTCAACCTGGTGATGTTGTGAAGGTGTTGGAGTCAGCCGCTCTTGGCTGGGTCCGCGCCCGTGTCATCCGCGTCAAATCTGGTGGTCGTGTGGTTGTGCAAAGCGACCAAGGTCGTGAATTCACCGCCCGCGGCAACCAAGTCCGTCTAATCGAGCCCGCTGGATTTCGTCCCTGACGACGTCCAGTCGGCTTCGATCATCGTGTCGCCCTGACACATTCGAATACCCCGATGGTTTTTCCATTGGGGTATTTGTCTTGGCTTCGATCGAGATTGGACACGTTTTCGCACAAGCCTCCTTATTGACACCCTTCAAGCTGATTTGCACAACCTCTCCTATCGAGTTGTTGACGGAGGGCAGGGCGGCAGTTGATACTGACTTGGTCGCCATGCGACACAGGTCTGGTTCCTTCAAGCGCGTCTTGGACGAATCCAATCAGATCTGGGACCGTAGTTCAATCGGTTAGAGCACCGCCCTGTCACGGCGGAAGTTGCGGGTTCGAATCCCGTCGGTCCCGTTTTTAATTATCCGATGCGGCAATGGTGCGCGTTCGTCTGGCCCCAAGCCCAACGGGCACGCTGCATATCGGCACAGCACGAACTGCCGTGTTCAATTGGCTTTTCGCCAAAAGTCAGAACGGAGTCTTTTTGCTCCGCATCGAAGACACCGATAAGGAACGATCCAAACCGGAGTTCACCCAGAACATTCTTGAGGGCCTCCAATGGCTCGGAATCGACTGGTCAGAGGACCCTGTAATTCAAAGCGAACGGGTCGCACACCATCGCGACGCCATTCGGACACTCCTCGACAACGGCCTGGCCTATCGCTGTTACGCCAACGAATCTGAGCTGGCGGCCATGCGGGATGCACAAAAGGCAGCCAACCAGGCTCCCCGTTACGACAACCGCCACCGAAATCTCACCGCAGAGCAAGAAGCCGCATTTCAAGCCGAAGGTCGGGATGCTGTGATCCGCTTTCGCATCAATGACGATGCGAACATCCACTGGAATGACCTGGTGCGCGGCACAATGCGTTGGCGAGGGGGCGATCTTGGTGGCGACATGGTGGTCGCCAGACGCGCTCCTGCGGATCAAATCGGTGATCCCCTCTACAACCTCGTGGTTGTGGTGGACGACGCCGCCATGGAGATCACCCATGTCATCCGTGGTGAAGACCACATTGCCAATACAGCGAAGCAACTTCTGCTGTACGAGGCCCTCGGCCTTCCGGCGCCAACCTTCGCCCATGCACCACTGATCCTCAACGCAGACGGCAAGAAACTGTCGAAACGGGATGGCGTCACGTCCATCAACGAGTTCCGCTCGATGGGGTACACGGCCGAGGCGATTGCGAATTACATGACCTTGCTGGGCTGGTCGGTACCTGAGGGAATGGAGGAACGCTTCACCCTGAGGGAAGCCGCCGATCAATTCAGCTTTGATCGAGTCAACAAAGCTGGAGCACGCTTTGACTGGGACAAACTGAATTGGTTAAACGCCCAGGTGCTCCATGGCTGGAGCTCAGAACAACTCCTGGAGGTGCTTCGTCCTCTTTGGCTCAAGAACGGCTGGACAATCCCCAGTGATAACAAAGGCTGGGCCTTAGAGCTTTGTGAGTTACTTGGCCCTTCTCTGACGCTGCTGAACGACGGTGTCGACCAAGCCGCACCATTTTTTGAATGTCCAGATCTTGAAGACGATGGGCTCAACCAGCTTCAGAGCGAAGGGGCTAAGGCTGCCATCGGTCATCTTGTCGATGCACTCCAAGCGGAGCGGTGGATGGGAACCGATCTCGACCAGGCCCAAACACTTCTTGGCAATGCGGCGAAAGCTGCTGGGGTGAAAAAAGGCGTGATGATGAAATCGCTGCGCGCTGCACTTCTGGGTCGCTTGCAGGGCCCCGACCTCCTCACCACTTGGTCGCTACTGGCAAAAATTAGCGACGACTTACCCCGCCTTCAGCGCTGCCTCAGCTGATTCCTCCTCGCCGGACTCCGAATCCGTTTGGATCAACCCCAGCATTCGCGCCAAAGGCTGAGCTGTCAGCCCCTGCAAGCCCACAGTCATCAAAATCGTTAAAAAAACCAAACCCTGCAAACGGCCAGCTCCAAGAATTCCGGCTTGCTCCAGACGAATGGAGAACAACGAGGCCACAGACGCCGTGACGATGCCACGGGGCGCGAGCCAACCGAGAAACAACCTTTGCTGGAGGTCTAATGGCAACCCAATCGTGGCAACACCAACACCAATAGGCCGCACGACAAACATCAACGTGAGAACACAAAGAATTCCGCCCCAGCCCAAAGGACTGAGTTCAGCCCAAGACACATCCGCCGCCAGCAAGGGAAAAAGCATCGTGATCGACAACTGCGCTAGCTCTTGAATCAAACGTTCAAATTCAGCTGTGTAAAAGCCAGGCCGACGCCCCACAACGATTCCCGCCGCAACGGACGCAGGCAATGCTGATTCCGGCAACAGCCACTCACTGACGCCATACATCAGAAACAGCATCCCCAAACTCAGTTGCAAGGGCAAACCAGAGGATTGCTCAGGCTTAAGACGACGCAACACCTCTGAGAGAAGCCACCCCACCCCCGCACCAATCAACACTCCACCACCAAGCCGGGATAGCAAACCAATCGCCAGCTCCCTCCAGCCATGAAGGTTCCCGAGCACTAACTCCAACAACAACAACGCAAGAACGGCCCCAATGGGCTCTAACAGCAGACCTTCAGCCTCCAGCACATCCCCCAGCGGAGCTGCCAAGCGGATTTGACGCACCAACGGGGTAACCACAGTTGGGCCTGTGGCCAAAACAATTGCACTGAACACAGCTGCCACCGACCAACTCAGACCCGCTAACCAATGGGCCGCAAGCAAGCCACCACCAAGGGAAATCACCAACCGCAGAACAGCGATGCGCTGCACCGTTGCCTTAATCGTGTCGCCAGGCAGACGGAGGTTCATGCCCCCGTCGAAGAGCACAAGGCTGACCAGGAGTCCAACGATCGTCCCGAGGCCCGGGCCGAGATCGAGGGGTTCCACAAGCCCTAGCCCCGACCGCCCAATCAACAGTCCTGAAAGCAAGAGCAAAACCACCCCGGGCAACCCGGAGAAGGCCGCCACCAAACGCGCTGCTGCCCCGGAGAACACGGTGATTCCCCACAGCAGGCCAAGCCGCTCAGGCGTCATCGACTGCCGAAAACTGTGGTTCTACCCGAACACCAATCACCGCCTGCGGACGCACAACGAGGTACTCACCATCCAGGTCGCTCATCGGTACATTCACAAAACCTCCCTGAGTCTCCGCATTAACAACCCCCTGATACCACTCCTGAAAGGTTTCTAATTTCGGGAAAAACACTCGTTCGGTTTGCCCTCCCACGAGGTGGAGATGCACGGCATAGCGACGGGGGGTGCGAGGCATCAGCGCAGACGTCAATCCGTAGTGATTGCCTCAGGATGGCGGATTGCTCTGGTCTCTGCCCAATGAAAGGGGCTCAGCGTCGATTGCCGGGGGGCATAAAGCGGATGCCGCGGTTCCCCCGATTGCGTCAACGCCAAGCTGAGGGGACCGTCTGAGTTTGGACAGATCATTTGCCGTTGCCGACTCAGCGGTTGAAGCATGCGAAGGACATCACGGGCACGGGGGCCACGGCCACCGCTCACACCCCAGCCACACCACAAATCCATCTGAGGATCACAGGCCCAACGCTCAAAACAGACCTGAAGAACCTTGTCATTGTCGACTCCTACCGGATCGCTGGCACGTTGCAGGACGGCTGGATGGGGGGAAATTCGCCCAAACAAATTGACCACCAATAATTCTTGATATCCCCACGACTTCGCGAATGTCTGAAGCCTCCTCAAGGTGGGGTCGTCACGCTTTCCGTCAGCTCGGGAAGGATTCAGTCCAATAAACAACAGAAGTCCCAACCCCAACGTCCACTGACGATGCAACCACCAGCGATACTGACGGTTGGCACTGAAGCTTGCGTTAGACGCCGAGATGGCGCCGGCAGAGATCGAGGATGCGCGCACTTGCTTGCCCATCACCAAAGGGATTGACCGCTCGAGACATCAATTCGTAGGCCTCTGCATCCCCTAAAAGACGAGAAGCTTCCTCCAAGATGACAGTGGGATCGGTGCCAACCAGCCGAGCCGTACCGGCATCGACCGCTTCTGGGCGTTCGGTGGTTCGACGCAGTACAAGCACTGGTTTACCAAGGGCTGGTGCTTCTTCTTGAAGTCCACCGGAGTCGGTGAGCAACATCGTGCACCCCTTCATCGCCGCTACGAGGCGGTCGTAATCCAGCGGCTCGGTTAGGAAGACCCTCGGATGATCCCCCAAGAGGGATTTCAAGGGGTCTCGCACCGTGGGATTGCGATGCAGTGGGAGCAAGAGGGCGGTGTCGGGGAAACGATCCAAGACCAATCGAATCCCCGATGCGATGTCGGTTAAGCGATCTCCCCAATTTTCGCGTCGATGGACCGTGGCCAAAATCACGCGCTGGGATGTCCAATCGAGCCCCTCAAACTGCACCTCAGGCGCTTTTTCTGCCATCAACAACAGCGCATCAATCACGGTGTTTCCTGTCACCGAAAGGTCTCCAACAACCCCAGATGCACGAAGGTTCTGCTCAGCCTTGAGGGTCGGAGCGAAGTGCAATGTGGCGATCTGAGACAACAAACGTCGATTGGCTTCCTCGGGGAACGGATCCAACAGGTTGTCGGTTCGTAAACCCGCTTCCACATGACCGACCGGTATTTGCTCATAGAACGCTGCCAAACCGGCCGCAAATGCCGTGGTCGTATCCCCTTGAACCAGAACAATCTGGGGAGGAAAATCCTGAAAATCGTCCCGCAAGCCCTGCAACGCAGCGCAGGTGACGTGGGTCAATGTTTGGCGTGGTGCCATCAAGTTGAGATCCTTGTCGGCTTGCAAACCGAAGAGATCCATCACCTGGGTCACCATTTCCCGGTGCTGACCGGTCAACACAACCCGGGTCGTTAGGGCCTCACACGCTTGAAAAGTGCGGATCACAGGAGCGAGCTTGATCGCCTCAGGGCGCGTCCCTAAAACGATGGTGACGCGGGGCTGATCGGCCATGAAATCCGCTCGTGTAGAGGGATCCTACGGGCGTTCAGGAATCTGAGACCTCCATCAATCACTTGCCAGCAGCCACATCGGAACGATCCTGGAATCACATCGTCTCGAAGATCGTTGGATCAGCCGGTCTTTCCTCCTAGCTTTCCGCCGCGCTCTGCCGGCAACTCAGCCAATCCTCCCTCTCCGGCATCACCTTCTCAAGCCGCATCCACTGCGGAGGCCACAACTCCGGACGTGCGGGGCACAAAAGGATCCCCATCCCTGGAGACCATCCTGCGCATTGCCGATAACGCGGGACATTCGGATGTTCACCTTGGCGTGGGAGAACGTCCGCGCTTTCGAGCGCGTGGCGACATTCAAACCACCGACTGGCCTACCACCGATGACGCGGTGTTTCAGGGATGGCTTCGTGAAATTCTCTCGCCGCAGCAAATCGATTCCTTTTATCGGAATAAAGAACTCGACAGCGCCTTTGCTTTTCCCTTCGTGCGCGTGCGGATCAATTTGCTCGATTCATTGCGTGGCCCAGCGATGGTGCTGCTCATTGCGTGGCCCAGCGATGGTGCTGCGGCTCATCCCTCAAACCATCCTCAGCATGGAGGAGCTCAACCTTCCAGAGGTGCTCAAAGATTTAGCAGCACGTCCCAAGGGACTCGTGCTGGTGACAGGACCGACTGGATCTGGAAAGAGCACAACTTTGGCCGCCATGATCGATTGGATCAATCGCAACAAAACCTGCCACATCCTCACTATCGAAGATCCGGTGGAATTTGTGCATGAAAGCCGAAAGTCCCTGATTCGTCACCGCGAAGTGGGCTTGAACACCCTGAAGTTCCATCACGCCTTGCGGGCCGCCTTACGAGAAGATCCAGATGTGATCCTGGTGGGGGAAATCCGAGATCAGGAGACCCTTTCAACAGCGCTTGAAGCAGCTCAAACCGGTCACTTGGTGTTTGGGACGCTGCACACCAACTCAGCAGTTAAAACCGTAGAGAGAGTGCTCGGGATGTATGCGCCTGAGGAACAATCCAGCATTCGCCGATCACTCTCCGAATCCTTAGTTGGGGTGATCGCTCAGGGGCTGATTCGCACCAACGACAACAAACGGGCTGCTTATCACGACATCCTGGTCAATACAGATGCCTGCAGGGATTACATCCAGCAGGGATGCCTTGATGAGGTGGAAGACATCATGTCGCGAAGCAGTTTTGATGGCATGGTCACATCAAATCAATCGCTTCAAGCCCTTGTTGAAGCGTATCGCGTTACATCAGATCGAGCTGTTGCGGTGAGCTTGAAACCGCATGAGCTCGCCCAGGCCCTACGCGGACGAGATTGATCAACCCGCGTTGAACACCCTCGACACCAGCACCACGGCCATTCCTGCAGATAAACCAATCATGGCGAGCCGTCCATTCCAAATCTCCGCCTGAGGTGTGAAGCCGCGCTTCCATTCGTTGAGTTCAGCAGATCCCACGGGTTCAGAGGTCTGCATTGCTGTTTTTTGCCCTGACTGATCTGCCATGCCCCCCCTTTTTTGTGTGCCACCTTAAGGGCATTTTTCAAAAGGCAGGTGAAGCTTCGTAAAGCGCATCAGCCCGTTCCAATGGCCAGCGAGCTGCTACCCCTGTTTCGTCGCTTGACGACACCATCCCACGCTTCAACCGGTTGAGCGCTGCGGCTCCAATCATGGCGGCGTTATCGGTGCAATACGCCAAAGGAGCAATGGATACGCCAACACCATGCTGATTGCCCTGTTTCGCCATCAGGAGTCTTAGACGTTGGTTGGCAGCCACACCACCCACCATCACAAGCTGCGTGAGGTTGTGATCAAGGGCACAACGGATAGCGCGTTCCACCAAGACATCAGCCACCACCTGCTCAAAACTGGCCGCGAGATCGGCCAGAGGCAGTTCACCCCCAGAGCACTGGCACGACTCAACAGTGCGCAACATGGCTGTCTTCAATCCACTGAAGGAAAAGTCGTAGGGATGAAATCCACCACCCCGCAGAGAGATCCGTCCTTTCGGCAGTGAAAAACGTTTGGAATTCCCTGAAGCAGCGATGGCCTGAATCGCGGGACCACCCGGATACCCAAGACCCAGCAGCCGAGCCACCTTGTCAAAGGCTTCACCAGCGGCATCGTCATGACTTCGGCCGAGTCGTTCCATCTCTCCGTGGAGACCCACACGAATCAGCTCGGTGTGACCACCACTCACCAAAAGAACTAGATAAGGAGGAGCGGGGGCATGCTCACCCAGGGCGGCTGATGCCAAATGCCCTTCGAGGTGATGAATTCCCAAAAAAGGCACCTGATGCAAAGCCGCAAGGGTGCGACCCGTCACTGACGCCACCATCAAAGCGCCTGCCAAGCCTGGTGCCACGGTTGCTGCGACCGCATGCAACTCAGAAATCGACAGCCCGGAGTCCCGCAAAACTGCCCGCACTAATGCGGGCAAAGCCTCCACATGACGACGCGAGGCAATCTCTGGAACAACCCCACCCCAGAGAGCATGCTCCTCAACTTGTGACGCAATCCCAGACGCCAAAACCTCAACGCTGCCATCGGTTTTGTGGCGTACAACCGCAGCGGCTGACTCGTCACAACTTGTTTCGAGGGCAAGCACGGTATGCATTTTGGTCTGGGCCCTCCCCTACTCTCCGCAAGAGACATCCTGCCTTTCAACGGGCAGTTTTAAAACAGGAATCGTCCGATGCGTCGTCTTTTCGCCGTTGTGCTCTCGACCCTCCTGGTGTTCGGCTTCGCCCCCGTCGCTAAGGCGGATGTGGCCGGCTTAACCCCCTGCGCTGAAAGCGCACGCTTCCAGCAACGCGCTTCTGCTGCTTCAACACCCCAGGCGAAAGCCCGGTTTGAGATGTACAGCCAAGCGGTATGCGGAGAAGATGGTCTGCCCCATCTCATCGTTGATGGCCGTTGGAGCCACGCCGGTGACTTCGTCCTTCCCGGGATCATGTTCCTCTACATCAATGGATGTATTGGTTGGGCTGGTCGCGAATATCTCAAAGCAACCCGTGGCAAGAACGCAGCCATGAATGAGATCCAAATCGATCTCAGCATTGCGTTTAAAAGCCTCTTGGCAGCTGCTAGCTGGCCCCTGGCAGCCTTTGGCGAATTAACAAGTGGAAAACTGACGGAAGACGACGCCAAGGTGACCGTCTCCCCGCGCTGATCCACTGCCCACTCACCACCGTCGGTACCCATGAAAAAATTTCTCACCACCGCTCCCGTTGTTGCAGCGATTTGGTTTACAGCAACCGCTGGAATCCTGATCGAATGGAACCGCTTTTTCCCTGATCTTCTGTTCCACCCGATGTAATGGGTCTCAAGCGCTAGATAAATATCTGGCAAAGCCCCCTTCCAGAGGGGGCTTTTTTTATGAGCTGATGCTGGGTAAGGCGTCGCTTAATCAGCAGGCAATTGCATATGCGTCTCGAGCTGTTTCAACGCCTGATCAAGATCGTCGTTGATCACCACCGCATCAAATTCGTTTTGGGCATTGAGCTCCTCACTGGCTCGGGCGAGTCGACGTTGAATCGCATCCTCCGTGTCGGTACCCCGACCTCGAATCCGCCGCTCTAATTCCGTAAAACTGGGGGGAGCGAGGAACACCTGAAAAGCGTCAGGAAAGCTACGACGCACCTGCCGGGCACCCTCAAGCTCAATTTCTAAAAGCACAGGCCGACCGGCCGCAAGCTGCTGCTCCACCGGAGCACGGGGGGTGCCGTAGCAATTGGAGGCAAACTCAGCCCATTCGAGCAATCCGCCGGACTCGACAAGCGCATCAAAGGTGTCGCGGGGGTGGAAGAAATAACTCACCCCCTCTTCTTCCCCAGCGCGCGGATCCCTTGTTGTTGCTGAAACGGAGAGCCAAATTTCAGGATGTTGCTCCAACAGTCGCTTCACCAACGTTCCCTTACCAACGCCGCTTGGACCTGTAAGCACGGTGAGCCTGCCGTTGTGTGCCATCCGGAGAACTACGTGAGCAAGCAGAGTAGGAAGCTTCCCACTGCCATTTGGTGAAAGCGACGGCCAGTCTTCAACCCATGGATCTCACCACCCTGCGGGCGGTGCTGTGGGATCTGCGCGGCCGTGTTCTGCCCAGTCGTTTCGAAAAAGCACAACAACCCAGCCCAGGCACCATTCAATTGGGGTTTCGCAGCCTTAAGGGCATGGTTTGGCTCGAACTGAGCTGGCAAGCAGACTCACCCCGCCTCACTGCAATCGAGGCCCCACCCAGAGAGGGGGCTGGCAGCACCTTGGCGCAGCAACTCCAACACAGCTTGCGTCAATTAGCCCTTGTGAAGCTCCACCAAGAGGGGTTCGAGCGCGTGGTGGAATTTCACTTCGCGCCCAGACCAGGAGAGCCCATTCAACGGGTGCTGGTCTTAGAACTCATGGGTCGCCACAGCAATCTGCTGTTGCTTGATGAGCAAAGACGCGTCATCGCTCCCGGACGACAGGTCCGCGACCATCAATCCAGAATTCGTCCGATCAGCACTGGCGACGATTACTGCCCACCTCCCCCGCTTCAAGGACATCGACCGGACAAAACGGAGCGGTTCGAACGCTGGCAAGAGCGGCTGAGCTTGATTCCGATCCCGCTCAAGAAGGCTCTTCAACAGACTTATCAAGGGATTAGCCCCGCATTGGCCACTCAACTGGCGGGGAGTTGGCTCACAACCCCTGTGGATCAGCTGAAGGCTGAACAGTGGGAAACCTTGCATCGCCGCTGGTGTCGATGGCTAGAGCAGATGGACCTGGAAACCTTTGCACTCCAAACCAATCCCAATGGGAGCTACCGCGTTTGGGGAGAGAATCCAGCGGCAACGCAAGATTCGCTGGCCCTTGGCTTAGGCAAGTTTTATCAAGAACGGCTCGGGCAACGCGTCTTGGCCAAAGCCCAAGAGGAGCTGCGGCACAAAATCGAGCGCTGGCGTTCCAAAGAAGAGTCAGAGTTAAACGACCAACAGCAGAGACTCAAGGCCACCGAAAACCATGCCGAGATTCAGCAACAAGCTGATGCTCTGCTTTCTCTGCGGCAACCCAACCGAGACCAAATCAACGAAGCACAAAAGCTCTACAAACGGGCGAGAAAATTGCGACGGTCCGTTGCAATCCTGAATGAACGGATCGATCACCACCAGCAACGCCTCGCTTTAATTCACGGCAGCGAAGGCTTTATCGAAGAGCAACTCGATGCGATGTGGCAAGACGACCTAGCTCGAAAAATCGGCTTACAGGAACTTCAACGGGAACTCGACGATCTTCTATCGCCAGGGGAGCCTCCGCAATCAAGACGTCGGCAAAAACAGAACCAGCCTCAACCACTGGAGCTCACGAGCCCCAGTGGCATCTTGGTTCAAGTGGGTCGCAATCATCGGCAGAACGACTGGATCAGCTTGCGCCAGGCTCGTAGCGGCGACCTTTGGTTTCATGCCCAGGAATGTCCGGGTAGCCATGTCGTGCTTAAAAGCTCCAATGCTCCAGCGGATGAAGACGACCTTCAACTCGCGACGGATCTTGCCGCCTACTTCAGTCGAGCACGGGGGAACTCCATCGCCTCGGTGGTGATGGTTCCAACCGATCAACTGCAGCGAATTGCTGGAGCAGGACCCGGCACCGTGCGCCATGGATCAGGTGAAATTCGCTGGGGACATCCGCAACGCATTAAGGAACGCCTCTTTCCCCCTAGCTTGGTTGAAAAGACGGGCTGACTTGAACCTTCGCCCCTCCCGCGTCCGTGCCTGAACGCCCCGACGGTCCCCCAGCGCTCCAACCCCCTCCTCCGATTCGCATTGGTCGAGGGCCAGACGATGTCGACTTACCCCATGAGGTGGAAATGCCCCTCATGGAGCACCTGGAAGAACTGCGCGGAAGGGTTCTGAAGAGTCTTCTAGCGGTGGTCATCGGTGCAGCGCTTTGCCTGGTGGTTGTCAAACCCCTCGTTCGCCTTTTGGAAGCGCCTGCAAAGGGAATTCACTTCCTGCAACTCGCGCCTGGAGAGTTCCTATTCGTCTCGTTGAAAGTGGCCGGCTATGCGGGACTCACCCTCGCCCTGCCCTATGTGTTGTTCCAGTTATTGGCATTTGTGCTGCCGGGTCTCACCGTGCGCGAACGCCGCTTAATTGCCCCGGCCGTCGCGGGATCAGCGGTGTTGTTTTTGGTGGGTCTCATCTTTGCCTGGTGGGCCCTGGTTCCAGCGGCATTGAACTTCTTGGTGAGCTACGGGGCTGATGTGGTGGAACCGCTTTGGTCGATTGAGCGCTATCTCGATTTCGTTTTACTGCTGATGTTGGCCACAGGGTTGGCTTTTCAACTGCCGGTGCTCCAACTCTTACTTGGCGTTCTTGGGCTTGTTCGCTGGCGCTCCATGCTCGGGGCTTGGCGCTGGGTCGTGCTGGGATCAGCCCTGGCGGGAGCCGTACTCACCCCCTCCACCGATCCAATCACGATGTTGTTGTTGGCCAGTGCGATTACAGGTCTCTTCATTATTGGCGTCGGGCTTGTCGCCTTCACCGAAAAACTCAAACCAGAAACTCCTTAAGCAAGCTCTCCGCTTCAGGTCCCTCCAACTGCAATTGGAGGCTCAACGCTTTCCCGAGACGTGGTTTATCGCGCGTTGTAAACAGCCAATTGCGCACTTCATCCGCCAAACCAAGACGATTCACAACATCCAAGACCTCTGCAAGGTGGCCTCGATAGCTGTTTTCATCCATGGGGAAGGACTGTTGCTCTAAAAATGCCCACATCACGTGCAGGTAGAGACGGCGGCGTCGCACCACCAGTTGAAGGTCGTAAGTCGCCCTCCAGCGCTGGCGTAGACAGCCAATCACCTCCTCCACACCGAGGGGATTAACAGCCGATGAAGAGTCTTGATCAAGCACAGAAATCTTGCTGACGAACGGTAGGAAAGGCCAGTCGTTGCAAAGCGTGACAAGCCGTTCTGCCTCCATAATGATTGCCATTCTGTGCTGGATGAACGTCCGCCATGACCCAAATTCCCTCGAGCGAT
>NZ_DS022298.1:734755-964608 GCF_000153805.1 Synechococcus sp. BL107 | reverse complement strand
ATGCGTCGCCATCTCTCTCTTGTTCTCGGTTCGCTGGTTATCGGCCTAGCGCTGCTGATTGCCCCAGGCGCAAGCTGGGCGTATCCGTTCTGGGCCCAGCAGAACTACGACAGTCCCAGGGAAGCTACCGGCAAAATCGTTTGCGCCAACTGCCACCTCGCCAAAAAGCTCACCCAAGCTGAGGTACCTCAATCGGTGCTCCCAGACAGCGTGTTCACGGCGAGCGTGAAAGTTCCCTACGAAGAGGGAATCAAGGAAATTGGTGCGGATGGCAGCGAAGTCCAACTGCAAGTTGGTGCCGTCGTGATGCTTCCCGATGGCTTCACCTTGGCCCCTCAAGACCGCTGGACGGATGAAATCAAGGAGGAAACCGAAGGGGTCTATTTCACCCAGTACAGCGACGAACAGCCCAACATCCTGCTTGTGGGTCCGATTCCTGGCGATCAAAACCAAGAAATCGTTTTCCCTGTTCTCTCGCCTGATCCCGCCACCGACAGCAATATCCACTTTGGTAAGTACCAAATTCATGTGGGTGGAAACCGTGGCCGCGGCCAGGTTTATCCAACCGGTGAAAAGAGCAACAACACCGTCTTCACCGCTCCAGCCGAAGGCAAAGTTGCTTCAATCGATGCAGGTGACAACGGGGCCAGTGTCGTCACCATCCAGGCTGCTGATGGCACCAGTACAAGCGAAACCATCCCAGTTGGTCCCCAGCTGCTGGTGAATGTGGGCGACACCGTTGCAGCTGGTGATGCCATCACCAACGATCCAAACGTGGGTGGATTCGGCCAGGTGGACGCTGAGATTGTTCTCCAGAATCCTGTTCGCATCTACGGCTTACTCGCCTTCTTCGCTGCGGTTGCTATCGCACAAATCATGTTGGTGCTGAAGAAGCGGCAAATTGAAAAAGTGCAAGCCGCTGAAGGCAACTTCTAAGCCAAATGTTTGCTTCTCCTGGGCCCGAGCTGTTTCAGTTCGGGCCTTTTGTTTTGCGTTGGTATGGGCTGCTGATTGCAGCAGCTGTCTTGATCGGGCTCAACCTCTCGAGCGCACTCGCACAACAGCGCAAGCTTGAAAACGGGCTAGTCAGCGACCTGCTCCCCTTACTTGTGTTGTTCTCCGTGATTGGAGCACGGATCTATTACGTTGCCTTTGAGTGGCATAACTATGCAGCCACGCCCCTAAAGGCGCTCGCAATTTGGGAAGGTGGCATCGCAATTCATGGCGCCTTAATTGCTGGAACTCTCACGCTGGTTCTGTTCTGCCGATGGCGTCAACAATCCTTCTGGGATGTGCTTGATGTTCTTGTTCCTTCCGTGGCCCTTGGACAAGCC
Source organism: Synechococcus sp. BL107 (assembly GCF_000153805.1). NCBI lineage: Bacteria > Bacillati > Cyanobacteriota > Cyanophyceae > Synechococcales > Synechococcaceae > Synechococcus > Synechococcus sp. BL107. The sequence continues at coordinate 963,274 of NZ_DS022298.1, read as the reverse complement.
ATTGGACGCTGGGGCAACTTTTTCAACTCAGAGGCCTTCGGAATCCCAACAGATCTACCTTGGAAACTTTTCATTCCAGAACAAAATAGACCAATAATTTACATCAATCAAGATTTTTTCCACCCAACTTTCTTGTACGAATCACTCTGGAATTTTGCCCTATTTATCATTTTAATCCTTCTATTTCGATGGGGGGCTGAGCATCTCAACAAGCTTCCTGCCGGTGCAATGAGCTGCATTTACTTGGTGGGTTACAGCCTGGGCCGGGTTTGGATTGAAGGCCTACGCATCGACTCCCTTTGCATCGGTGCTCTCCCACCAGCTTGTGAAGGCGGTCTCCGCATTGCCCAACTCATGAGTGGAGTGCTTGCTTTTGCAGGAGGCCTCGGCCTTTGGTGGCTCTATGGCCGGAAGAAACTCTTACCAGATCCAGGCTTTCGACCCAACTGAAGCCAAGCTCATAGCTTGCATCCATCAGCCCCATGCATCCCGTCAGTTTCGTTGGAGCCGGCCCAGGAGCCTCGGATCTTTTGACCCTGCGGGCAGCAGATCGCTTGCGGTCTGCTGATGTTTTGATCTGGACGGATTCGCTCGTTTGCCCTGGGATCCCCAAACTTGCCCCGGACGGATGCGAAAAGATCCGAACCAGCACGATGACCTTGGAGGAGGTGATCCCGCTTCTCGTTGACAGACAAAAGAGCGGAAAACGGGTCGTCCGACTTCATGACGGCGATACAGCCCTCTACAGCGCAATCAATGAACAGATTTGCGCCCTCACAGACCACAACATTCCGGTGGAGGTTGTGCCTGGCATCAGCGCTTATCAAGCAGCAGCCGCAGGCCTAGCGAGCGAACTCACGATTCCAGGAATCGTGCAAACCATCGTTCTAGGGAGAGCAGGTGGGCGCACCGGTGTTCCAGACAGCGAAGAATTGGATCGACTTGCCGCCCTGAAGGCCAGCCTTTGCCTTTATCTCAGCGCTCGCCACGTGGACGAGGTGCAAACCACGCTGCTGAAACACTATCCAGCGGACACCCCTGTGGCGGTAGGGCATCGCGTGAGCTGGCCTGATGAATTGTTGTCTGTCATCTCCCTTGAGGAGATGACAGCATTTACCCAAGAACATGCGTTGATACGTACAACGCTGTACTTGGTGAGCCCGGCACTGGCTCGAGGCCCCCAACGTTCACGCCTCTATTCACCCGACCACGATCATCTGTTTAGGCCGAGTTCCTAACTACGCAGTGGTTTAAGATTGGATCGTGCGGGCGATTAGCACAGTGGTAGCGCACTTCCTTCACACGGAAGGGGTCACTGGTTCGAATCCAGTATCGCCCATATTTCATGGACGCTTCTTTCTGTGTCTCACTAAAAGTCACGTGTCATTTTAAAAAAAAATTAGTAAAATAATTTCATTGATTGATGCAATTACTGCATGGACGTTTCGACGCCCACTAACAATCAAGAGTCAAACTCAGGTTTACTCTTTGTTGGACAACAGCTTTCTGAACGTCGTCTTGCCAAAGGGCTGAGTCAAGAGCAACTGGCCGATCGGATGCACTTGGGCATTGAACAATTAGCCGCACTGGAATCTGGCGACAGGGACAAACTTCCTGAGCTTGTCTTTATCAAAGCCATGGTGAGGCGGCTCAGTACTCATCTAGAGCTTGATGCTGATGCCCTCGTCTCCTCACTCGGGTCTCTTTCGGACAGCGGCGGGGCAAAGGAGCGAGTGACGCCCGCAAAAGGAGCGATTTCTCTTCCCCCTCAACCGCCCTCTCGACCTGAGAGTGAGGCCATTTGGACATGGTTTGTCCTGATCGGAGCTGCAGCTCTTGGGGCACTGGCGTGGGTCCAACGGCCGGCGCTCCTTGCGCTCATCCAGCAGCCCCAATCCAATTCAGTCATCGCCCCCGCCAAGACAGCGACCACCTCGCAACAGGAACAGGAGGGCCTCACGACTGCGCCCAAAGATGCTCCTATTTCATCAAGCATCAACGAAGAGGGACTCCCTAACTCAGGTCCGATCACGCTCAGCAGCAAAGAGCCCAGCTGGATCGCACTCCGCCGTCAGGGAACAATCGAGTTTGAGGGAATCTTGGAAGGGGAACGAATCATCAAAGGTCCTGATGACGTTGAAATCTATGCAGGGCGTCCTGACTTGGTGGTGGTGTCGGTTGCCAATGGTGAACCGAGGGTGTTGGGAACCATTAGCGAGATCCAGTGGATGCCTCTTAATCCTGAACGCTCACGCTGAGTTCCACACCCGAGGCTTCTTGCACTGTCTCAGCACAACTTTCCAAGCTCCACTGTTCCAAACTCAAATCTCGATTGGATCGATCAGGAACAAGCTCGATCCGAAGCTGATGTTGAGATGCCTCGACATCCAGGGACATCACGACTGGATCGGGACGACGATCAATCGCCGCTGCAAGTCTCAGCAACAACGCCATCTCACCAACACATTTTCGATTCTCCCTGGTTGCCAAAGCCTGCCATGACTCATGGCGTTTTTTAGGCAAGCTGCGTCGGTGATAGCGCGCAATGGCGGCCACCATCAAATGTTCTGCTTCGGAATAACCCAGTAGCTCTCCGTGGCGAATGAGATACCAAGAATGCTTGTGATAAGCGCTGAGGTTGATGTGCTGGCCGCAGGTATGCAGCATCGACGCCGCCCACAACAGCTCCCGACCTTGGCCATCGTCTTGATGGATCACGCCCTTAGTCCTGTCGTAAAGGGTGAGGGCATGGGAGGCGACCTTCTCAGCCCGCTCCTGATTGACAGCAAACCGCTGCACCTGATGAATCACCGTCCGTTGACGGATGCTGCTCTGGAAACTGAACCGGTCTTCCAGCAGACCCTGACGCAACATCCAATCCACAATCAAACCCTCGCGCAGGGCTCGCTCGCTGAGCACAAGACCATCGACAGCCAGCATCTTCATCGTGGTTTGCAAAATCAATGCACCCGGAACAATGATTTCGGCGCGGCGATCATTAATGGCAGACATCTCCCGCCGCTGCGCCGGAGTCATGACGACCAACCGTTCGACAACCCGGTCCAGACGAGAGCGAGACACCTTGTAACCGTGGAATTTGAGCGGCGGACGGTCGTCTTCAACAGCAGCGAGGGCACCAATCGCCATCGCCGTCCCGCTGGTGGCCACCAAAACGGGTTTTTCGCCAGATTTAATGCGTCGAAGCACCTTGTCGACAGCAGGTTCTAGGGAACCCTGAATGAACGCTTGAAGAAACGAGCGTCGCTGCGGAGACAACGGCTCCTCCTTGATGAAATCCCGTTGGAGGCGCACTGCACCCACCCGGGTACTGGTCAACGCACGGGCATCTCGGCTATCCGCCAAGGTCAACTCTGTTGAGCCACCGCCAATGTCCAGGAGTAGGTGCGGCTTCTCTCCGAACGACATCCCCGAGAGCACGCCGAGATAGATCAATCGAGCTTCCTCAGGCCCACTGACCAGATCCACTTCAATCCCCAACTCATCCTTAATGCTCTGAAGGAAATCGCGCCCATTGGGGGCCTCCCTTACGGCACTGGTGGCGGCCGTGACCACCTGTTCAACTTGATGACTATTGGCTAATTCAAGGAAGCGACGCAGCGTTTTAAAGCCACGTTCCATCGCAGCAGCCGACAGTTCTCCCGTCTCTGGATCGCGCTCTCCTAGACGAGTCGTGGACTTTTCCGCCTGAATGATGCTGAAGGTGCGAAGGGCTGGATCCACGGAGGCCACCAACAAATGCGTCGAATTGGTGCCGATATCAATCGCACCAACCCGCCTCAGTCCTCCAGACTTGATCCCACGGGACAACGTCAATCCCTGGCCGTCTCCAGATGTCAGATCAGCGGTCTCAGCTTCCGACATGAACGACGCTGGCCTGACATGGATCCACTCTGGCACTGGTTCCAAAGGCCATCAGTCCATGTCTCGCGTTTTTAAATCTCTTTCACTGTGAATAGCAGCATCCCCAGCCTCCGCCCCTGGATCGAATTACTCCGCTGGAACAAACCATCTGGGCGGCTCATTTTGTTGATCCCTGCTGGGTGGTCTCTCTGGCTCACGCCGTCTGCTCCCCCCAGTGCCTCATTGGTTGGACTGATTTTGGTGGGGGGGCTTGCGGTGAGTGGAGCTGGCTGCATCGCCAACGATCTTTGGGACCAAGGGTTCGATCGTCAGGTGGAACGAACCCAAGCTCGACCCCTAGCGCGTGGAGCCCTGCAACGACCCCAGGCCTTATGCCTGCTACTTCTGCTGCTTCTCGTCAGCCTGGGGGTGGTCCTGAGCCTGTCCGATGAGAGTCGGGGCCTGTGCTTGGGCTTAGCGGTCGCCGCCCTCCCGCCCATTCTTTTGTATCCATCTGCCAAACGCTGGTTTGCTTTCCCCCAGGCCGTTCTTGCCCTGTGCTGGGGATTCGCAGTGCTGATCCCATGGGCTGCTGCAGAAGGCCAACTGAGTTGGACTCCAGCACTGATTAGTTGCTGGATCGCCACCCTGCTGTGGACCTTTGGATTCGACACGGTTTATGCCATGGCGGATCGACGAGATGATGCCCAAATCGGCCTGCGCAGCAGCGCCCTGAGCTTGGGGGAGTTTGCGACGTCAGTCGTTCGGATTTGTTATGGGCTCACCTGTTTTTCCATGGCCATCGCTGCCACAACGGCCCAAGTCGCCGCTCCGTTTTGGCCCTTTTGGCTCATGGCCACGGTCTTGATGCAAGTCAGTTGCTCACCCTTAACGCGTGAGAAAGCATCGATGGGGCTGTTTGCGCGTCATTTCAGCCGGCAGGTCCAGGTGGGAAGTTTGTTACTGATCGGGCTGGTCCTGGCAAGGGCTTGGACCTGATGGCCAAGCTCCAGCCGGCATCACCGTTGAAACCTGGCGATGCTGTGTCCTGCGTGGCAGCCAGTTCTGCCCTAGACGGCGATGGGCGGTTGAACGAGGGGATCCAGCTCCTCGAAAGCTGGGGCCTAAGAGTGCATCCACAAGCTTTAAGCGAACGCCACTGGGGTTACCTCGCAGGGAATGATCAAGAGCGACGGGCCGATTTAGAACCGCAAGCGCAGACGGCCTTGTTGGCCTGTGCCCGCGGTGGATGGGGGGCGGCACGGTTGCTCGAAAAGAAGATTGCATGGCAGCCGGGATGGCTGCTGGGCTTCTCGGACGTCACAGCACTGCTCCTAGCAAGGTTGGCCGCTGGCTTCGCAGGAAGCGTCCACGGTCCACTACTCACCACGCTTGCGGCGGAACCGGAGTGGAGTCAAGAACGCTTACGGAGACTTCTATTCGGTGAAGCGATCCCAGATCTTCACGGACGGGGCACAGGGGGCGCACAAGCCTCTGGGCCTTTAGTCGTGGCAAATCTCACGGTGGCGACCCACCTTTTAGGCAGCACACATTTCCCAAACCTTCACAACGCCATTCTGATTTTTGAAGACGTTGGCGAAGCGCCATATCGCATCGATCGCATGTTGACCCAATGGCGGTTGTGCGGGGCCTTGAATGAAATTGCAGGACTGGGCTTTGGACATTTTGAAGGGTGCGACGACGAAGCAACCAACGACCCAAACGACCAAGCACCGCCTCGGCGTTTCAGTCTGAATCAAGTGCTGGACGAACGCACAGCCGACCTCGGCATTCCGAGGGTTTTTGATCTCCCCGTGGGACACCGATGCGGCAATGCAGCTCTTCCCTTAGGGGCTGAAGCTCACCTGGACGGCGAGGCAGGGCGACTCAGGGTGTCGTCCTTGAACTGAGCACTGCTTCAGCCACCGTGAGATCAAAGGGAGTGGTCACCTTGATATTCGAAGGGCCAGCATCCAGAACCTGCACCGACCAGCCCAAACGCTCAAAAAGCGATGCATCGTCCGTCACGCTCCACCCCTCCGCTTGAGCTCTGGCATGGCCCTGACGGAGCTGCTCCACCTCAAACCCTTGTGGCGTTTGTGCAGCCCAAAGTTCAGCACGATCAGGCGTGTCACGGATCATGCCGTGTTCATCCACCCGCTTAATGGTGTCGGTCACTGGGGTTGCAGCAATCAATGCCGACCCAGCCTCCACAGCCACGGCACACCGATCAAAAAGGTCTGGTTGAACCAAACACCTGGCACCGTCATGAATAAGCACATGGCGTGCCCCCTCTGGCAGTCCGGCCAGACCCCGTAATACGGATTCCTGGCGGGTCGCCCCCCCCTGAATCCAAACCAAAGGTTTCTTCACGGAGCCAAGAGCATCCAGGATCTCGGCTCGATCGATGTCCTGGCCAACGATTCCAATCCAAGTAATTTCGGTGGCCGTCAACGCTGCATCAACTGTCCAAGCGATCAAAGGCCGCCCAAAAAGAGGCAACAGCAGCTTGTTTCGATCCGCACCCATGCGGCGACCACTCCCCGCCGCAGCAATTAACAGATGCACAAGCGACTCCTGCCGCGAGCAGGCGGAAACGTTCTCCATACAATCAGCTCGCACCCTGGATCGCGGCGCATCGATGCGAGTTCTTGCTCTCAGCCCTGGCTCGTCCCAAGACCAACTGGATCGTTTACCCGCCCTCGAGAGCCTCTGCCAGCAACTCGGCGCGTCCCTATTTGTGGCCTGTGACCCGGGAGTCAGCGCCGCCTGGCAACTGCTTCCCTGCGTCGAGAAGGTATTCCCCTTCGGCTTCGAAGCTGGCCCCAGCCTCGCTGACTGGGCCAATTTGCTTGGCAATGTGCGAGAACCTGATTTTCAAGTTTGCGTCAATTTCGCCGAGGGACAGCAGGTCAACCTGATGCTGTCGATGAGTCATATCCCAAGTCGAATCGGGACATCAGGATTTGCATGCACGGAGCAAGTTCAAGCCGGGGACGGCTTTGCTGCTCAACGGCTTTCGACCTACCTCTCCCCCCTCGGCTGCAACCTTGACGCCGATGCATTTCGCTTAGCCCTGCCAAGCCAAGAGCTCGAGGAGGCCCGCTCGAGCCAGCCCAAAGGGGATGGGCCGATGCTGATTCTTGCTCCATCCTCAGAGGATCAGGATTGGCCCTCAGACAGGTGGCTAGCACTTCCGAAGAGCATCTCCAAACGTCTTGCGACCCTGCGATCCAGCACTTTGGATCTGAACCTGTCGATGCGTCGACGGGCCGCGGCCGTGGCCTGCGCTGATGTGGTTCTTAGCAGCTGTGCCATCACGCAGCGGTTAGCTGTTTACTGCGGAATCCCACTCGTGGCGTTGGGAGCAACCCCAACCGACTTCCCACCGCGCGGCGACATTCGCTGTTTAGGAATGAGGTCCGATTTGGCTTCACTCACTGAGCAGGAGGTTTTGGATGCTCTCGGCTTCTAAACGAGCACCGGCATGAGCCGCAGAAGCAGAGCCAGGGCACAACTGAAATTATTAACGGCCCCCTGGAGAGGGCCGTTCACGGCTCTTGCCACGCTGATTCTTGCTGGAGCAAGCGGCTATCGCCTCACGGAGGGCTGGGATTGGGGGGACTGCCTCTGGATGGTGTTGATCACGGTTAGCACCATTGGATACGGAGAAGTCGAAACCCTGTCCCCGCAGGGACGCTTGGTCACCGTTCTGATCGTGGTGGGTGGACTCGTTGTGGTTCAGCTGGCGATTCAACGCGTCCTGGGTCTCAAAGAATCTGGCTACTTCCGAAGGGTGAAAGAATTTCGTTTCCATCGCATGCTGGAGCGCATGCATGATCACGTCATCCTTTGCGGCTACGGACGCATCGGCCAAGAGATCGCAGCCCAACTGTTGCGAGACAACATCCCCCTGGTGGTGATTGAAACGGATTCGCATCGACGCGATGTTGCCGAATCCAAGGGATTAAAAGTGCTGCAAGCGGATGCAACCCTCGACGAAACACTGCTGGATGCTGGCCTAGAACGCTGCCAAAGCCTCGTAGCAGCCCTTCCAGGAGATGCTTCCAACCTGTACGTGATTCTCAGTGCAAGAGATCTTCGAACCGATTGCCGGCTCATTGCTCGTGCCAGCAGTGATGAGGCCACGGCGAAGCTTCGACTTGCTGGTGCATCAGTCGTTGTGAGTCCCTACGTCGCAGGGGGGCGAGTCATGGCGGCATCAGCGCTTCGACCCCTCGCGCTTGATTTCATGGAGCTGTTGGCGGGGTCTGACTTTGAAATCGAAGAATTTCAACTCAGCAATAACCCTCAATATCTCTCAGCAATCCGAGGCCGCAGCTTGGCTGAATTGGAACTTGGGCGAAGGAGCGGCGCCTTGGTTATAGCGATCCGTGATCAGGGAGAACTCATCGCAAACCCAGGTGGCGACATGGAACTGGCTCCTGGCCAGCTCCTGATTGTGCTTGGCAGCAAGCTCCAACTCTCACGATTTCAGCAACTGCTCGGAGACGCCGTCGACAGCATCGAAACCATGCCGGGTTGAGAGAAAAGGCCTCGGATCTCTACGATCCTTCGATCTTCAGCTCTGCGATGTCCCCCACCACCTCCCTTGCTGGTCAGACCGCTCTGGTAACGGGGGGTGGTCGTGGCATCGGCAAAGCGATTGCTCTTGCACTGGGCGAAGCTGGCGCCGAAGTCGTTGTGAATTACTCCAGTTCCGCTGCTGCTGCCGATGAGGTGGTGACCGCCATCGAAGCTCTTGGAGGAAAGGCTTATGCCCTCCAGGCGAACGTTTCGGTTGAAAGCGATGTGGACGGCTTAATCAAAGCTGTCTTGGATCGCAGTGGTCGTATCGATGTGCTGGTGAACAACGCAGGGATCACGCGGGATGGCCTGTTAATGCGGATGAAAACAGACGACTGGCAATCGGTGATCGATCTCAACCTCACCGGTGTATTTCTCTGCTGCAGAGCCATTGCTCGGCCGATGCTGAAGCAAAAAAGTGGCCGCATCATCAACATCACCTCTGTGGTGGGCTTAATGGGAAATGCCGGCCAAGCCAATTACGCCGCAGCCAAAGCTGGTGTGATCGGTCTCACCCGCAGCACCGCCAAAGAATTGGCGAGCCGTGGGATCACAGTGAATGCCGTGGCACCAGGGTTCATTGCCACTGATATGACAAAAGACCTTGATGCCACAGCGATTTTAAAAGACATCCCCCTGGGGACATTTGGGACGCAGGAACAGGTGGCCGGGGTGGTGAGGTTCCTCGCAGGGGACCCAGCCGCGGCCTACATCACCGGACAAGTCCTCCAAGTGGACGGGGGAATGGTGATGGCATAACCCATCAGCAATCAAGGGGCTGAGCCAGCTCTTCGCGGAGTCGACGGATTTGCTGAAGCAAGCGGAGACGACGCAACCGAGCTGTTGCCGTCAAAAAAATTCGCAACGGCACATAAACAAGAGCCATCGTGCCGGCCAAAGCCGCCAGAAGGACAAACAACAGTGCTCCTGAATCGGCCATGAGAGAACCCTAATGAAACTGGCGCGACAAGGCAGTTCAAATCGGGCAGGATTCGGCTATCCCCACCAGCCTGCAGTTCCTGAAAGGCCGGTGCTCTATGGGACAGTGACGGACGGCTGAGTTGCCATCATGGCCAAACTTCTTTCTTTTTCCGACGAATCACGCAGTTCCCTTGAGCGTGGTGTGAACGCTCTTGCTAACGCTGTCCGAGTCACCATCGGGCCCAAGGGGCGGAACGTCGTTCTCGAAAAGAAATTTGGCGCCCCGGACATCGTTAACGACGGCGACACCATTGCACGCGATATCGAGTTAGAGGATCCTTTTGAAAATCTCGGCGCCAAACTGATCCAACAGGTGGCATCAAGAACCAAAGACAAAGCTGGAGACGGCACCACCACGGCCACGGTGTTGGCGCAGGCCATGGTTCGTGAAGGACTACGCAACACAGCAGCAGGAGCCAGCCCTGTTGAGCTTCGTCGAGGGATGGAGAAAGCGGCAGCACAGGTTGTTGCCGGTTTGGCGAGCCGAAGCAAGGCCGTCGAAGGTGATTCCATCCAACAAGTGGCCACGGTGAGTTCCAGTGGCGATGAAGAAGTGGGTCGGATGATCGCTGAAGCGATGGATCGGGTCAGCGTCGATGGCGTGATCACCGTTGAAGAATCCAAATCGCTCGCCACAGAAATGGAGGTGACCGAAGGCATGGCGTTCGATCGCGGATACAGCTCGCCTTATTTCGTTACGGATGCTGATCGTCAGGTTTGTGAATTCGAGAATCCATTGATCCTGCTAACTGATCGAAAGATCAGCACCGTGATCGATTTAGTGCCCGTTCTTGAAGCGGTTCAAAAAAGTGGCTCTCCGCTTTTAATCCTCTCGGAAGAAGTCGAGGGGGAAGCCCTGGCCACCTTGGTGATGAACAAGAGCCGCGGTGTCCTCCAAGTGGCAGCTGTGCGTGCTCCTTCCTTCGGAGACCGTCGAAAAGCAGCCTTGGCTGATATCGCCATTCTCACGGGCGGCACCTTGATCAGCGAAGACCAAGCGATGACACTCGACAAGGTGACGCTTGAGGATCTTGGTCACGCACGCAGGGTGACGATCAGCAAAGAGAGCACCACCATTGTTGCGAACGACAATCACCATGAAGCGGTGAGTAATCGCGTTGCCGCAATCAAGCGAGAGCTCGACGCGACAGAGTCGGATTACGACCGCGAAAAGCTGAACGAGCGGATTGCCAAACTGGCCGGTGGTGTTGCCGTCATCAAGGTGGGTGCTGCAACAGAAACCGAACTGAAGAACCGCAAATTGAGAATTGAAGACGCCCTCAATGCCACCCGTGCCGCAGTGGAAGAAGGAATCGTCGCTGGAGGCGGCAGCACGTTGCTTCAGCTCGCTGAAGACCTCAACGCCCTGGCGGAGCAATTGAGTGGCGATCAACGCACCGGCGTGGAAATTGTGCAGCGATCACTCACCGCACCCATCCACCAGATCGCTACCAATGCAGGGCATAACGGTGATGTGGTGATCGAAACGATGCGCCAAAGCGGCAAGGGCTTCAATGCCCTGAATGGTGTGTACGAAGACTTGATGGCAACTGGCATCGTTGATGCCACCAAAGTTGTTCGCCTGGCTGTGCAGGACGCGGTGTCGATTGCATCTCTGTTGGTCACAACTGAGGTTGTGATTGCAGACAAACCTGAGCCGGAACCACCTGCTGGTGCTGGGGGCGAAGATCCCATGGGAGGCATGGGCGGCATGGGTGGAATGGGCGGCATGGGTATGCCTGGAATGGGCGGCATGGGCATGCCTGGAATGATGTGATCTCGATCTGAGATTTCAAGCCCATCAATGGATAACCCATCGGAAGCACTTAGCAGCTCAGGCAATACTTCCGATGGGAACCGATGCTGAATATCATGAACAAGATTCAGCGCAAACAACTTATAATCGCCCTGAAATCACATCACTTAGAGGATTCCGAGTCGCAATATAGAAAATAATTTTTAAAGATTTTAACGGTCAATAATTATATAAATCGATAATAAAAGGCTAATTAATCTAATAATAATCGCACCCAAATAAACCTTTTGCGGACACAAATTACTCGAATGCTTAGCTAACAATAGCTAAATAGCTAAACTGCGACTGTATGCAGCTACTTGTAAATCAACTCCCGTAATTGCAGTACCTACAACAACATTATCCGCGCCGGCATCGAGGGCTGACCGAGCTGTGCCCGGGGATGCAATCCCCCCTTCGCAAATCAAACGAACCGAAGACTCAAGGCCACGACGGAGATCAGGCAACAGCTCCAATCCCGGCGGCGTGCGATCCGATGTGGTCTCGGTATAGCCATAGAGCGTAGTTCCAATCCAATCACAGCCCAACTCCGCGGCTCTCAATCCATTTTGAACGCTATCCACATCAGCCATCAATGTGGCCCTCAACTCCTGGCGAGCTCGCTGAATCAGATCTGCCAACAATTGCCCCTCCGGACGAATGCGCTCAGTGGCATCCAAAGCGATCACATCAGCACCCGCCGACCACACTCCCTGAATCTCACGCCAGCCCGGTGTGATGTACACGCTGCTATTGGGAAACGTGCATTTCCACAAACCAATAATGAGGGCCTCTGGGCAGCGACGCCGCACAGCACCAATGTGTTCTGGACTTTCCAAGCGAACACCAATTGCGCCATTGCGGAGGGACGCTTCCGCCATCGACGCGATGACATCAGGATCCCGCATCGGAGAGCCCAAAGGAGCCTGAACAGAAACGATGAGCCCCTTATTTAAAACTTCAGCGGTGGGAATCATGCTGAATCAAGAAGCCTGCGGGAAGCTCTGATCGGCACGGGGCAACCAGCGACGCAAGGAGCGAGGTGTGCTGATCGGTGGAGGCGTCATGGGAACCACAACGTTCCGGTCCTTGAGAGGTTCCACGGGTGGTGTGGTGGACTCTTCTTCTGACAACAACAGCTCTTGAACAATCAAGTTTTCAGGGAACGTTGTCACTTCGGCTTCAGTGAATTCTTCAGTGAATTCTTCTGAGAGTTGATTGATTGCTGGAACTGCAGGGGTGTCGAGGCCCTCCACCATCGGAGACTCCAGCTCTTGGACTACCAGGTCAAGGGAGACGTCGGATTCACTTGTTTGAACCAATTCCTCAGAGGGTGCGGCAATGCCTAAAACCGCATCGGACTGTTGCTGATCAAGCGACTCAGTGATGGCTTCGGCACAAGATGCTTGAGTGACTGGCAACGAATCGATGCCAAAGCGATGAACCCACTGACCCAATAACAGAGCCAGCTGTCGCTCATCACCGCAACGCTGTACATCCTGAATCTGCGATGCAAGAACGTTCTGACGGGGTGACGGCTGCTGAAACGGGGAAGAAAGCACGAATTCAGGAAAGCTTGCGGTTAAGGAGTGGGCGAATCAAAAGAAACAACCCAATAGTGAGAACCAACAAAACCAAAAGGCAGGTCTGACCCGTGAGATTCCCGTAGGGAGCCTCGAGTAAAACTGCCGAAAGATCGAGGGGGCCGCTGTAAGCAGCACGGATGGGCTCTATGGCGAAGGTAAGGGGATTTAGGGCTGCTAGCCAGCCCAACCAGGCGGGCATAAACGACAAAGGAGCTAAAGCCGTGCTGGCAAACAACAACGGAAGATTCGCGACAAAGATCACCGCAATGAGCTCAATATGTCCTGGGAGAGAGAACGCCAAGCCCAGACTTAATGCTGTTACGGCGAACACCAGCAGCAACAGTGTGACCATGACCAACAGCAAACCAGCCACACCAGGCCAGCCATAGCCAAGGAGTGAGGCGGTAACCATGATCGCCAAACTCTGCACCAAACTCAAAACTGTGATGTAAATCACCGACGACAAAACAATCGAACTTCGACTGCGTAATGGCGCCACTAGCAGTCGATTCAAAAAGCCAAACTCCCGATCAAACATCACGGGGAGTCCGGCATTCAGTGCACCACTAAAGGCGGTAAACACGATCACTCCCGCACCAAGAAAACGTCCATAGCTCATCCCACCCGGGAGCAGACCTTCTGGAGCATTCGCAAACAAGGCTCCAAACAAAATCAACCAAATCAGTGGTTGCAAAACACCAGCCACCAGAGTGGATGGACGGCGAACAAGTTGAAGAAACAGACGGCGCGTTAAGGCCAGGGTTTCTTGGGTGAGCTCTGCCAGAGCACCAGGATCCTGAGCTGACGGAGGCATCGAGGGGAGTGGGGAAGTCATCGAATCAGCTCATCGCATGGATTGACGCTTTTCCTGCTTGATGTCCCGCTGACCAGCAATGGCCAGCTCAGCATCCATCAGGGTGCGACCGGTGGCTTGAAGGTAAACGTCATCGAGGCTTGGTCGACTTTGTGCGAGTGCAAACACAGGAAGACCAGCACCTTCCAGCGAGTGACGAAGACGCTCAATCACCGACTCCCCTTCGATCACCAAATTGAGTGAGAAGCCCTGCGCTCGATTAATCACCACCTGTCGAACGCCTTCAACCGGTTCCAACACAGATCGAACCCGGGCAGCCTCTTGGGCATCACTGAACTCACGAACGCGCAGCGTCACACGGTCTCCCCCCAAGCGTTGCTTGAGATCTGTTGGGGTTCCCTCGGCGATCACCGCCCCTGCATCGATGATCGCCATCCGATCGGCTAGCGCTTCGATCTCCTCGAGGTAATGGCTGCTGAGCAACACGCTGGTGCCAGCTTCCACAAGTTGGTTCAGCAACTGCCAAATCGCACTTCGACTTTCAATGTCCAAACCCACGGTGGGTTCATCCAAAATGAGAAGACGCGGGCGATGCAAAAGCCCAGCTGCCAAATCGAGTCGGCGGCGCATCCCACCGGAATAGGTGCCGCAGCGTCGGTCAATCCACGGGTCCATTCCGAGACGATCGATCAAATCGTCAATTCGATGATCACGATCAGTCCGCTTCAAGTGGTAGAGGTCTCCCTGGAGCTGAAGAAGCTCACGACCGCTGAGAATCTTGTCGATCGCCACTTCCTGAGCGACGTAACCCAGCAAGCGACGAACCTCCCGGGGATGCTTCAACGCATCAACTCCATCCACCTGAACAGAACCACGATCAGGCGCCAAGAGAGTTGCCAGAATCCTCAATGTCGTGGTCTTTCCAGCTCCGTTGGGGCCCAGGAGACCGTAGAGACAACCCTCGGGGACGCTCAGATCAAGATTGCTGAGGGCGGTGACCGCTCCATAGGTCTTAGACAGCTGCCTCAGTTCAATCATCGCCATCGGGCAACGTCGGGGTCATGGACCTAAATCAAATGGAAATCTAGGAAAAATTTCAGCCAACACCCATCTGCATCATCAAGGCAATCATCTGCTGATCCAGGTGAGCCGCCAAAGCTGAACGACTCAAGATCAAAAGAAGACAGATGCCGAATAAATAGAGAATCGACCAGCGAAAAAGACCTTTGGCATTTGTGAGGCTGTCGGGATCAGCAGCAAGGCGATGCACGAGTTGCAGCAATCGGTTGTTGTAAGGCAGCAACATCAAGCCATAGAACAAGCCACCCGTTGGCAGCGCCAAAATTCCGAATCCACTGAGCAACACCGTTGCCCACCCGTAGCGGCTGATGGCCCGTGCGGTGACAACCGGTCCTTTCACCACAGGCAACATCGGGATGCCGACGGCGCGGTAATCCTCACGAAGCAACAGGGCCAAGGCCCAAAAGTGAGCCGGAGTCCACACCATCACCAACGCGAACAACCACCATCCCCCCAAACCGATATGTCCCGTGGCCGCTGC
The DNA here is from genome assembly GCF_000153805.1 of Synechococcus sp. BL107. Lineage (NCBI taxonomy): Bacteria > Bacillati > Cyanobacteriota > Cyanophyceae > Synechococcales > Synechococcaceae > Synechococcus > Synechococcus sp. BL107. The sequence continues at coordinate 948,089 of NZ_DS022298.1, read as the reverse complement.
AGCTCCAACCAAAGGAGGAATCGCACCAGCGACACCACCAACCACGATGTTCTGGGTGGTGCGCGGCTTGAGCAGCGCGGTGTAGAGCAGCACGTAACTGCACAAACCCAATAACGAGAGGCCCGCGGCCAGACAATTCACACCACTGACCAACAGCATGGCCGCCACCAATGTGCAAGCAATGGCACCTATAAATGCGGTGGTTGGGGACAGCCTCCCGGAGGGGAGAGCGCGGCCACTTGTGCGGTTCATGCGACCGTCCAAGTCCTGCTCCCAAAGACAATTGAGCACACCCGCCGCAGCTGAAGCCAACGCCCCTCCACCGAGGGTGCAGATCAATCGTGGAGAGGAGAGGGGCCAACCCTCCGTGAGGGCCATTCCACCAAGGGTGGTCGCCAACAGCAGTGGAATGAGTCGCGGTTTGGCGACCTCAAGCCAAGCCGGCAATTTGACGCGCTTGCGGGACGGAACAACATCCGCCCGGGTCAGAGAAACAGTCGCGGTGACTTCAGCCATGACAGGTCTCCAGGGTGGTTCCGTCAACAACGACGGGAGAATGGACAGGGGGTTGATCGGGACATCGAGCGGCAAGGGCCGCAAGGACGGCCACCAGCAGGGCCGCCAAAAGTTGGTGGGAAATCGTGACGTAGGGCTGGGACAAGCCCAAACGGAATGTGGTGATGCCAAGGGCGACTTGTCCGAGAACAAGAGCGGAAACAAAAGCCAGAAGGGGCCACTGCCGACGGGCCCAGCCACCAGCCAGCAGGGCCACAACCACAAACACGAGCACCACGCCCGCAACGGGCATGGCGGTTGTGCGATGCAGCGAGACCCATTGGCAGGCCCCACCGCCGCTTAGGCAACGTTGGGCAGACCAAGTGGTGGCCATCCGGGCACCGAGCAAGCTTTGGCCAATCACCGCGACCAGGGCGAGCAGCGACAGGCCACGCCACCAAAGCGGAGCCGATACGCCAACTGATTGCTGTAGCCGCTGGGTTAAGCCGCTGAGGAGGGCCACCAAGGTGAGTGCCAAGACCAAATGAGCCGTGACAATTCCGGACGGAAGCAGTTGGAGCACGGTGAGAGCACCCAGGCCTCCCTGCAGAGCCACCATCCCCACTAAAGCCAGACTCAACCAAGGCATCCAGCGAGGAAGAAGCCGTCTCCAAACAACGGAAACGATGGCCTGAACAAGCAGAGCCATGCCCACGATGAAAGCGTCAAGCCGGTGGAACCACTCAAGAAAAACCTGAGCATTCATTTGCTTGCCAGGCAAAAGCGTTCCGTAACAGAGAGGCCAGTCAGGGCATGCCAAACCGGCTTCCATGACCCGGGTCGCCCCACCGATGACGACGAGTGCAACAACGGCCACAACCAGGTGGGCCGACAGTTGAGTCAAGCGTCGTCGAACAATTGGTAGAGAAAGAGTTGTCATCAACCAGCTCCCGCCGGTGGGCTCGCATGGGTCCTGTTTGGACCGTAGCGATGACATCCCAGGCGTCACCTTCTATGGACGAGTACGACAACTTTCAGCCGCCAATGGTGCACTTTTGCTGACAAGAGCGACGACTTAACAATCACTTCATGGAGATGGCTTGGCTGCTCCATACGCTGTTGGAAGTAAGGGATTTAATCCGTGCAGATCCCGTCCGCCATTCTCACGCTTGTGCTCGGGATGGCCTTAGTCCTTGGGGGACTGTGGATCGGACAAACGATCAATCTTCTGCCAATCGACGCCAGTATCAACGCTCCGATTTACGACGAACTTTTCAAGGTTCTGTTCACAATTGGAATCATTCTGTTCGTTGGCATCACAGGTCTCTTGATTTTTAGCTTGATTCGTTTTCGACGACGAAGCGATCAAATCGGTGATGGAGTTGCCATTGAGGGCAACCTTCCTCTTGAAATTTTTTGGACGGCTGTCCCTGCGATCGTCGTTCTCTTCGTAGGGCTCTACAGCTACGACATTTACGACCGGATGGGAGGCATGGTTCCTTTAGCCCATGACCACATGGGAGGCATGCATGAGGAAAGGATTTGGGGAGGCATCAGCTCAGGATCGGTTGGCTCAGAAATGGTCCCCGATGTCTTACCGATCGAAGTGACAGCGATGCAATTTGCCTTCTTATTCCACTATCCAGATGGAGATATCACCGCAGGCGAACTACATGTTCCTGCGGATCGTCCAGTCACGCTCCGGATGGAATCGAAGGATGTCATTCATGCCTTCTGGGTGCCTGAATTTCGCCTAAAGCAAGACATCATTCCTGGCCAACCAACACAATTGAGTTTCACCGCAACAAGACCGGGGCGTTACCCGATCGTTTGCGCAGAACTTTGCGGTCCGTACCACGGGGGCATGCGCTCCACCGTTGTGGTGGACGAAGCCGATGAATGGCAAACCTGGTTCAGCAATAACGCCAAACCGTCTCCTCCAACCGACACAACAGTCGCCAACACTTGAGATGACTGCCACACTTCCTCCCAACAGCACAGCCCCAGCCCCAAGACTTCAGCCCACAGGCTGGTTGCGGTACTTGAGTTTCAGCGTTGATCACAAGGTGATCGGACTGCAATATCTCGTCTGCGGATTTGTTTTTTACCTGATCGGTGGTGCTCTCGCTGGAGCGATCCGCACAGAACTGGCCAGCCCCGTGGCCGACTTCATGGCTCGGGACGTCTACAACCAAGTGCTCACCTTGCATGGCACGGTGATGATTTTTCTTTGGATCGTGCCTGTGGTGAACGGCGCCTTTGGAAATTATTTGATCCCGTTTTATGTCGGTGCACGCGACATGGCTTTTCCACGGCTAAATGCCGTTGCTTTTTGGTTGATTCCACCCGCTGGCTTGATGCTGGTGGCCAGTTATTTCATCACTGGAGCAGCCCAATCAGGATGGACCGCTTATCCGCCTCTCAGCATTACAACACCAGCAACTGGTCAAATCATTTGGATTATCAGTGTTCTTTTGCTTGGTGGCAGTTCCATTTTCGGTGGCATTAACTTCATCGCGACAATTTTGAAGTTGCGTCGTCCAGGACTCAAGCTGATGCAGCTGCCGATGTACTGCTGGGCCATGCTTGGCACCAGCATCCTGGTTGTCGCATCGACCCCTGTTCTTGCAGGAACGCTGGTTCTTTTAAGTTTCGATATCGTTGCCCATACTGGCTTTTTCAATCCAACACTTGGCGGAAATGTTGTTGTTTATCAACACCTTTTTTGGTTCTATTCTCACCCAGCCGTTTACATCATGGTTCTTCCAGCCTTTGGGTTGGTAAGTGAAATCCTTCCGATTCATGCCCGAAAGCCACTCTTTGGTTATGTGACCATGGTGTACTCGATCATGGCGATCGTTGTTCTGGGTTTGATTGTTTGGGCACACCACATGTTTACCAGTGGAACCCCACCTTGGATGCGCTTGTTTTTTACTATTGCCACCGCATTCATCGCTGTTCCCACGGGAATCAAGTTTTTCAATTGGCTCGCCACATTATGGGGAGGGAAAATAAGCTTGAACAGCGCTATTCTCTTCTCCTGCGGATTCATCGTGAATTTTGTGCTCGGAGGGATTACTGGGGTTGCCTTAGCGCAGGTGCCCTTTGATATTCATGTGCACGACACTTATTTCGTTGTTGCCCACTTCCATTACATCGTTTTTGGAGGCTCTGTATTTGTTATTTTTGCCTCGATTTATCACTGGTATCCAAAGTTCACTGGACGCATGCTGAATGAAGACTTGGGCCGCTTCCACTGTGCACTCACGTTCATCGGCTTCAACTTTTGCTTTGGACCACAGCACTGGCTTGGGCTCAATGGAATGCCAAGACGGGTTGCGGAATACGACCCCCAGTTCACCTTGATCAATCAGATCAGCTCGGTGGGTGCCTTGCTCATGGCCATCAGCACCCTGCCTTTCCTTTGGAACGTGATTCACAGTGCCTTTTATGGAAAAGTCGCTGGAGACAATCCATGGAATGCACTAACGCCGGAATGGCTAACCAGTTCCCCTCCTCCGGTGGAGAACTGGGTGGGTGAGGCACCTCTTGTGACAGAGCCCTATGCCTATGGCGTCCCCATCGATGAAATCGACTTGTCCGCCACGAGCGGTCGTGATCTCTGGAGCAGCGGCAAATGACCAGCACCCTTCCCGTCCAACCCGACAGCGCTGATAGCGCTAACAGCTCAGAAACCCACGGCCATGCCGTTGAAGAACATGGAGACTTCCGGATGTTCGGGTTAGCCACATTCCTCGTGGCTGACGCGATGACATTCGCCGGTTTCTTTGCGGCCTATCTCACCTTTAAAGCGGTGAATCCCTTACCGGAAGGCGCGATTTTTGAGCTTGAACTTCCCCTACCCATCCTCAACACGGTGTTGCTGCTTGTGAGCAGCGCCACTTTTCACAAGGCGGGGCAAGCGATACGTAACAGTGACCATGCACGATGTCGTCGCTGGCTGCTGATCACTGCATCGTTGGGGATCGCCTTTCTGATCAGTCAGATGGTGGAGTATTTCACGCTCCCATTTGGACTCACCGACAACCTTTTTGCCAGCACCTTTTTCGCAGCGACAGGTTTTCACGGACTACACGTCACCCTTGGAGCCGTGATGACTCTGATCGTGTGGTGGCAAGCCCGCGAAAACGGTGGACGCGTCACCGCTGAAAATCATTTCCCCCTCGAAGCGGCAGAGCTGTATTGGCATTTTGTTGACGGCATTTGGGTTGTTCTTTTTGTGATTCTTTATTTGCTCTGATCCCTTGCCGGCGTTAAACGTTCAAGCCAAAATTGATATGAATTGAGTTCCACAATGCTGGTCGGCAAAGAGCTGCTTGACAAAGCCAGATCGCTCAGCAATCGGTCAGAAGACGATATTGCCCGCGGCTGTGGATATGTCGGACCCAGCGGGCGACTGCTCAAAAAGAGTTTTTATCGGGCTCTTGTCGAAGCCAAAGCCAAAGCGCAGGGCTGGCAGTTGCCCAAGAGCAGTACGTCATCGTCGACAGGAACACGGGGACGCCAAGCGGAGTTTCGAACCCGGGTCCACGGCAATGGAAATTTGCTCATTGGTCATGCCTACACGCGTCAACTCGGCCTAGTTCCTGGTCAAGAGTTTCGGATCGAGCTGCAAAAAGAGTCTGGAGTCATCGTCTTGGTGCAAATCGATCAAGACCAGCCATTCGAAGCCAACCAATCCACTGATAAGTCAGCAACGGGTTTGGAGTAAGCGTCCTTCGGAGAATCAAGCAACAATCGCTCGGCATAACGCGCTAGTTGATCCACTTCGAGGTTGACACGATCACCCACTGCCAATGCCCGCAGGGTGGTTTCTTGCCATGTGTGCGGAATCACCGCCAATGAAAACGTCACCCCTTCTGGGCAGCAGTCCGCGACGGTGAGACTGATGCCGTCCACGGCGATGCTCGCTTTTTCGCAAACATAACGACCAAATCGCGGCTCCAACCAACGCATTTCTAGGAGCCAAGACTGGGGCAAAGCCTCCAGGCGAATCACCTCACCTGGCGCATCAACATGACCACTCACCAAGTGGCCGCCAAGGCGATCACTTAGACGAAGTGCAGGCTCCAAATTGACCAATCCACCTTGGTCTGACTTTCTGCCAAGGGTGGTTCGGCTCAGTGTCTCTTCACTGACATCAGCACGAAAGCCATCGGCCACCAGCTCAGCGACCGTGAGGCAGACCCCATCTACCGCAACACTGTCGCCCAAAAAAAGAGGCGCGAATGGTGCACAACCCACAACCACCACTGCCCCTGAACGACGCTGAATGGTTCCGACCGACTGCACAAGGCCTGTAAACATCACCTGCGCGATTTGCTATAGCCATAATCGGACAACGTGGAGGCGTCGCCATGGTTGAGATGAGCGTCGCTGGTATCGCTCTCGATGCCGCTAGTCGAAGCCCCATCGTTCTGCTCCGTGATCCAAGTGGACGGCGGCAGGTACCGATTTGGATCGATCAAGCACAAGCTCACAACATCATGGAGGGCCTCCAAGACACGCATCCTGCTCGCCCCCTGAGCCATGACCTCATGGCAGCCCTGTTGGTTGCAGGAGGCCTGGAATTAGATCGGGTCATCGTGCACGCCATTGAAGACAGCACCTTTCATGCGGTGCTCAAACTTCGACCCGACTTGGACGAGGACGAAGTCGATGACGAAGACGACATGGACTTCATCGAAATCGATTCCAGACCCAGCGACGCCATTGCTCTTGCCGTGCGGACCGGGAGTGGTATTTGGATGCTGGAAGAGGTGGTCGCGGAAGCATCAATCCCAGTTGACGCTGAAGCCGATGCCGAAGACCAAAGCGCTTTCAGCCGATTTGTCGATGAACTCAGCCCTGCGGCCCTTGTTCGTCATTTGAACAAACGAGGTGATATGGATGAACCCTCCACAGACACCAACACTCCGCCGAGCCCGTGAAACGGCGGTCCTTCGGAACTGGGCGGCCCGTCAGTTTGTTCACCCTTGGAACCATGCGGGCCATCGGTTCCGTGGACCAGATGGCCTCAGTTCTTGAAGCCGCGGCCAAGATCGGCATCAACCACCTAGAAACTGCCCCTGCCTATGGACCGGCAGAGCAGTTTCTGGGAGAAGCACTCCAACACTCTTCCACCCTTCCCGAAGGTGGATGGGTAACAACCAGCAAGCTCTTGCCGGGTTCAAGCCTTGTTGAAGGTCAGCACCAACTCGACGCAATCCTCCACCGGCTGGGCCTCAACACACTCGACAACCTCGCGGTTCACGGCATCAACCGACAGGAGCATTTGGAGTGGGCCCTGAGCGGTGAGGGTGCCCAACTCATGGAGTGGGCACTATCCAGCGGCCGCGTAACGCAGCTCGGTTTCAGCAGCCACGGAACGAATGCATTGATCGAACAGGCACTCCGAAGCCAGCGTTTCGACTTTTGCAGTCTCCACCTTCACCTTTTCGATCCTCAACGCTTACCACTGGCGCACTGGGCTTTGGAGAACGGGATTGGGGTCATGGCCATTTCTCCAGCCGATAAGGGGGGTCGGCTACAAGCACCGAGCCCAACGCTCAAAGACGATTGTCGCCCCATCGATCCGCTCGTCCTCGCCTATCGCTTCCTCCTTGCCCAGGGCGTATCGACGCTCACTCTCGGAGCCGCCTTCAGCGACGATCTCACCACCGCTGCTCATTTAGCCCAAGCGGATGGACCCCTCCAACAACAGGAAACCGAGGTGCTCCATCAACTGGAGCAGCGCCATCGAGAGCGCTTGGGCAACGATCTCTGCGGCCAGTGCCGTGCTTGCTTGCCATGCCCCAATCAAGTCCCGATTCCCAACCTCCTTAGGCTGCGCAATCTGACCCTTGGTCATGACTTAATCGAGTACAGCCAGGAGCGATACAACCTGATTGGTCGAGCCGGTCACTGGTGGGACACCATTGATGCCTCCGCTTGTGAAAGTTGTGGCGAGTGTTTGCCACGCTGCCCCCATGGGCTGAACATCCCCAAACTGCTAGCCGACACCCATACCCGACTGGTCGCGGCACCGCGCAGACGGTTATGGAGCTGACGCCCGCCAACGTTCCGCCAAGCTGATGCGCTGCTCAGGGCTAAGCGGTGGAAGCGACCAACATTTGCTCCAAAGGTCATCCGGTGGAAGCACCAAGGACCGCCAACGTTCTGGGAGCTGTGAACGATCAGCATCAAGAACTGCCGTTGCCAGAGGAGCCCGCCAACCCTCTTGGAGAAGTCGCCGGCGCATGGGTTCACGCCATGCCAGCTCCACCCATGCTTGAGGGAGAGGCTCCTTGGTGTCCTGAGGCCTGATGAGGACAGTCCAGTGCAACGGTGCACCCTGATTCGGAAGGATCACCTCCATTCGGGGATCTCGCCTCAACAAAGACAAGCAGCGTTGCAACGGCAAAACCACCACTTTGGCTACTCCCTTCAGCAACCAATTCACCGCCTGACGATCATCAAAAGTGAGCGCTTGACGCCGCAAACGCTGCAATGCATCCGGCTGTTCAAGACGATCGGCCAGATCGATCACCACCCTCGGGCTGGCAGGAAACACAATTTTGCCCTTCAGTTGAGGGTCGAGCAGCATCTGCCACCCCAACTTTTTAATCGCATCAACGACGGGGTTCGACCGAACGAGCAGAACCCAAGGACTCACACCAACAGGAAGCACCTGGGACGCCAACGGACCCTGCATTTTCAAAAATTGCTGCGCCAACGGATCGAGCTGGTTGCTAAGTGCAGCAGCCTCAATCGGCTGCAAAGCAACAGCGGAAAGGGTGTCGAGCCATCCATCGGTGCAGGCCAACAAATCTGCCTGAGCCGCATCCCCCTGGGTCCACTGCTCCAGGGCCTTGGCAGATGTGAGCTGCCAGGGGTCGGGCAACTCCATCGTCCAAGTTTTGGGTAGGACGCCAGCGGGAGCTAAAAACTGGTGCTTCACACCGCCAGCACGACACCCAGCCAAGCTGATCAAACCAGCTCCACCGATCATCCTTAGGAGATGACGTCGACGAATTCCGCTAGTCGGATCGAAAGGCATCGTCATGAAATCGACGTTACGGGTCGACCCAAGAGTTGGTCCATCGCTTGGTCGCAGTCATCCACCAACCCACGCCGACTCACCCCCTTCAGCTGAGCCAGGAGCAACAACGCACCAGCCCCAACCCCTTCTTTTACATATCCCAGCTCATAGTCACGCAGGGCCTGATGGGCACTGGCATGGAAATGCACACCTGAGGCGAATACGGCAAGCGATGCACCAAACCGTTCACCGATGGAATCGACGAGTCGATCCATTGGGGAAGCCATACCGGCGCTAGCCCCTTCATTAGCAAGCCAAGCTGTTGTGCCAACAAGAACCTGACGCAGCAACGATGCGCCAGCCGCTTTTGGCAGCGCATGCAAGGCCAACGCCAAAACGGCCAACATTTGACTGCCGCCCCCCAACAGCAGCGGTTGCTGCGATCGAGCAGCGCCAACTAATAAGCCCGCAGCCACCACCTGAAACGGATCGCCAACCGCCGCCAACACAGCTTGTGCACCGCAGCCTTTGATAAGACCCGCTTTCTGCAATCCCTGGGCGACCAACGCGGATTTCAGGCGATGGGGCGGTTGGCGAGCACTGCCGCTGATTAAGTCGCCCACCTCAAACCCCAAAGCGGTGAGAACGGCCTGGGCGGTGGTGGTTCCCCCTGGGACACATTCAGCTAAAACAATTGGCCGCTGCAGACTCGCTCCCAGTTGTTCTCCTTGCCGCCAAAGATGATTCACTCTCTCCAGTGGCATCGCAGCACCAGACGACAAGCAGTCAGCCGGTCCGAGGTCTGGAGATTCGAGTCGAACATGGTCGAAATCTGGCTGGCGCATCAACCCCACGGCAGCCACACGAGGTTGTAAGCCCAAACGAGCAACCACAGCGTGACTCAGCAAGGCCGGGGAGACACCTGCTGGAAGCGTCGGCAAAGGCCAACTTGGGGCCACCGATGGACCCTTCAACAACAACTCGGCATCGGCCAAAGCCGTCGTCCGGCGTGCGGCAGCGGTCGCACCTGCCGCAGAAATACCCTCCTGTTCTGCCGTTCGCGTTGCAGCCAACAACAGCAACACATCAGGACGCATGTCCTGATCCAGCCAGGGCGCCATTGCGGTGATTGAAGCAGCGGCATCACCCTGCTGACCAACACGCCGGCACCCTTCGGGCCATGCCCGCCCTTCAGAGTGGGTCAAGGGCAACAAGGGCATGCAACAACGGAGGCGGCTCAGGAATGGGCGAGCGCAATCGCGGAAAAATCCAAAAGGCCAGTGCATGGAGGGAGAGCACGTAGATCACCTCCTGCACAACCACCAACAGGAAGGCCATCACTTGAACCTGCGTTAAATCAGGGGTGATAGGGAGATGCAGCACGGCGATGAGACGATCCAAGATTCCAGCCCCCGCACGGGTGATCACAACCCAAAGGTTTTCTCCCACCAGAAGAGACAAGACCACCACCCGCACTAAAAAACCAAAGGTCCCCAGGACCACTCCCATGCTCCAACTCAACCACCAACTCCATCCTCGACACCAACACCAACCCAGCCATAACGCCAACAATCCATAGGGGAACAGCAAGAGAGGTCCACGGACTGGACCCATGAGCGCCGTCAGAAGAAGGACGGCCAGCAGGAGACCCTCAGCCCCAGACCTGCCGCCACGTCGCAACTGAAGAAGGGTGAGAGGGAGGGGAAGCGCCAATCGAAACAGAGCACCACCAACAGGGAGGTAGTACAAGGCCAACCAGATCAAGCCTGTGGTTGCCGCGAGATACGCCCCTTCGACTAACCGCAAAGCTTGCTGACGGCTGAGGGGTTGTGGATCCAAGCTCATGGTTGGATCCGCTCGATGCGTTCAACAGCAAAACGCACATCCGCGTTCCGCAGCACCCGCGTAACGGCCTCCGCAGGAGCAGCCGGGTCAGCACCGGAGAGTCGAATCGTGATCCGATAAGGCTCCTGGGGCTGATTCGAGGCAGGGGAATTGGGTTTTGCTGGATTGGAGGCTATTGGATTGGAGGGCGACTGCGATGACGGTGATGGGGCGGATGTTTCAAGTGCGACGGATGTTTCAGGTGCTTTGGTTGTTGCAGTTCCCTTCTTCAACACCCCATCGGGATTGTTCAGGTCAGACCCGTCTGCTGCAGGGCTTGCAGAATCCTTGATTTTCGAACCCGTGGAAGTGGTGTCATCCGATCGAGCCGGCTGCGTCTCAACAACTGTGTCCACCGACCCAAAACTCCTCTCCAACCGTTCGGCCAACGGAGTCCCGGCACACCCCTGGAGCAAAACCAGGGGGACCAACCACGTCAGGCGCTGCACCATTAGCTATTTCCCGGCTTAATCACCCGCACTGCACTCGCCCGAAGCCGACCCGTTTTTGTTGTAGCCGGGGCCTTTTTCGCTGCAGGTTTCTTCGCTGCAGGCTTCTTCGCCGCGGGTTTCTTCGCCGTTGATTTACGACTCGCCTTCTTGGCTGAAGCCTTCGCGGCTAACAGTTCGATGGCTTCTTCCAGGGTGACGTCTTCAGCGCCCTTGCCTTCCGGCAGCGACGCGTTCACCTTGCCCTGTTTGACATACAAGCCATATGGTCCGTCATAGACTTGGACGGTCTCCTCACTTCCCTCTGGCTTGCCCAAGTCTTTCAGGGCTGTCCGTCCTCCGCGGCCACGTTTGGGCATCGCCAAGAGCTCCAAAGCCCTGGAAAGACCAACCATCAGCACGTCGTCTTCCCCCTTTAAGGAGCGGTAATCCTTCTCGCTTTTGCCCTTATCCCAAACGACGTAGGGGCCAAAACGACCGAGGCCAGCCTGGATACGTCCACCATCAGGATGATCTCCCAAAAGTCGCGGTAACCGCAAAAGACCCAAGGCGTCGTCGAGCTTGAGATCCTCAGGTTTCACGCCTTTTGGCAGCGAAGCGCGCTTGGGCTTGGGATTCTCATCACTCACCTGACCACGCTGGACGTAGGGGCCGTATTGGCCAAAGAGCAGGTAAACCAAGTCGCCCGTTTCCGGATCTTCCCCGAGAGCCTCAGGTCCATCCGCTTTCTGCTTAAGAATTAGCTCGGCTTGATCTTGATCCAGATCCGCTGGGGTGATTTCGCGGGGGAGCGTTGCCTTGATCAACTCCTCCTCACCGTCGTCACTCACCCGCTTCGACTCGAGGTAGGCACCAAACCGACCAATGCGAACAACGCAGGTCAGGCCCTCCAGATCAATCGTTCGAGAGGCGCCTGGGTCGATATCCCCCTCCCGCTGATGCACTTGGGTTTCAAGGCCCTGTTCTCCCTTGTAAAACCCTTCGAGATAGGGAAGCCACTGCACTTTGCCGTGGGAGATCTCATCGAGGGTGTTCTCCATCCGTGCCGTGAAGCTGGTATCCACCAGATCGGGGAAATGCTCCTCCAGCAGGGCCGTTACAGCAAAAGCGGTAAAGCTCGGGGTCAAGGCGTTTCCCTGAATCGTTGCGTAGCCGCGATCAACAATGGTGCCAATGATCGAGGCATAGGTGGATGGTCGTCCAATGCCTTCTTTTTCCAACATCTTCACCAAGGACGCTTCGCTAAATCGAGCGGGCGGCTGGGTTTGATGCCCCAAGGCATCCACGTCTTTCGGCTGAGGCTTATCCCCGACCGCGAGGGACGGCAGCAGCACCTCTTGCCCCTCGAGAGCGGCGTCAGGATCATCACTTCCCTCGACATAGGCGCGGAAAAACCCAGGAAAATCGATGCGCTTGCCATTGGCTCTGAAACTCGCATCAGCTGAGCTCAAATCCACCGAGAGCATCGTGAGCCTCGCCTCAGCCATCTGACTGGCGACGGTTCGCTTCCAAATCAACTCATACAAAGCCAGATCACGACCATCAAGACCGGTATCTCCAGGGGTGCGGAAGCTTTCTCCGGCAGGACGAATCGCCTCATGCGCTTCTTGGGCATTGCGTGCCTTCGTGCTGAATTGACGTGGTCCGGGGCTCAAATACTCCTTGCCGTAGAGGCTTTGGACGCAGGTTCGTGATGCACTAATCGCTTGGTCGGATAGATGAACGGAATCCGTCCGCATGTACGTGATGAATCCGCGCTCATACAGGCCTTGAGCGCAACGCATGGTTTCCCGCGCAGAAAGGCGCAACTTGCGGTTGGACTCCTGCTGAAGCGTGCTGGTCGTGAACGGTGGAACCGGCTTGCGCACGGTCGGCTTTTCTTCCACCGCATCCACCGTCCAAGGGCTCCCCTGAACCTTGTCGGCCAAAGCCCTTGCCTCACTTTCTTGGAGCAATTGCACATTGGCTCCAGATTTCAAGCCACCGGTGCTCTCGTCGAAGTCATTGCCGCTGGCAATCCGCCGTCCAGCCACGTGGGTGAGCTTCGCTTCAAATCCGCGACCACCCTGCTCCAACTTGGCTTTTAAATCCCAATAGCTGCCACTGCAGAAGGCTCGTCGGGCCCGTTCACGTTGCACGAGAAGACGAACCGAAACCGATTGAACCCGTCCGGCAGAAAGGCCCCAGGCCACTTTTTTCCAAAGCAGCGGCGACAGCGTGTAACCGACGAGGCGATCCAGAATCCGACGGGTCTCCTGGGCATGCACGAGCTCCATGTCGAGGTCTCTCGTCTGATCCAGCGCCTTACCGATGGCTTCTTTGGTGATCTCGTGAAACACCATGCGCTTCACGGGCACTTTGGGGGCCAACAGCTGAAGCAGGTGCCAGCTAATGCTTTCCCCCTCCCGGTCTTCATCCGTGGCCAGGAGCAACTGATCGGCGCCTTTTAAAGCATCTTTTAATTCACGGACAATTTTCTTTTTGTCCTTCGGAACCACGTACAAAGGCTCAAATTCGGCCTCAGTGTTCACGCCGAGGTTGGCCCATTTTTGGCCCTTTGCAGCCGCAGGAATCTCGCTGGCGTTGTTCGGCAAATCCCGGACGTGGCCCATGGATGCCTCGACCTTGAATCCCTTCGGAAGGAAGCCGCGAATGGTGCGGGCCTTCGTAGGGCTTTCAACGATGACGAGGGTGTGCGCCACAGGCGGCCAATGAACCGATCTCCTTCTTTATCGCACCGCGGAACGCGATGCGCATCCAATCGGTCCGTATAGGCGCCGCTACAGTCAACCCAGCACAACGAAATTCAGGCCGTCATGCCCGAGATGGGTGCTCTTCTCCTCGCCACCCAGGCCATGGCCGCCCCTGGTGAGTTGCTGAACCTTTCCCTGAACGCCTCGGCAGTCCTGCCGGAAGGGGCCGTTCTTCTGGCGATGATCGCCACGCTGTTGGTGGATCTTGCCGGCGAAAAGGTAGCTGCACGCTGGGTTCCACCGATTTGTTACCTCGGGCTAGGCAGCGCCCTGGTCCTACTGGCACTCCAATGGAATGCACCCCTGGAACCCTCATTCCTTGGGGCGTTTTTGGCGGACAATCTCGCCGTTGCTTTCCGGGCCGTCATTGCCACATCAACGCTGCTGTCACTACTGATTAGCTGGCGATATGCCGAAAAAAGCGGAACGCCTGTTGGCGAATACGCCGCAATCCTTTTAGCGGCGACCCTTGGGGCGATGCTCCTCTGTGGGGCAACGGATCTGGTCAGCATCTTCATCTCGCTCGAAACCCTTTCTGTGGCGAGCTACTTGCTGTCGGGGTACATGAAACGCGATGCCCGCAGCTCGGAAGCAGCGCTCAAATATCTGCTCGTTGGCTCAGCCGCTGCAGCAGTATTTCTTTACGGAGCTTCACTGCTGTACGGCCTTAGCGGCAGTACCAGCCTCGAAATCATTGGTCTTGCCTTACAGACCAGCACCACGCCCCTAGCGGCCTTGTCTTTGGTGTTTGTGCTGGCGACTGTGGCCTTCAAAATCGCGGCTGTTCCTTTTCACCAGTGGACTCCGGACGTTTACGAAGGCTCACCCACTCCAGTCGTTGCCTTTCTGTCTGTGGGCTCCAAAGCTGCAGGATTTGCACTGGCCCTACGCATTTTGGTGGGCTGTTTTGGAGCCTTCGACGATCAGTGGAAGCTGCTATTCACGGTCCTTGCCGTGCTGAGCATGACGTTGGGCAACGTCGTCGCCTTGGCACAGACATCGATGAAACGAATGCTGGCTTACAGCTCGATTGGCCAAGCCGGGTTCGTGATGATCGGCATGGTGTGTGGAACCGAAGACGGTTTCGCTGCCATGGTTTTGTATATGGCCGCTTATTTGTTTATGAACCTTGGTGCATTTGCTTGCATCATCCTGTTCTCGATTCGTACTGGTAGCGATCGAATTTCCGATTATGCGGGCCTGTATCAAAAAGATCCTTTAATTACGCTTGGCCTAAGTCTTTGCCTGTTATCCCTGGGAGGAATCCCTCCCATGCTTGGATTCTTTGGAAAAATCTATCTTTTCTTTGCCGGCTGGGCCAACCACGAATACTTACTTGTTGTTGTTGGACTGATTACATCAGTCATCTCTATTTACTACTACATCTCCGTCATCAAGATGATGGTTGTAAAAGAGCCCCACGAGGCATCTGATGTTGTTAAAAACTATCCAGATGTCGATTGGTCCCTGATGGGAATGCAGCCTCTGCGGGTTGCCCTGATTGGTTGTGTTGGCGTGACAGCCATCGGTGGAATTCTCTCCAACCCACTCTTTCAATGGGCGAACGAAGCTGTCTCTGAAACACCTCTGCTCCAACAGGCGATCGCTCTAGTTGGAGAGAGGGGTCTTGGTTGAGGCAGATCCCAAACCGATTGCTGAACTTCGCGGTGTCAGCAAAATTTATGGTTCTGGCGACTTAGCCGTTAAAGCGCTTGATCAGCTCGACCTGGTCATTCGAGAAGGGGACTACCTGGCCGTGATGGGTGCCAGTGGATCTGGAAAGAGTACGGCGATGAATATTCTTGGCTGCCTCGACCGCCCTACTCAAGGGAGTTATCGCCTCAATGACATGGCGATTGATCAGTTGGATGACGATGCGTTAGCTGAAGTTCGAAACCGCTCGTTGGGTTTTGTTTTTCAGCAATTCCACCTCCTCCCCAATGCAACGGCAATGGACAACGTGATGTTGCCAATGATCTACGCCGGCATCGAGCCAGAGGAACGACGGGCAAGGGCACGGTCAGCCCTTGAGAGAGTTGGGCTTGGTCAACGCTTAGACAACCGTCCAAACCAACTCTCGGGGGGGCAGCAGCAACGGGTGGCCATTGCACGGGCCATCATCAATCAGCCCAGCCTGCTCTTGGCCGATGAACCAACGGGCGCCCTTGATTCACAAACCACCAGGGAAGTTCTGGAATTATTCGATGAGCTGCATCAACAGGGAATCACCCTTGTGCTCGTCACCCATGAAGACGACGTAGCGGCCCGAGCACGACAAATTGCTCGCTTTCAGGATGGTCACATCCTTGAAATCAACAAACCAAACGGGGGGTTAGATCACTCCGATGTCGATCATTCCGTAGGGGCAATCTGAACAGCCCGCCATGCCAGCAGATGGATGAAGCCATGCAGGAATCAACTGGTGCACTCGTTGTAGCGATCGTTGAGGACGATCCCAGGATCCAACAGCTGTTGCTTGCAGAGATCCAAGACGAAGGCCACAACGGGGTGATCTTCCATTCAGCCGAAGATTTTTAGAGAATTCCAGCGTGCAACCGTTTGACCTTGTTTTGCTTGATTTGATGCTCCCTGGCATCGATGGACTGGCTTGCTTACAACGAATTCAAGACAAAGCCGTTCTTGCAGCACCCCCTCGGGTGGTAATCGTGACAGCTCTCAATGACGCGGGAAAACGAGCGGAAGCCCTGAGCAACGGCGCCGAAGATTACGTGCTCAAACCTGATCTTTTTGAGCGTCTTCCGGAACTTCTCCGTCCCTCATAACTGGGCGAATGGGCAACGTCAGCAACGCTGTTGTGAGTGAGCCATCCATCACAGCGCTTTGCTCAAGGATCAACGTTCCCTCCCAGCCCACGACCAGTTCTCGGGCTAGTGCCAAGCCAAGACCGGCTCCCTCTACCTGAAGACCGTCGCGGCGAAGCCTCCCCCGAATAAACGGATTCAGCCAACTCTTCAGCATCGATTCCGAGACGGGAACACCGATTCCATGGTTTTTGATTGCAATCTGAACACAGCTCTGTTCGTCCAATCTGCGGTGTTGGATTTATTTTGCGGGCTCAAGAAGCCAACTAATCACTAATCATCACGCTTGAGACTTTCCAGAAGCTGAGACATTAAAAGTGCCACTGGATCCTCACCAGGTGGCATCCATCCCGCCAAATCGAAGTCTCCGGGATCCACGGCATACCAAGACGTTGCTGATGGCAGCCGAAGTTCGAAGTGCAAATGCGGACCTGTGCTCAAGCCGGTGCTTCCAACTCGTCCAATCACGTCGCCCTGGCGCACTCTTTGACCAGCTTTCACATACAACTCAGAGAGATGGCCATACAAGGTTCGGCGCCTTGGCTCGCGATGATTCAACTCAATAGCAAGGCCATAGCCACCGGCCAAGCCACTGCTTAAGACGGAGCCGGAGAGTGCCGCCACCACTGGGGCACCCTCTGGAGCAGCAAAATCGCGACCGGAGTGCATTAACCAGCTCCCCAGCAAGGGATGAAGCCGCCAACCAAACCCACTACTTGCAAAGGCCTGTCCGACAACTGGAAATAACAAGGCTCGATTCCCATTCCCTCGCACGGGCAAAGGTCTTGGCGTCACTGCAAAAACAGACTCCAATCGGAACCCTCCCCGTCCACCGGCCAGCAATGCCGACACCGGAATCCGAACAGGCTGAGAGCGGGAGCGCTGGAACATCACCCGGGGAGACGCCGTTCGAGTGACCACGCCCGATGCACACTCCTGTCGCGACAGGGCACCATCACGACAAGCCTCCGATCGATGGTTGGACCGAATCGGAACACCCACTCGACCTGTCTCCAAGCCCAGTCGTTCCTGCGGTGTGATCACCCGTTGCCGTTCCAAGTCCTCAAGAGGCTGATCAAAACCCAACGGTGGCTGCGGAAGCGGGGCAGAGACATTGAGCAACCAAATCAACGAAAACCAGTGCAGCACTCGAACTGGCATGGGCAACAGCCCCTGAAGTGTATGAAGCAGAAGCGCTCATGAAGACCAGCGACGCCACTCCTCGTAGCGCGTCCCGTGGTGAAGCTGAAGCGCTCCATCGGAGGCCACCCCAGAAATCATCCAGGTCCGACCATCTTTGGGATGCTGAATTTGCTTCGCCCAAAGCAGCCTGTTTAAGGCTGGCAGGCACCAGCTGCCATCACCTCCGATCTGTTGGCAACGATCGAGAGCTAGAAGGATTTCGGCAGTCCAACGGGCCGGATCATGGGAACCGACTCGATCGAGCTGATCGAGAGCAATACCCTCGATCGGTACTGGATTGCAAATATTGAGGCCAAAGCCAATGCGGAGCTGGCGCACGCTCGATCCACGCTGGGTGACGCTGGGCAGAAACCCCGCCAACTTTCTTCCGTACAAAACAAGATCATTGGGCCATTTGATTCGGACCGGAAGGCCATGGCACTCCAATCGTTCTGCAAACGCCACAGCAACCGCTAAGCCCAAGAGGCCAGCACGGCCTGATCCCTCGCCATGCCAAGGAAGAGCCGCACTGAGCCAAACACCACCCCGCGGTGATGACCAGCGTCGTCCCCACTGGCCCGTGCCCCAACGTTGGTGAGCCGCCACCACGGCACAGGCCTGATCGAACTCAACCGGCCCTTTCAACCAACGACTCAGCAGCACTTCCGTGCTGCTGCACACCGGAACTGAACGCAGCAACCAGGGCTGAGCAGCACCACCCGCCACCCGGCGGTAATTCCACATCACTCGACCACCATGGCGGCCTGGACGACAGGCCTCATTCATCCAAGGCATCCATCAGTCGCTGGGCAGCCAGTTCAAGTTCATCAACGGGTCGCACCAATGCCATCCGCAACCAATCGCGACCCGCGACACCAAAGCCAGAGCCTGGAGTTAGAGCAACGCCACTGCGCTGCAGTAATTCCGATGCGGTTTGTTCATCAGACCAACCGCGGGCTAGGGCCGCTGCAGGCAGAGGCATCCAGAGATACATGGCCATATCTGGACAGGCGATGTTCCAACCCCGATTGGAGAGCAAACGCACAACACGATCACGTCGCTCCCGAAAAATTGGATGCAACTTGATAGGCCAATGCGCAAACTCTTGCAAAGCCTGGATTCCTCCCTGTTGCAAGGCGAGCGACTGATTGAAATCAATGACGGCCTTCGTTTGCCGTAACGCTGCAATAAGCGGTGCGGCTCCAACAGCAAAACCGAGACGTAAACCGCCCAAGCACCAACCCTTCGACAAGGAGAAAAATTCAATGCCCCAGTCCCTCCATCCGGGAGCCTGCAACAAGGCCGGAGCAACGCCGTTGAGGGCAAGATCTACATAGGGATTGTCGTGGGCAATCACGAGCTGATGCCGTGTTCCGAACCCCATGATTCGATTCAAATCCTCTTGATCGCCCACGCGAGCGGTTGGATTATGGGGATAACCAAGCACAAACAATTTCAACTGATCCCACTGCGACGCTCGAATGCTTTGCAGATCCGGCCGCCAGTTGTGTTCCGGAGACAGAGAAAGCTTTTGAACCGCCGCACCTGCCAGGTGCAGTCCCCCTGAATGCGATGGGTAACAGGGATCAAGATGCAGAGCCGCATCTCCATCATCCAAAACGGCAAGGGGAAGGTGAGCCGTGCCTTCCTGAGAACCAACGAGGAGTTGAACTTCACGGTCGGGGTCGACGACAACACCAAAACGCTGCCGGCACCAATCAGCGACAGCTCGATGAAAGGGCTTGACCCCTGCCTGGAGGCAGTAGCTCGTACTGGATGGCTGGAGAACAGCTGTGGCGATCGACTGCAGCACCTCCTGTGGCGGAGCTAAATCGGAAGACCCGATGGAAAGATCAACAAGAGCTGGCCCGCCCCGCTGTGCTGTTCTCTCTCTATAAGTCTGCTTGGCAGCATCGCTTCGAGCGAAGACACCACTGCCAAGCGCACTTAACCGTTTAGAGGTTGGCATCCAGGAAGGCTTGAAGTTGGGGCTTAGCGATCGCCCCTTCATGCCGAGCCACAAGCTCCCCATCACGGAACAGGATCAAGGTGGGAATCCCTTGAACCTGATATGCATCTCGCGTTGAGGGATTTCCATCAACTTCAATCTTTCCCACCCTCAGCTGGTCGCCATAGGTTTCCGCCGCCCAAGTCATCAGGGGAGCGATGAGACGACAAGGACCACACCAGGGGGCCCAAAAATCCACCAACACCGAGCCGGAAGCTTTCAACACCTCCGTTTCAAAACCGGCATCCGTGAAATCAACAACTGAGGGCGCCAAGACAAATCAGTGACTCAACCAATGCTATGGAGCTCCACGGAAAAAACCGTGCGAATCAAAGCTTGTCAATGGAACGCTTCAGATCCTCGAGATCAGCGTCGACTTCTTCGACTTGCACCGGCTTGACCTGCTCTGAAACTTCCGCCGCTGGGAGCGCTACTGCCTCCGGACCACCTTTCAACTGGGTTCGGAGGGCTTCCAAATCGTCATCCACATCATTGCCACCCTCTAAAGCTGCGAATTGACTCTCTAGATCCGTTCCGGCCAACTCCGCGGCAGCTTGCCCTGTGGCCTCCATTGCCTCGACTTTCTCCTCCATCCGCTCAAAGGCAGCCATGGCTGAATTGGTGCCGATGCTTCCCACTGCACTTTGAAGTTGCTGTTGGGCCTGAGCCGCTTGAGCGCGGGCCTTGAGCATGTCTTTTTTGGTCTTGGCTTCGGCAATTTTTCCCTCCAAAGCCACAAGGCTTTTTTTGAGCGTGTCCACTTGACCCACTTGGGACTGGACTTGGGCTCCCAGGGACGTGGCCGTTTCTTGGAACGTCTTGCGTCGGGTTAACGCCTCACGCGCCAGATCTTCCTCACCTTTTTTCAGTGCAAGCTCGGCCCG
Source organism: Synechococcus sp. BL107 (assembly GCF_000153805.1). Classification (NCBI taxonomy): domain Bacteria; kingdom Bacillati; phylum Cyanobacteriota; class Cyanophyceae; order Synechococcales; family Synechococcaceae; genus Synechococcus; species Synechococcus sp. BL107. Next base: position 927,571 of record NZ_DS022298.1, on the reverse strand, counting down.
CTCGTACCAAGTTTTTGCTTGGGCTTCAGCCTGTTCCGATTGGTTACTAAGACGCTTCTGACTCGCGATCGCTAAAGCAACCGCTTGGCGCAATTTGACCAAATCGGACTGCATATCCGCAACCGACTGATCCAGGATCTTGACTGGATCCTCCATGCCACTGACAGCGGCGTTGGCATTGGCACGAACCAGTCGGCCCAGCCGATTGAAGAAACCCATTGCACTGAGAAGGATCCAGCTGAAGGTTAGCGAGATCTGACGCATTTCTCTGCCTATGGTCTTGGTATGGCAGTGGCTCCCGATTCCCAGCGTCGACGTCTCCCTGGCCTGGAATTGCTCCAGGCGCCCCAGAGAAAGAGCCCGGAGCAACTTAAAAACTGCCTTGGTTCCCTGCAGCGGGACTGGCGTCGTGATGATCACTTAGCGGCCCTCTGGCAAGACTGGCCATCAATTGCTGGAGCGCACCTCTCACCTCACTGCCGACCCCTGGCACTCCAGCGCGGCATTCTCACCGTCGGTGCCAGTCATCCCCAATGGCGACAGGCTCTCCAGTACAACCGTCCCCAGCTACTGAGCGCACTCACCAGAGCGGGCCATGCCGTTCGGGATTTGCGCATCCAACAACACCACGCCATTGCTTCGCAAAAACTTGAGGACGAAGCCACCATTTGGGCTCGACACCCAAGCCGAATTGATGTCCACGGCATGGGGACGTGCCCCAGTTGCCAGAGACCGGCTCCGAATGGAGAAATCAAGTTGTGGGACCACTGCGGGTTTTGCCACCGTCAGAAGCTTGCTCAGCAATCCCCCGAGCCCCTCGATCCCGATCAAAATCGCTCGGGCCTCGGTTGACGCCAATCCGCATCAACTCCATTGGCTTTCAATACGTCAGCACGCTGTTCCAATCGCTCCCGATCAAGCCGCCAGAGGTTGTAGATCCCAAAACGTCCAAGATCAATGGGATGGAGACCGCGCCAATGGTCTTGAGAAGACGTCCCTTGATCAATAGCAATCAACACGGTGTCGGAAGCATCCTTGGTTCCCAAGGGATGCCCAACCCAGCCTCGGCGTTGTTCGTTAGCCAATCGATCCGCCAAGTTCACCAAGGCTCCGTTGGAACGCCCCTCAAAAACAATCACCTGGCCAGTATGAAAATGCAGTGATGGCTTCATGGCACCAACCATGGCCAGGGGTTCGCCTGGACGGTGTTGCTTCTTCATCTGGTCGGCTACTTGCCTCACAGGAACCTGACGGAGTTGATCCGCCAGTTCCGCGATCGGAATTAAGGCGCTGACGTGAAACAACAGCAATGGAATTTGCATACTCAGCAAGCCAATCGCCGCCGATTTGCGCTGGACCAAAACCACAGAACTCAATACCGCCGCGAGACTGAACCAAAGCGCTGCTCGCCACACCAAACCGCTGCCCAAGAGGTCGGAAGCGAGGCTGGGCATCTCGGGATCACGAATCCAGACAACCCACACCGGCGACAACCAAAAGATGATGGCTAAGCAAGCCACCAATCCAATCGAAGCGGTCCAAGCCCAACGTTGCAGACGGTCCCGACTGGTCGTCGCCAGTGCAATCAGAAGTGCCGCTGCTGGAGTTGCAGGGAGCCAGTAACTCGGAAGTTTGGTGGCTGCTGCAGTGAAAAACAGCAACACGGCCACCAACCAACAGGATGCAAATTGCTGAAGCGAGTGCTCAGGGGGCACTCGCCATCGCGGCACCCGAGCCAACCCAAGCAACAGCAAGGGAGTGAAGGGCAACGCCGCCACCACCATCACCGGCCCGAAAAACCACCACGGCTGGAGATGGTCATTCACGACCGACGTAAAACGCTGGAGGTTGTGATAGCCAAAAAAGCTGTCCCAGAAGGCTTGGCCCTCCACACAAAGTTCAAGGGCATACCAAGGCAAACTGATCAGGGCGGTGATCAGTAAGCCGGGCAGCGGGCGCAAGCGCCTCCAAGGGGTTTGCAGATCGCGTCGTAAGGCACTGAACAAAAGCAACGCCAAACCAGACAGCACCACGGCCACTGGACCTTTCACCAAAACGGCGAACCCAAGAACAATCCATGCAGGCCACCAGGACACATAGCTTGGATCGGCAAATCGTCGCCACTGCAAGAGCAAGCTGATCCCCAGCAATCCACATAACAACGAATCACTGACGGCCGTCCGACTCCACACCAAGACAAGGGGAGACAAGCCGAACGCAAGAGCTGAGATCACAGCTGTTGCCCTTGGCTGCTCATCGTCTGGCTGAGGCCAACGCAGCAGGGTGTCCGCAAGGGTGACCATCAGCGCAATCGCAGCCAGGGCCGATGGCAACCGCGCTGCCCAACTCCCAAGCGGATCCCAGAGATCACGCACTGGCAAGGAATAGCCAAGCCCCATCAGCCAATACACAAGAGGCGGCTTGTCGTATCGCGGCAAACCATTCACCCGTGGGGTCAGCCAATCACCCGTTTCAGCCATGGCACGTCCAGCCGCGGCAAACAAAGGCGGCGTCTCGTCCATTAGCCCAGTCGCACCAAGGCGCCACAGGGTGATCAACACCCCAAGAGCAAGCACCAACGCAAGGACCTGTCGTCGCTGTCGGCAGGACACAGTCACCGGCAAGGGCCTTCCATGCATCTAACTGATGCTGACATCTGCCTTCAATCCATCACGAATCCATCTCTCCACCCGAGCGCTGAACACTTCGCATGTGGCGTTCTTTTCAGCCCAATCTCGGCATTTGAAACGGTCAATTTGATTGACATGACGCAACGCTGTCACGAGGGATTCCACATCGTCTGGGGGCACTAGCCAACCGGTTTCACCAGAAATAATGAGCTCCCCAGGTCCGCCCCTGTCGTAGGCCACCACGGGGACTCCACAGGCCAAAGCTTCCACCACCACATTCCCGTATGCCTCGTTCCACTTGGGTGTATTGATCAGGGCACGGCAGGAACCCAACTGCTGCTGCAACGTGTGGGTGGGCAGAAATCCTCTCCACTGGATCGTTCCAGGCGGCACCATCGCTTCAACGGCAGCGGCGTAGGCAGGGTCTTCGCGCAAGCCCCAAACCAGCAGCGACTCGCCGAGAGCAGCGGCGGCGCGAGCCGCATCCTCCAATCCTTTTTCTGGAGCAATTCTCCCGGCCCAACCCAAGGGGCCATCAGAGGACAATTGCAGGGAGTAACGGCTGAGATCAAACCCGTTCCCCACCACTCTGGCGGTTCCTGGAAGCTGAAAATCTGCTGCTTGACGGCGGGTATGAAAAGCCAGGCTCTGGGGATGACTAGAGGCCACGGCTTCGATGGCCTCACGCATCACATGGGCCACATCCCCCATGCTGATCAAATGAAACAGTCTGGGCTGAACCCAGGGCGTGAGCCAAAGCGGAAGCCAGTCGTAGCCGCAGTTGATGACTGCATCGGCACTCGTCCCGTGGTGTAGAGCTGCCTCCCACAACGCTGGCAATAATCCGTTCCTTGGAATCAAAACCGAAGCATCGGCATCAGCGTGCTGCCAGCTGGGTTGATCAACACCCTCCACCTCCACCAGGGTGACGCCGGAACATCCAGAAGGCAGCGTCGATCCCTTGGCTGAAACGAGGGTGACACGGTGGTTTTGCCGCACCAATCCCTGGATCAACGACGCGAGGGTGAGTTCCACACCCCCTCCGCGGCCACTCCCAAGCGCACCGATGGGGGTATTCACCAGCACAAGCTGAAGAGAACGCACAGGCATCGAAACGGATTACGAGGACAGTTCAGGAGCGGGCTCCCACAGACGGCGACGCTGGCTGACGCAGATCACCGACAACAAAACCAACATCACGCCGACCCACTGCAATGGATCCAAGCGCTCGCCCAACAGCCAGCCGCCCGTTGCCAAGGCAAAAACCGGTGTCAAAAATCCCAAGCTGCTGAAGCTTGTGAGGTCTCGGCGATTGGCAAACCAAAAAAAGAGTCCGTAGGCCAAAGCACTGCCCAGAAAACTTGCAAACCCCATCCGGCCCCAGTCAGCAAGGGACCATCCGATGGGCTCCACGCCATTTTCAAAGCCGAATAGAAGGAGCAAAGGAATTCCTCCCAAAACCATGTGCCAAGCCGTCACAGCGACGGGATCACTGTGACGCGATGCGAAGCGTATGAGAACAGTCCCGAGGGCCATGGCGAGAGATGCAAGCAACATCCAGACTTCGCCAGGCTGCAACAACTGCTGAACAGCTGGAGGATCAGCCAGCAACCACCAATGGTTAAGGAGTTCGCCAGGAACCCCGAGACAAAAAATCCCAGCCAAGCCAAGACCCAAGCCAACCCAGCCAACAGGGTTGATCAACTCTGCGAATAACCCCCGCGCCAAAAGAGCGACCAGCAACGGCTGCGAATCAATTAACACCGACCCAAGGCCAGCACCGGTGCCATCTAGACCAACGGCCAAGAGGGCTTGAAACAAACAAGCATCCACCACAGTGAATAGGGCAAACCAGCCCCAATCGCGACCATCAATCCAGACAGATCGCCCCGTCCAAACAACCCACAACAGAAGAACCAAACCCGCAGGGAATAGCCGTAATCCCGCGACAAGCCATGGCCCACCTGTGGCCAAAAGCGGGGCCATCGCTGTCATAGCGGTGCCCCACAGAGCAAAGGGCAACACCATCAGCAGCCAGATCCAAATGGACGGCATGAAGAACGTTCGAAGGCCTCTTTTTAAGATCATGGTGTCTAGACCTGCGCGACATGATCTGGCCCCTGCGCCGAAAATCACACCGCCGAATGGCGCGCATTGTTGTGGAGGGACCGATCAACGGGGCCACACGACAACGCGTGCTGAAGGCTTTGCTGGAAGTGAAGCGGCGTGAATTCCCCGCACTTCTTCTACGAATTGACAGTCCTGGTGGGACTGTTGGCGACAGTCAAGAAATCCATGCAGCGCTGCTGAGACTGAGAGAAAACGGCTGCCGCGTGGTGGCCAGCTTCGGCAATATTTCCGCTTCTGGCGGGGTCTACATCGGTGTAGGCGCAGAAAAAATCGTGTCGAACCCAGGCACGATCACCGGCTCGATTGGCGTGATCCTGCGGGGCAATGATCTGTCCCGCGTGTTTGAACGCATCGGCATTCGCTTCGACACCGTGAAGAGCGGGAAATTCAAAGACATCTTGTCCCCCGATCGAGCACTGAATCCTGAGGAACGCGCTCTCCTTCAGGACTTAATCGACAGTAGTTACAGCCAATTTGTGGGCGTTGTAGCGAAAGGGCGAAACCTCACCGAGGAAACTGTAAAAACCTTTGCAGATGGGCGAGTCTTCAGTGGAGAACAGGCGTTATCGCTAGGGCTCGTGGATGAACTAGGTGACGAAGACCACGCCCTCCGCTTAGCCGCCCAGCTGGCAGATCTAGATCAAGACGACATTCGACCGGTCACCCTTGGTAGACCCCGCCGGAAAGTGAGCAACTTGCTGCCGGGCTCTCAGATCGTCAGCCAACTTCAGAAATGGCTGACGATGGAGCTCATGGGCAGTGGTCAGGTGCTTTGGCTGTATCGCCCATGAGCGACACCGAACTGAAATTGGTCGGCCTTCGGGGAGCGACAACAAGCGCTGCCAACACCACAGCGGCCATTCGAGACGCCGTTTGCGACCTCATTGATGCCCTTGTCAAAGAGAACGACTTATCCCCTGAACGGATCGTTTCAGTGACTTTTTCAGTGACAGCCGATCTTGACGTCTGTTTTCCTGCGGCCATGGCCCGACAACGGCCTGGATGGGACGGTGTTGCGCTGTTGGATTGCCAGCAAATGGCCGTTCAAGGAGACCTTGAGCGCTGCATTCGAGTGCTGGCACACGCCTGGATGCCACCTACACGAGAGCCAAGACACCCCTATCGCAGCGAGGCTCAACGATTACGGCCGGATAGATCTCGTCACAACTGACAGATGAGCCGCCGACCCCTCGAGGCATCGCTCTGTCGCAGGACTCAGGAGAATTAGAAAATTATCAAGCGTTAATCCCATGCCCCGTTCGCTTCTGCAACGCCTCATGCCATGCGCAGCGACCGCGAGTGCATTGCTGGTTGGAGCATGCCTAAGCAGTACTGCACCAACTCCGTCAATAGCTCAAGGCACATCGGGACTTATGGAGTTTCGCTGGGACAACAACGATGGTTACAAGAAGCTGTATTACTACCAAACCTCTGCGATCCAGGACGATCGCGCCGACTGGTATCTGACTCTCCGCGAAAAAGATCGCAAGACGGCCATTCTCAAGTTGACCGTTGAAGTGCCTGACTTTTTTGACGCCAAACTCAAACCAGAACGCATATCCCTCTGCCGCACATCTCGGGGCAGCATGATGAGCCGCTCAAAGTGTCTTGAAGAGGTTCCCGCCACCATCGAGGTGAACGAAGACCAAACGGCGATTGAAGTTTATCCGGATGAACCCGTACCCATGGAGGGTGACTATTCACTCCGCATCAAACTTTTTAACCCCAAGGGGAAGCGGATGTACCAACTCAACGCGTTGATCCAAGCCCCGGGCGACGTGCCGATGTCTGGTTACGTCGGCAGTTGGCTGATCGACATGGACTGACTGATAAAATCATTAGCTCAGATCGGCCGGACGCCAAACAACTCATATGACGAAGCGCACTCTCGGTGGAACAAGCCGCAAAAGAAAACGTGTTTCAGGATTTCGCGTTCGCATGCGATCCCATACGGGACGTCGGGTGATTCGCACCCGACGGAAACGGGGACGGACTCGTCTAGCCGTTTAAATCCGGCGACTGTTGCAACGTTGATGAGGTGAATGGCTTCGCCTCATTTGAACAAACCGTATCCAATGTTGGTTGATGGTGCTCCCAGCTTCCATGCGCTTGCGTGGACATCGTTGTTTCAGCCGCTTACACCGTTCTCAACGCCGTCACCACGGGACATGGATGGTGCTTCGCCAAATCCAAAGTGATCGAACATTGCTTCGATCGGAGCTTCGCAGCCAAAGCGATACAACCTGCCGCTGTGCCCTGGTGATCAGCAACAAGGTGAGCAAACGCGCTGTGCGTCGCAACCGCCTACGACGATTGCTCCATAACCATCTCCGACAACGCCTCGAACAGCGAACCGATTTAGCTGGATGGTGGTTGCTATTCAGCCTCCGACCCAATGCCGCGGAAGCCGAACCCGCGCAATTGCTCGAAGAATGCGACAGTCTCTTGAAAATTGCAGGTCTGGAACGATGACCACGATTCAGGAAGACGTCCATTACGAGGGCGGTCCAGCCAAGGGAGATCTCATCCTCAATGTGCTGCTGGGCTTCACGTTGATTGGTTTGCCGTTCACGATTGGAGCCATTGTTCGAGCTGTTTGGCTTCGCTTTCGAATTACGAGCCGACGCATCTCCGTCTGTGGTGGATGGATGGGGAACGACAAAACCCAAGTGGTGTATTCCCAAATCAGCGAAGTCAGGACGGTTCCAAGGGGCTTTGGTGCCTGGGGCGACATGGTGCTTGTTTTGAACGACGGTGCGCGACTTGAAATGCGCTCCTTGCCCCGCTTTAGGGAAGTTGAGGCCTACATCCTTGAACGGATCAACAAGCGTTCATCCACATCAACTGACAAGTCGGTCGAAGGCTTCGCCGTCTAAGCCCCTGCTCATGCACACTGGCGTCAGAACGTCACTAACCCCGGGTTTCTCAACGTGATCGGATACATCTCCGACAACCTTCTCATTCCAATCCTGGATTTTTTCTACGGATTGGTTCCCAGCTACGGCTTGGCCATCGTGGCTTTGACGCTGGTGATAAGAGTTGCTCTTTATCCCCTCAGTGCTGGGTCCATTCGTAGCGCTCGACGGATGCGGATCGCGCAACCCGTGATGCAAAAGCGGCAAGCCGATATCAAAGCCCGTTATGCGAGCAATCCCCAAAAGCAACAGGAGGAACTCGGCAAAGTCATGAAGGAGTTCGGCAGCCCTCTTGCAGGTTGCTTGCCTCTGCTGGTTCAAATGCCGATCCTCTTCGCACTGTTTGCAACCCTTCGGGGATCACCCTTTGCGGATGTGCCCTACACGTTGAACATGAAGGTGTTGCCGGCTGATCAAATCGCAGCCGTTGAACTCAAACCCTTCAACAGCGCCAGCCACTCAATTTTTATCGGTGAAACCGATCACGTCCCAGTGATTGCAAGCCTTCCCCGGGGCACCAAGATGGGCGTCGGCGATTCAGCCAGCGTCAATTTGCATACCAAAGACGGGCGATCCTTTTCCGACGTTCTCACCGAACTTGAGAACCCTGGGAAATTCTCACCAGCCTGGTCCGTCACCAAGGGTGATGACATCGTCCGTGTCACGGAAGACGGAACCATCACCGCTATCGCTGCCGGTGACGCCACTGTCGAAGCCAAAATTCCTGGGTTAGCCGCCCGCAGTGGCTTTTTATTCATCAAAGCCCTCGGACAGGTGGGCTTTTACGCCGACGGAGCAATCAACTGGGATATTGCGATTCTGGTGGGTGGATTCGGTTTAACCCTTTTCCTCTCTCAGCTGTTGTCGGGCATGGGAATGCCTGCCAACCCCCAACAGGCCACCGCCAACAAAATCACCCCAGTGATGATCACAGGGATGTTCCTGTTTTTTCCCCTGCCAGCTGGCGTGTTGCTTTACATGGTGATCGCCAATATTTTCCAAGCCCTCCAAACGTTCATCCTCACGAAAGAAGCCCTGCCTGAGAACTTGCAAAAGATTCTTGACCAACAGGCGTCACAACAAACAGTGACGGCAACGGCAACAGCGGGTGGCTCCAGCGATTCACGACTGCCCTTCGAACCTAAAGGCGGAAAATGATTCCAGAGCTGGAGCCAGTTGCTCTTCAAGAGCTCCGGGCCCTTGGCAGTCCAAAAACCTGGGTGTTTGAGGGGTATCTCGATGCCCTTACATCGTTAACACCCGTGCGGGGTGAGATCCAGGCTGAACATCGCGGCAATGTTCTTGCTGTGGAAGCAGAGCTCAACACAATCGTGACGCTCAGCTGTGACCGTTGCCTTGGACAGTTCAACCAGCAGCTTTCGGCCAGTCCTTCTGAGCTGATCTGGTTAGGTGACCAACCACCTACGGAAGACCAACTGCAGTTGTCCGCGGAGATCTCGGACCTGGAAGGACTGGTCGAGACCCTCGACCCACGCGGTAATTTCGATCCACAGCAATGGGCCTTCGAGCAACTGAATTTGCAACTGCCCGTTGTGAACGATTGCGGTGAAACCTGCCCTGGAGCGCCAACGTTCAATCAGGACGTTGTCGCCAACGATGAACCAGCGACAGATCCACGTTGGGAGGCGCTGCGGCGCTTAAGTGACCCATGAGCAGTACGGCCTGGAGTCATCAACTTGATCTTCTGATTCGAGCGCGAACACCGCTGATCTGGATTCGAAGTAGCGAAGAGGTTCGAGTTGAAACCCTGTTGAGCCAGGCCGCGATACGCCTCCAAAGTCAGCTGACCAGTTGGAACTTCATTGATGGCCTGAGCGGCACATTGAACGACGAAGGAGTCGGGAGCCGACAGCCGATGGCCATGTTGCAGTGGTTGCAGAATCTCGACCCCAGTCGTCCAACCCTGGTTCTCGCGAAAGACTTTCACCGATTCTGTGATGACCCTGGCGTGGCGAGGATGTTGCGCAACCTCGAGACGTCTCTTCGCAGCACACCCCACAGCTTGATTCTCTGCTCTGGGCAGTGGACACCCCCAGCAGATCTCGATGAATCATTAACGCTGCTGGACCTTCCGTTACCGGATGCCGATGATCTCCGTCAGCTCATCAGCAGCATCGGATTAAACAGCGGAAGCGCCCTCGACCCTGCTGTGCTTGATGAGCTCACACAGGCCTGTAGTGGTCTGAGTGAGATGCGTGTTCGTCAGGTTGCAGCGCGGGCCCTGGCTCGACGCGGCAGCATCGGCGCAGAGGATCTGGCTGAGGTTCTTGAGGAAAAACGTCAGGCCATCGCCCGAAGCGAGGTGTTGGAGTTTTGCCGCAGCGATTCAGGCACCGAAGCCATCGGCGGCCACGATTCTCTGAAGAGCTGGCTTCAACAGCGACATCGCGCCTTCTCTGAAGAAGCACGTCGCTTTGGGCTTCCTCTCCCCAGGGGCGTCCTCCTCGTTGGGCCTCAGGGGACAGGAAAATCCCTGACCGCAAAGGCCATCGCACGGAGCTGGTCAATGCCCTTACTACGTCTCGACGTGGGTCGGCTCTTTGCTGGATTAGTGGGAGCGAGTGAAGCGCGCACCCGAGACATGATCCAGCTCGCGGAGGCCATGGCGCCTTGTGTGTTGTGGATCGATGAAATTGAAAAGGGGTTTGGCGGCGATGGCCGAAGCGACGGCGGCACAAGTCAACGGGTGCTGGCGAATGTGCTCACTTGGATGGCTGAAAAAAGCTCTCCTGTCTTCGTTGTTGCCACCGCTAACGGGGTGGATCAGCTGCCACCGGAACTTCTGCGCAAAGGGCGTTTCGATGAAATCTTTCTGCTGGATTTACCAAGCGAAAGCGAACGACAAAGCATCCTTGAGCTCCATTTAAAACAACGTCGTCCAGGCGTGACTCTTCCGCTGGAGACCGTTGTGAGCCGCTGTGAAGGATTTTCTGGGGCCGAACTGGAGCAGACGGTGATTGAAGCCATGCATTTGGCCTTCGCCGAACACCGTGAACTCAGCGAGACGGATTTAATTCGAGCCGCGTCCCAACTCATCCCCCTCTCCCGCACCGCCAGCGAATCCCTTGCGCAGCTCAAAGAATGGGCGGCTGGAGGTCGAGCACGACAGGCTTCTATTGCTGGACGTAACGAAGCCTGACGGGGCGTAAAGATGCGGTTCACGGAACGAGCATCCCTGTACTGCACTCCCTACGGTCCGACCATCTGTCAAATACTCCATGCAGCGTCAAAACGACATCGTCATGCAGCTTTGTGTGGCTTGCCTTGGCGCCGGTGTGATTACCACAGTGGCCGTTGCCCAAGGCCAAAATCCCTTGACAGCTCTTGGCATCACGCTGTTCTCAGCCATTGCTGCCGTGATGGTTGGCCAGGTGCTCTGAACGGGCTGCCATAGGCTGCCGGCGTTGCTGTTTCACGCACCGTGATCGACCAGCGCCTTGTGCGTGATAACCCCGAAGTTATCGCTCAACAATTGAAGCGGCGGGGTAAATCCATTGATCTCACTGGCCTTCAGCTGATTGCGAGGCAACAACGGGGCTTAGAAGAAGAGCGCAGCACCCTGCAAGCCGATGGCAACCGGATCGGCAAAGAAGTGGGCTTAAAGATTAAGGGCGGTGCAGATCCGAAGGGAGATGAGGTTGCCGCTCTTCGACAACAGGGCAATGCCATCAAACAAAAGGTGGCTGTTTTTGAAGAGGAGGAAAAGACGCTCTCTGGTCAATTGCGCGACCAACTCCTCAGTCTCCCGAATCTGCCTTCGCCACTTTGCCCAGATGGGAAGAACGAGGACGACAACGTCGAAGTGCGTCGCTGGGGAACGCCTCGCATCGAGGAGGGATTGGAGGAGCACTGGCAAATCGCTCAGCGGCTGAACCTATTCGACACCGAACGGTCGGTTCGCATTGCCCAGAGCCGCTTTGTCACCCTGATCGGCCAGGGAGCCCGCCTAGAGCGAGCACTGATTAATTTCATGCTGGATCTCCACACCAGCAAGGGTTACAGGGAGGTGATGCCACCGGTTTTGGTGAACACCGCCAGCCTCACTGGCTCAGGCCAGTTACCGAAATTCGCCGAAGAAAGCTTCCGCTGCGCAGAAGACGACCTCTGGCTCACGCCGACGGCAGAGGTTCCCGTGACATCGCTGCATCGCGACGAAATCATTCCAGCCGATCAACTTCCTCTTCGCTATTCGGCCTACAGCCCTTGCTTCCGACGAGAAGCGGGGAGTTACGGACGGGATACGCGCGGCCTCATCCGTCTTCACCAATTCAACAAAGTTGAGTTGTATTGGTTCGTCCATCCCGACCAATCCGAAGAGGCACACCAACAGATCACCGCCGATGCCGAAGCGGTGTTGCAGGCTCTCGACTTGCCATACCGGGTTTTGGATCTATGCACGGGTGATTTGGGCTTCTCGGCACAACGCACCTACGACCTAGAAGTGTGGTTACCAGGGGCTGGGGCTTTCCGAGAAATCTCCAGCTGCAGCGTTTGCGGCGATTTTCAAGCCCGCCGATCTGCCATCAGAACCAAAGACGGCAAACAAACGAAGCTCGTTCACACCCTGAATGGGTCGGGCCTAGCTGTAGGGCGCACCATGGCTGCACTGTTGGAGACGGGGCAGCAACCAGATGGAAGCATTCTCCTTCCCAAACCATTGGTGCCATACGTCGGGTTTGAGCGGCTCCAGCCAGAATGAACTGACTGAGCATCAATCGGCTGGATGAACGTATTTGCGGCCCTGTTGGTGCTTGCTCTCTTAATCGTGGTGCATGAAGCAGGACATTTTCTTGCCGCCACGCTTCAAGGCATTCGCGTTAGTGGCTTCTCCATTGGCTTCGGACCCGCGTTGATTAAACGTCAACGGAAAGGCGTCACTTACGCCCTAAGGCTCCTACCCCTGGGTGGTTTTGTGGCTTTCCCTGATGACGACGAAGACAGCACCATCCCCTTAGATGATCCCGACCTGCTGCGCAATCGTCCGATTCCGCAGCGCGCTCTGGTGATCGCCGCCGGCATTCTTGCCAACCTTGCATTGGCGTTGGTCATTCTGATCGGCCAGGCCGCGATTGTGGGACTTCCAGCCGATCCAGATCCAGGCGTTCTGGTGGTGAATGTGCAGCCTGATGGCGCAGCTGCTCGCGCTGGCTTCAGGCCTGGAGATCAAATCCTCTCGATTAACTCCAACAAACTTGGAGCCGGGCAAGCCGGCGTCGAGACGATGGTGAAGCTGGTAAAAGCAGCTCCCAGCATGTCCCTTGCGGTTGAGCGGGTTCGCCAGAGCCAACTTGAACAAATTGAACTCAAGCCATCGAATGTCGATGGACAGGGAAGAATCGGGGCGCAGCTCCAAGCCAACCTCAGTGGCGCTATCCGACCCGTCAATGGACTAGGGGAACTGGTCCAACACACCGGGGGCCAGTTCGTCCGCCTGGTGGGACAAACCGCGAGTGGCTATGCCGGGCTGATTACCAACTTCAAAGCCACAGCAGGACAGGTGAGCGGTCCGGTCAAAATTGTGGAGATGGGTGCCCAGCTGAGCCGGCAGGGCGGTAGTGGTTTGGTGTTGTTCATGGCCTTGATCTCGATCAACTTGGCCGTCCTCAACGCGTTGCCATTGCCTTTGCTGGATGGCGGCCAAATGGCGCTTCTTCTTATTGAAGGGGTCCGAGGCAAACCCGTCCCTGAACGGCTTCAACTGGCGTTCGCCCAATCCGGATTTCTTCTTCTGGTCGGACTCACAGTCGTCCTCGTCGTCCGCGACACCAGTCAATTGACCTTCGTTCAGCAGTTGCTTGGGCGGTAGTGGTTCTTGCTCCTCGGAATGTAGACTCAACAACCTGTTGAAACGCTGCCCCCAGCTGCATGGCTAAAAAGTCGATGATTGCGCGCGATGTGAAGCGCAAAAAAATGACCGAGCGCTATGCAGCCAAGCGCTCGGCACTGATGGCAGCCTTCAATGCAGCGGCTGATCCAATGTCTCGTCTCGAGATACATCGCAAAATTCAGGCCCTTCCCCGCAACAGTGCCCCCACTCGGATCCGTAACCGTTGCTGGGCCACTGGCAAACCCCGTGGTGTCTACCGCGATTTTGGCCTTTGCCGTAATCAACTTCGTGAACGGGCCCACAAGGGTGAACTGCCAGGTGTTGTGAAGTCCAGCTGGTAGACCACTGCAGACTTTTCGGTTGATCCACAAGAAAGGGGAGGTGAAAGCCTCCCCTTTCTTGTGGATGGAAGCCATGAAATGTCAAAATAAGAGTTGACAAAAGGACATAAGCCGTCGTGCAAGGAAAAACACAGTCGATCTCGTTTGACGGACGCGAGATAAGACTGACCACCGGGCGTTTTGCTCCCCAAGCGGGTGGTTCCGTCTTGGTTGAATGCGGCGACACAGCCGTGCTCGTCACAGCGACACGATCGAGTGGACGCGATGGAATCGATTTCCTTCCACTGATTTGTGACTATGAAGAACGCCTGTATGCCGCCGGACGGATTCCAGGCAGCTACATGCGTCGTGAAGCCCGCCCACCCGAACGCGCAACACTCACCTGTCGCTTGATCGACAGGCCCATGCGGCCGCTATTCCCCAGTTGGATGCGCGACGACTTGCAAGTTGTTGCCACATGCCTATCGCTGGATGAACGGGTTCCTGCGGATGTGCTGGCAGTAACAGGCGCGTCCATCGCAACACTTCTGGCAGGCATTCCCTTCAACGGACCGATGGCGGCTGTGCGGGTCGGACTCCTTGGCGACGACTTCGTTCTGAACCCCAGCTACCGGGAAATTGAGCGCGGAGATTTAGACCTCGTCGTTGCTGGCACGGCTGATGGTGTGGTGATGGTTGAAGCAGGCGCCAACCAACTTCCCGAACAAGACGTCATTGAAGCGATTGATTTCGGCTATGAGGCGATCCAGGAGCTGATCAAAGCCCAGGAAACGCTGCTGAAGGACCTTGGCATTAAGCAAGTCAAGCCTGAAGCGCCCAAGGAAGACACCACAGTTCCTGCTTACCTTGAAAAGCAGTGCACAAAAGCGATCAGCGCTGTGCTCAGCAAATTTGAGCAAAGCAAAGAAGAGCGCGATAACGGTCTTGAAGCCGTGAAAGTGAGTGCAGCAGAAGCCATTGCAGCCCTGAAGGAAGACGACGCTGTGCGTCAGGCCGTCTCCAGCAGTTCGAAATTGCTTGGCAACAGCTTTAAGGCTCTGACCAAGAAACTGATGCGTCAGCAGATCTTGAAGGATGGCAAGCGCGTCGATGGACGTGGCTTGGATGAAGTCCGTCAAATCAGCGCAATGGCAGGAGTTCTTCCCCGTCGCGTCCATGGTTCAGGCCTCTTCCAGCGTGGTTTAACGCAGGTTCTGTCCACCGCGACCTTGGGAACCCCCAGTGATGCCCAAGAAATGGATGACCTCCATCCCAACACCGAGAAGCTGTACCTCCATCACTACAACTTCCCCCCCTACTCCGTTGGCGAAACCCGTCCAATGCGATCCCCCGGCCGTCGGGAAATTGGCCATGGCGCTTTGGCGGAGCGAGCCATCCTTCCCGTCTTGCCTGAAAAAGACACCTTCCCCTACGTCGTACGGGTGGTGAGTGAAGTGCTGAGCTCCAATGGCTCGACGTCGATGGGCTCCGTTTGCGGCAGCACCTTGTCGCTCATGGATGCCGGTGTGCCCTTGAAAGCCCCAGTGAGTGGTGCCGCGATGGGTCTGATTAAAGAGGGCAAGGACATCAAAATCCTCACCGATATTCAAGGTATTGAAGACTTCCTTGGCGACATGGATTTCAAGGTGGCTGGCAGTGAGAAAGGGATCACAGCCCTTCAAATGGACATGAAAATCACTGGTTTACCCGTGAAGGTCGTTGCCGATGCTGTGAACCAAGCCCGTCCCGCTCGCCTACACATCCTCGAGAAGATGCTCGAGGCGATTGACACTCCGCGTGAGACTCTGTCGCCCCATGCACCACGCCTGCTGAGCTTCCGCATCGATCCAGAATTGATCGGGACAGTGATCGGTCCAGGTGGTCGCACCATCAAGGGCATTACCGAACGCACCAACACCAAGATCGATATCGAAGACAGTGGAATTGTCACCATTGCCTCCCACGACGGTGCTGCAGCAGAGGAAGCCCAAAAGATCATTGAAGGCCTCACCCGCAAGGTGAATGAGGGCGAAATGTTCTCCGGCTCGATCACACGCATCATTCCAATCGGTGCCTTCGTGGAGATCCTTCCTGGAAAGGAAGGAATGATCCACATTTCTCAGCTCTCCGAAGCTCGGGTTGAAAAGGTTGAAGATGTCGTCAAAGTCGGCGATGAAGTCACCGTGCGCGTTCGCGAAATCGACAACCGCGGTCGGATCAACCTCACCCTGCGTGGCGTTCCGCAAAGTGGCGAATCAACCGAGGTGGAACCGCAGCCCACCCCAGTTGCTCCCCTCAGCTGATCACACCTGAAAGCCGGGATCAATCTCGGCCATCGCCCGCGTCGCACGCTCTCCAAGCGCGACGTGGGCTTTTCCATGGCTGGCGATCAAACAGCCCGCCTGACGAACATCGCCTGTGTTGTATGTAAGGTCGCCGAGGTCAGCGTGGGTAAATCGTCCACCAGCCGCCAACAAAACAGCCTCCGGTGCAGCCATATCCCAATCCTTTGGAGCACTGCGCCCGGATAGGGAGATGTAGAGATCGGTTTCTCCACGAAGAATCGTGGCGACCTTGCAGCCCACACTGCCAACCGCCTTCGAGCCACCGAGTTGAAGTTCACCGATTAATTTCTCTAGCCGGTCATCGCGATGACTACGGCTCGCCACCAGAAGCAAGTCGGACAACTCCGAGCGCTCGCTGAAGCGCACAGGCGAACGCGTTCCCCCTCGGTCTTCACACCAGGCATCGTCGCCCACAAGACCAAGCCAGAGTTCATCGGCTTCGGGTAACAGCACCACGCCTAAAACAGGCCGATTCCTCCGCACCAAGGCGAGGTGCACCGCATACTCCCCAGTTCCTTGGAGAAAGTCCTTGGTGCCATCAAGCGGATCAAGGATCCACAACCATTCCGCGGGCAGAGGCTCTCCCTCGGTGAGCTGCTCTTTGGCGGTTTCCTCGCTTAGCAGAGTCCAACCAGCATCGGGAAAAGCCCCCGACAACCCCGCCAGGAGCCATTCGTTCACGGCCAGATCAGCCGCCGAAACAGGCCCCTCGCCCCCGTTATCGACACTTAAGGCTTTCGGAAAACCATGGGGAGGCTGTTCGCCACGGGCGTATGCACGAAGAATGTCGGCTGCACCCCAGCTCAAGCGTCTCAACTCGGTCAACAAAGCTTCCTTGCTGACCCCAGCAGGGAGAATGGCGGAGTTGGACATCATGATTAAGAGGGGCGCAGGCCATTGTGATGCAGCGGGATGAACCAGCCGCCGGAAGCCTGTACCTCGTCGGTACTCCGATCGGTCATCTGGGTGACCTCTCCCCTCGGGCCAGTCACCTTTTAACAACGGTAGATGTCATCGCATGTGAAGACACACGCCATAGCGGACAGTTGCTGAGCAATCTCCAGGCCCGCGGACGCAAACTCTCCTTTCATCAGCACAACATTCGTACGCGATTGCCCCAACTTCTGGAGCTATTGGCAGAAGGCCAAAGTCTTGCGGTGATCAGCGATGCGGGATTGCCAGGCATCAGCGACCCCGGCGAAGAGCTGGCCAGTGCTGCTCGACAGGCGGGGCATCCCGTGCTGTGTATTCCTGGTCCTTGCGCGGCCACAACAGCTCTCGTAAGCAGCGGACTTCCCAGTGGACGCTTTTGTTTTGAAGGTTTTCTACCCACGAAGGGGAAAGAACGACGACAGCGCCTGGAACAGCTCTCAAGCGAACACCGCACCACCGTGCTTTATGAAGCACCGCATCGATTAATCACGTTGCTTGGCGAGCTCGCCAGTTATTGCGGCTCCGATCGTCCGATCCAAGTGGCGCGAGAACTCACCAAACGCCATGAAGAACAAGTGGGGCCCACGGTGGAAGCAGCTCTCAGTCATTTCGAGCAAACCCGCCCCCAGGGCGAATTCACTTTGGTCTTAGGAGGTGCGCCACCCACCGCAAAACCAGCCCTCAATGACGCTGAGCTCATAGAACAACTGCAACAGCTCATGGCGCAGGGAGTGAGTGCTAGCGATGCTGCACGACAACTCGCCGCAACGACCGGGCTCTCACGGCGCCGGCTTTATGCATTGCTGCACCAAGACGCGTCAGACTAAAAAAAATCCTTGGTTCTTTGCTGCCTCGTTTACGACTACTGATCTGGAGTTTTGGAGGGAGCGCCCTGCTGCTGCTTCTGCTCTGCCTTGGCGCACAAAACCTGCAACAGCGTCATCAACTTCAAATCGGAAAAGTTCGACTTGTGCCACTGCCAACGGGATTTCTCGTTGGCATCTCGCTGGTGTTAGGCGTCATCAGTGGAGGAAGCGTGGCCGCGGTACTGATGCCGGCGCAACAAGAAACCGACCTCGACCCTTAATCAGGCATCGAGGGCAACCACCGTGCCCTCCATCACAAGCCGTGTAATTCCTCGTTTCAACAAATAGGAACTCGTTCGCTCAAACACCGTGGTGTCGGGCACCTTGATCACACGCTGGCTGCGACCACACTGACGTTTCGCGGCCCGAGGATTGGCAAAGAGAAATAGACCCTGACGGTCCTGATCAGCGGTATCCAATGGACCCAATTCAGGAAAATCCCTCAAAGGGCGAGCATCTAACTCAACAACCTTGTCGACCAACATATAAACACTATCGGGGAGAACACCGGGGCTAAGCGGCTGCGTTTCCATGGGTGCCGATCCACTTAATCCCGCAACCCCGATCAAGGGCACTAATTCTGTGAACACGTCCATGGGGGCGGGCTCCTCAAGCGCTGTGCCCGAATCGTCCGAAACCTCCGCAAAATCAGCGGCATCATCCAGCGCCAAGTTGCTCGCCTCCTCCGCAGAGAACTCTCCAGCAGAAGCCTCTGGTGTATCGATCTGAACCGATGGGAGATCGACAGTTGAGGGACCATCCAACGGTGGAATCTCAAGCAAGGGTTGCGACGCAGCGACGGCTGTTCCACCCTTCTGACGGCTGGCCTTCAATGCGGCGTAAGCCTCAGGCGGCAACAGAGCTTTCACCGTACGGCTCACCGTATTTGGGCTACAACCAAATGACTCAGCCAATGCTGCGGTGGATTCCCCCGCCTTGTAACGGCCAACAAGGTCTTGCTTCTCGCTGTCGCTAAGACGACGCGCTGCCATCCAATGCTGTTACACAGTGACCAAGTTTAGAAGCCAATGGCCGATATCCACCCATGCCTTCCAGCCCGGACTGCCAAAATAACGGGATGCTCCCTTAGCTCAGCTGGATAGAGCAACTGCCTTCTAAGCAGTCGGTCGTGTGTTCGAATCACACAGGGGGCGTTAGTTACAGCAAGGGTTCTTAGCAGCAGCTGAGATCCGTTTTTATTTTTTGTGCTCAAATCTGTGCTCAAATAGTCCTAGAGTTGGGTCTCAGAAGCCCGCCACGCCAACAGGTTTGCGGTTTTCTCCGACGAGAGAGGTCATGGCACGAGCAACAGCAGCAGAGACCTCTGATCGCATCGATGCCCTCCAGGGAATGATCCTGGCCGGCACTCCAAATAGCGAGTGTCTTGCTTTTGCCAGAAAGGAGTGGGGGATCAGCAGGGCTCGGGGTTACGAGCTAATGAAGCGTGCCTGGAGTCAGATCAAGGACGATGTCGATGAAACAGGGATTGATCGACTTGAACTGCTGGCTTGGTCAATACAGACGCTGATGTCCGCAGCTGGTCAAGCGAAGCAACAAAAGAATCCTGGAGCTGTTGTTGCATGCATTAAGCAGCTCGACTGGATGACGGGGTTGGGTATCAACTCAACTGCTGGGCAACGAGGCCCACGAGGGCGGAGATAGCGAACTATCTCCTCAAGGAAAGGATTAAATATCCATCAGTACCGTCGCAAGGCGGGTTTTTTTATTAGTTATCGCTCAGAAGCAAATTTGAAACTGCCTATTGCAGCCCGCATCAGCAGCAAAAGCAGATGAAAGTGCTGTCTTCTAAATGTTGTGTTCAATGCAGCGTTCCATCCGCCTGTCGTTATCGCTGAGCGGTGTTGCTGCACTGGCACTCTCTAACGGCGCTCTGCTGCCTGCCACTGCTCAAGAGGTAGGTAGCGCCGATGATCTTGGGGTGATGAGCATCAGCCTCGCTGATGTCGTCAAACCCACCATTGGTTTTCAAGGCGCACTGCAGGGAGCAGGAACACCAAACCAAGCAGGCATTGGCGGGTTCCTGCCAATCGCTGTAAGTGAGAACAGTGTCTTCTTTGCTGATGTGCTGCTCAATGCCAACTTTGCTGATTACGGCGGCAACAGCAGCATCGTCAATACAGAGGTTGCTGGCACAACGATCAGCACCTCATCAAGGCTTGGTTATCGCTGGCTGAATAGCGACCGATCCTGGATGTATGGCGTGAACGGCGGCTATGACACCCGCCCGATGAATACAGGTAATGCTGAAACAGGTGTCACGCTCTACGACAAGGAAAGTGCTTTCTTTCAGCAGATCGCTGCAGGTCTAGAAGCAGTCTCTGATACCTGGAACTTCAATGCCTATGCCTTAGTTCCTGTTGGTGATGTAGAGCAGCGCCTCAATGCGCGTTATTTCGGCGGGGCGCTTGATACCTATGGTCTTGATGTTGGTTATGCAATCACTCCAGATCTCAATGCCTCAATTGGTTACTACTACCAAAGCGGTGATCTAGGAGAAGCAGATGGTTCGGGCGTGCAGGTAGAGCTGGATTATCAGATCGCTGATGGTTTAACTGCTGGGATCAATGTTTCCTATGACGAAGCCTTTGAAACTAGAGTTTCAGGCAACATTGAGTATCGTTTTGGTAGCAATAGTTCAGCTGCAGAAACCAAGAAAAAAGCATGGCAAAAGCCAACCATTCAAGCGTTATCTGAAAGCGTTAAAAACAGGAATATCCGCGTTCATGATGCAGCAGATCCAGATGCGAAGTGCAAATTGTTTAGTCTGCGCAATGGTAAACAAATCGCTTCCAGGAATCCATCGAGCTTTTTGTCCCGTTTCCACGACCGAGGAGTAACCTTGGCGAGCACGATACATTGTGACCCTGGCGCGCCTGATGCAACTGCTAACGGCTGGGTAGACATTTGCATCAACACATACCATCATCGTTGCTAACGGCTGGGTAGACATTTAAGTACTGGCCCATCTGGGATCTAATATCTAATCAAAGCTCTCATAAAAGCAGCTCATTGGCGGTTCAATACCTGGCACTAATCAATATTTAGCTACGCCACGAGCGGGGTTTTTTATTACCTGCTGAATAGCAGCAAAGCTGTTACTGCCTACTGCAGCGGGCAGTAACAGTAAAAGCAAGGCATTGTGCGTTCAATAGATCCATCCTTATCAATGCAACGTTCTCTGCGCCTGTCGTTATCGCTGAGCGGAGCTGCCGCAGTCGCACTCTCTAACAGTGCTCTGCTGCCTGCCATTGCTCAAGAGGCAGGTGGCGCAGAAGATCTGGGGGTGATGGAGATCAACCTCAAGGATGCTGTTCAGTTCAATTGGGGTTTCCAAGGCGCATTGCAAGGAGCAGGAACACCGAATCAAGCCGGTATTGGCGGATTCCTTCCAATTGCTGTTGGTGAGAACAGCGTGTTCTTTGCTGATGTGCTGCTCAATGCCAACTTTGCTGATTACGGCGGCTACAGCAGCATCATCAATACCGAAGTTGCTGGCACAACGATCAGCACCTCAACGCGCCTTGGTTATCGCTGGCTGAATAGCGACCGCAGCTGGATGTATGGCGTTAACGGTGGCTATGACAGCCGCCCGATGAATACAGGTGGAACTGATACAGGCGTGAATGTCAGCGGCACAGAGAAGAGTGCTTTCTTCCAGCAGGTGGCAGTTAATGCAGAAGCAGTCTCTGATAGCTGGAACTTCAATGCCTATGCCTTAGTTCCTGTTGGTGATACAGAGCAACAGCTGAATAGCGTTTATCAAGGCGGCTCGCTTGATACCTACGGGCTTGATATTGGTTATTTCATCACTCCAGCCGTTAATGCTTCTGTTGGTTATTACTACCAAAGCGGTGACCTAGGAGAAGCAGATGGTTCCGGCGTACTCGGACGCTTGGCTTATGAAATGACCAGTGGCGTCACAGCAGGAGTGAATATCTCCTACGACGAGGCATTTGATACAAGAGTTTCAGCTGATATTAAAGTGCGCTTTGGTGGTCCAAGTACAGCAACAGCTAAGAAGAAAAAGTGGGAGAATCCAACAATTAATGCGTTAACAGCATCACCCAAGAACAGAGATGTGAGAGTGCACGACAAACACGAACAAGAATGTCAGTGCACGACACATACAGCTAAGTGTTCTTTAGTGTGCTAATTAAGCGTGAGTGCACGACAAATCGATGCGTGGGACCACGTGTGCGTGGTGCGTGCTTCAACTCTGACCATAACTCCCAAAACCCTTGCAATTGCAGGGGCTTTTTATTTCTTTAATCACTGCTTAATCATGCCTAAGTGCAATCCAATATCTGGCACTAAATAAATATCACCCCGTCGCAAGGCGGGGCTTTTTATTAGTTACCGCCAAGAAGCAAAGCTAAAACTGACTACTGCAGTTCGCATCAGCACTAAAATCAGACAAAAGTACTGAATACTTGGTTGTTGTATCCAATGCAGCGCTCCCTGCGCCTGTCGTTATCGCTGAGCGGTATCGCTGCACTGGCACTCTCTAACTTCGATCTGCTGCCTGCCACTGCACAAGAGAGCTCAGCAGAGGATCTCGGTGGCGTGATGAGCATCAGTCTTAAGGATGTGGTCAAGCCAACCATTGGGTTTCAGGGTGCACTGCAAGGTGCAGGTACACCAAACCAAGCTGGTATTGGTGGGTTCCTACCTCTATTCGTTGGTGATAACAGCGTCTTCTTTGCTGATGTGCTGCTCAATGCCAACTTTGCTGATTACGGCGGCAACAGCAGCATCGTCAATACAGAGGTTGCTGGCACAACGATCAGCACCTCATCAAGGCTTGGTTATCGCTGGCTGAATAACGATCGCTCCTGGATGTTTGGGGTGAATGCTGGTTATGACAGCCGCCCGATGAATACCGGTAATGCTGATACCGGTGTGGATGTCACAGGTAAGCGGGATGTCTTCTTTCAGCAGGTTGCTGCGAGTTTAGAAGCGGTATCGGAGACCTGGAACTTCAATGCCTATGGGCTCTTCCCCATTGGAGATACTGAGCAGGTCCTGAATGACCGTTACCGCGGTGGTGCGTTAAGTACCTACGGCTTAGATGTTGGTTATGCAATCACCCCTGAGTGGGATGCCTCGATTGGTTATTACTACCAGCATGGCGATGACCTCACAGCAGATGATGGCTCTGGTGTGCTCGCTCAGCTGGCGTATGAAATCACGGATGGTTTAACGCTTGGCGTCAAGGTTTCCTATGACGAAGCATTTGAGACCCGCGTTTTAGGAAACATTGAATATCGCTTTGGCAGCGGTAGTGCAACACAAGTTGAGAAGAAAAAATGGCAGACACCAGTGCTTCAATCACTCACGGAATCAGTCAAACATCGTGATGTGAGAGTTCATGATGGAAACAAAATAAAAAACCAACCCTGTGGCAGAAAAACTGACCTTGGGGACTCTGGAGCACAAAAGTATAAATCAACTAATGGGAATAGATATGGCTGCTTTCCAACATATCAAAATACTGTAAAAGGTGGTTTTTATTGGAATAAAACATCTACACGCTAACTTCGCAATAAACTGCCAGCAGCTGCGTTTCACCGGTCGATGCCGCTATATCCCTGCCCGTCCTGCTGTTGCAGCCCGCTCTTTGTGTTGCATCCCCTCAAAATTGATCCATGCCATGATTTGGCTAGATACAGATCATGAGCTTTCAACGCTTGATGACAAGCAGCACCAAACGATTCAAACAGCACCACCACGCTGTCTGCACAGAACTCGATGGCGAAGTCGCATTATTTCAAAGTAAAACCTGCGACTATCTTGTTCTTAATGAGACAGGCTCAGCCATTTGGAAGGTATTGAAAGCTCAGCCAACGTTGCCTGAAATCTGCAAGCATTTACAGGACGAATATGAAGTCGCCCCAGATGAATGCAAGTTGTCTGTTGAAGCTTGGCTGGAGGCTGCCTTGGAAAAGAATGTGATTGTCGTGGTTGACGATTAAAATGAAAAGTGTGTTTTGAGCCTTCTTACCCAAATTTCACCGCCAAGTTGATTCCCTCCAAGCATTTGGAAACCAAGGCGTGCAAAATAACGCCGCATGAATGTCTTCTGCAAGCCAGGATTAATGTTTTCAGCTAGTAAGACCTTTGCTCGATGATCACGTTTCTCTGCATCATGATCAAACCCGTGAAGAAATGCTCTAAATAGTTGATTCGCCAAACGTGGCCGCCTGGATTCTGGGACTATATACATGCGTTGAAAGTAGGCATGGCTTCCGAGATCTAGTGAAGTTTCTAGTTCTCTAAGTACAACAAATACAATGCCATTAATTGCGCCTAATCGATCACGTGAGACTGCGGCTGGCTGTCTTGATATAGGCTTCTTAAGTAGACCCATGCGCTTCTGGCTATTGCTTAGTGTTGCTTGAAACGACTTCAATTCTTCTTGATATGCATTTCCATGCTGGCTCCAGAAAGCTCTCAACTCACGATTTAGCTGATCATTCACCTCTCCAAATACAAATTCAATTCGAGGATCAGTCAACTTCTGGCCCTTCGTATTCAAAGCGATTCATCGCTTCAGACAATCCATTTGCTAGACGCTTTCGCTGCTCAATTGAAAGTTGTTCCGCTCCTTCTCCGGTACGACCTGAGCGAAAGAACCGCTCACAACCGGCAGGTTTTTCTGCAAAGCCATCAACATCTTCCTCCAATTTCTTTAGTCGATCGATGGATGTATTTTCTAAAGCCTGATTAATGAGTTTTGAGTCAGTAGTAAGCCCTAAAAAGGTTGCTAATTCAGTGAATGTTTCTGATCCTTTTGCTAGCATGTCTTCATAACGCATGATCAACACCGGTAGCTGAGTTTGATCAGCCCATGAGCGCACATGTTGATCCCAGCGGCCCATGTATTGCCGCACCTGGTGGCCGCCAAAGCGTTCCCCTGGCACCAGCGCTGCATTGGGATCAAGCAGGGAGTCAACGCATCGATCCAGCGGCCATGAGAAGAAGTGACTCAGTGACACGGCCACATCTTCCGGGTGGCGCAGGATATAAACCACTCCAGAGCAGCCTGTTGTACTCACCACTGGGCGCCCACGGGAATCAGGAGATTTAAATGCATCATGCACTTTGTGAAAGCGCTCTCCTTCTGCGAATAGCCACGCACTGGCACCAGCACGTCCGCGTAATGGATCAAGTTCACTAAAACTTAGATCGCAACTATTGATCCCTAATTGATCGTCCAGCCAAAGCCTGGATGAGGCAATCGCTCCAGTTTCAATATCTTGATTAAGATTTAGTTGTTCTCCAGGATTGTCTCCTGACAGCCTCATCAATTCAGTAATAAAAACCCTGCACCAGGTGTTGCCTGATTTTGGATAAGAAGCCAGATACCAGTAGCTGTGATCGTCAGTCATTGCTTGCGTCCTCTTCTGTGGCTGCTCTGCGCTGTTGCATCGATTCTGGTTGCATCAGTTCCACCTTCTTCAGGCTTTCGGCCATTGCTTTGATTCCATCTGGAACAACCAAGGCATGCAACGGCACCATTCGAGCTAGTGCAGCTGCCTGCAT
This sequence comes from Synechococcus sp. BL107, assembly GCF_000153805.1. Classification (NCBI taxonomy): domain Bacteria; kingdom Bacillati; phylum Cyanobacteriota; class Cyanophyceae; order Synechococcales; family Synechococcaceae; genus Synechococcus; species Synechococcus sp. BL107. Next base: position 902,021 of record NZ_DS022298.1, on the reverse strand, counting down.
AAACAGTTGAGCTTCTGCATCCATGCCTCGATACATCCTGGCGTGAAAGGCTTGGTTGCGCAGGCGCATTAAGGCATTTGTTTGTGAGAAATTGCGTGAAGCCTTAATAGATACTTTTTCCATTTCATCTTCTGCCTCATCGGCATCCTCCTCTTTGCCCGATTCTTCTTTGGCGCGATTTAAGGCATAGATCAGCCGTAATGGTGTTGGCTGTGGCATGCAAGTTAACTCTTCAGCTAGCAATGCATATCGCTTAAGTCCCTTACGTACAGGTGGTAGCTGCGCCCAATTCAATTCCAAAGCCACAACAGCGTCGTACCAAAGCTTGAGTTGACGCATCCCTGGCTGCACTATCCCATCACTACCAACGGCTACCAGCTCACTACTCAATAAGCGCCACCCTTCTTGGATTAAACACCAGGCCAGGGTGGACTTTCCTGCAGCTGGATGGCCCAACAGGAGGATGGCCTCACCATCGCGCTCCAGCGCTGTTCCATGCAAAACCAATGCACCGCGCTGGATCGCTAAGGCTCCAAGTCCACTGGTGACAGCAAAAGTGCGGATGTCGCGGTCACTGACGCTGTCATCCCAGCGCTGCCATTCCAAACGCTCACCACCAGTGGCACGAAACCAGCCAATGCCTTCCAGTTCCAGACGCCAATCTTGAGGTGCTAACTGCAGTGTTGGCGTGCTGTGAGGGCTTGGCTCAAGGCTGGGCCATTGCCGATGATCACCCTGTTGGATTTGCACCAGCGCATCACTGGCTGAATCGGAAGTTTGCAGTTCTGGCAAAACCAAATCGCTGCTGATCTCTGCTCCCAGGGCGCAATAGCGATGAGGTTTGATCAACGAATTAGTGAGGTTTCATGGAGTCTCTCGTGATTGGGTCTGAGCTTGCAAGAACTCACTGAAATGCCACTTGATCAAGGAGAAGAGTTTGCTCTCATCCCGCTTACCCAAATGGCTGTGGAACTAAAGAAGACACCATCGGAAGCGTTATCGAGATTGATGGCAAAAGAGTTTCTCCGCCGAAAAGGTGGTGGAGAGTTCCTCTGTGAGGGGGATCGGTGAATGATTGCTCTTTCATCCTGGTGTCGTGGAGCATGCCGCCAAATAGGGAGAGTGTCTGCTGAATGCCAATCCCCACTTATCAGTAGCCAATTGTTTTTGCGTGTTCGGTTCCTTGGCGGTTTTCACCGTCACGACCAAATCAGTTGGCTGGCGATGGTTGTTGCATCGTTCAAACAATCTCAAATGTCTACTGAAGTCCGCAACTGGGATGTCGTTGCCAAAGCATTAGAAGCTGCTGGGAATACCTCCAGCGAGATGTACATCCGTGCAGCAGCCCTAGCTCAAGGGAAGCTCGACCCAATGCCCACTAGCTCTCCAGAAGCGCCCTACAGCATTTCTGCTGTAGCTGGCTGATCGCAGCAAATCAAAGCCTCACCTTGTGGGGCTTCACTACTTAACCAATGACATGACTAATTCAACCCACTCCCGATTCGGCTTCAGCAACTTTGCTGAGACTTGGAACGGTCGCCTCGCAATGCTGGGCTTTGTAATCGGATTAGGCACCGAACTACTGACGGGCCAGGGAATCCTCAGTCAAATAGGTCTCTGAGCAGGATCGTTCATACCTAATTCTGATATGGACTACTCACCTACAAACAGGAGGTGGGGTGATGTCGATGCGCCAGCTCGATTGGATATGCGGACTGGGCATCAACTCAACCAGCGGGCACCGAGTCCATCGGTCGCGGCTATGAACTGATCCAATCGCTGTCATTTAAAAGGTTTCGGCAAATAGCTACAACATCAGGAGCCACCTAAACAGCCCAATGACTACCGAGGACAAAAACACCGAAGCAGAGGCTGAACTTCAAAGACTCAACAAAGTTCTGGAGGTTGCAAAGCGAAACGGGAATCAACTCTTTATCGAAAACATCGAGCGTGAGATCGTTGCCATTGAGAGAGGTGATAACTCACCCCTCATCGCGGATTACCTCACTGATGATGAGCGTGCTGGTAGCCGACCTGGACGTGAGGCGTAACTGGTCTTACCGCAATTGTAGAAACAAGATAATCATTTTCCTCGCTTGCTTTCAAAAAAACGAACCAATGCTGGTATCGTTTCAAAGAAGAGCTTAAAGCTAAATTTTAAATATAAAAAATATGCACCTAAAGTAATTAGCAATATGAAAAGATTTTCTGGCCCTTTGCAGCTATTGCAAATAAGTATATTTCCAATTTTCCAGAACGCCAGCGGTATTGAAAAAAACCAAATCCAGAAGAGGAATGTTTCTCCTCGGGTCATGTATTTTGGCATTTATTTGCAGAAATCGTTAAAAACTTCTAAAGCAGAAGTGTTTCCAAGGGATGATGCTTTCTCGAAGTCAGAACATGCACTTTCGGGTTCTCCTAGCTTTGAAAATGCATACGCTCTGTCGTAGTAGATGTCTGCATGTACGCCAGTTGACCAGGATGTGTTGTCTGCGATTTTTGGATCAATGGCTACTGCCTTATTGAAGTCCTGAAGTGCTCCGCTGTAATCACCAATTTCATATTTGACATTACCTCTCATTCTTATGTTGTTGGCGTGATTGGGTTCAATGGCAATTGCCTTCGTGAAATCATCTAACGCCCCCTGGTAATCGCCGGATTTCCTCCGCGCATTGGCTCGATTTCCGATCGCATTTATATGCTTAGGAGATAACTCAATTGCCTTTGTGAATGAGGCAATTGCAAGCTCTTGCTCGTTTGTATCAACGTATGCATTGCCTAGTACATAATGGTATTTTGCGATTCCATTATTCATGTCTATAGCTTTAAGCAGATCTTGTTTCGCTAATGAGTATTGGCCTAGATCGTCTCTAGCAGCGCCCCTCATGTAATAAGCCTCAGCATGATCTTCTATTTCCAAAACCTTGGTTGAAGAATCAATTACTACTTTCTCGAATCCACTCTTATAAAGGTTTGATGCTGCTGTTTGGAGATAGTTTGCTTTTTGCCATGTTTCGCTTTCGCAGGCGCAAAGGCTCAAGCAAGCAAGCGGAACAAGTACCAAGAGTCGTTTCATGCAACTACTGTGCCTCTGTTTTCCATATTTGACCCCGAGGACTAGTATTTGCAGTGCTTGGTGAGGTGTTGTCCCTGTTGCAGCTGACCTCTGCGGAGCTTGCAGCCCAGGACTGTGCGGCAGTGCTGGTCAACGCCATAAACAAAGCCGCCAAAATCGCCAAAACACTTTTGAGCAGGGTTCCTGAGGCGGATTAGTCCCAATGCGGGAACCAGACTGGAAGAAGCCCTGCACGGGCTAGGCCAAGTACCACTGCAAGTGTCGCCAGCTTTACGCCTGTAAGGATTACTGCGGTCTTCCAGCTGAACAGTGCTCTCGGAAGGGTGATCACTGCAGGTGCTCGGCCAAAGGACATCATGCGCGGTTGGCAAGCTGACCGCACAAGACTGGGTAAGACAAGACTCCACCAACCTTTGCCGTCGGCAGGAGTGCTTGCAAGAATCAGGTCATGACAAGCGACGCCGAAAAGGAACTCAGCAGGATTGAGCGGGAACTCGACGCCAAGCAGCAACCACCTGGAAAGCCTCCTGTAAAGCAAGGCGGTTGGGTCGGTGACAATGACGAGAAGCCAAAAAATCAGTCCCTTGATGCTGTCGTTGTCGGGGCGTTGTTGCTTCTAGGCATTGGGGCGACGTTCCTTGTAGGTGAAAGCCTCAACAAAACCGAGAAGACTCAGCTCAGCTCAGGTGCCATTGGTACAGCTGTTGGATTGCTGGTGGGGTACGGCGTTGGAAAGTTGAGGCCATGATGAATGTTGGATATGTATACCTAATCCGTAATGGAGATTTATATAAAATTGGACACACCGCAAATCTTGAGAGGCGTCTAAAACAGCTTCAGCCCTGTGTTCTGGTCCAGTCTTTAGTCACAGATCGCAGTTTAAATCTTGAGCAAGAGCTGCATAAGCTATTTCAAAATGTGCGTATCCCGCAGACAGAATACTTCCGTTTAAATAACTATCAGGTCGAACAAGCGCGGCTTGCGCTGGGATGGATAAAGCCGGAAGGTACTCCTACGCAACAGTTGTCGGGCTGGAAAAGACCGTCTCAGCCTTTGCCTGAGCCGAAGCCTCCGTCCACTGATCCCAAGCTTTGGGATACTCCTCAGCCTGCGCAGAACCCCAATCAAGGCGATGACTGGTGGTCTCTTCAGAGAAAACAGCAAGGTGAAATTCGCGCCCGCGAGCGTGAAGCAAGGCTGCAGCGTGAGCGTGAAGAGAGAGGAGAGGATCAGAAGCTTCGCAACCGCCTTCACTGGGAAAAAATGCGGCAGGCCGCTCAGGAAGATCCTGGGCAGTCGTAAGTCGGCTTACTGCTTCCGCTGCTGATTGCTATTGGGTTTGCCAACGTTCGTAAATAACTTTGTCCCACTGTTGAGATTGCTCACGGGTTATGTCGCACTTTTTGAGGACATCGCACTTATCAGCGCAGAACCAAGGTTCAGGACCGCCCCCCGACTCTTCAATTAAGTGCCAGCTACGGCAGGTTCTGTTGGCCTCTTTTTGCCACGACTCAAAGCCCCAGGGGCCTTTGTAAACGCCCTTAGCTATTAGTTCACTCCTGGCCTTGCTTTCAATTTTAGATTGCTCGAAGCTGATCCCAAAGATCAGCAGCAACAGCATTGGCCCACCGATAAACATCGCGAGAATCAAGCTGACTTCCTGGCCAGTCATCGGCCTAGCCCGCCTGTGTCGCATTCCCATGACTGGAGAGTGCTACTGCTTAATCATTTTGACGCAAGGCTTGTTGAGACCGCAATAGAGATTCGCGTCTATTGCGTATTTAGTGCCGGGTATCGGATGATTATCAGTTCCTCTTCCCAGTACAGTAATAAGAATTAACGCTGCAACCCCCATCCCAATTCCCATTCTTATCGTATTTCCATTGGTCCTCGCACCACACCACCTTAGTAGACCCGCCCCTTGTCATTTGGCACCGAGATGCACCGCCATCCAGGCCAAACTCTCCATCGTGCACCCTTACATCCCTGTTGCTTGGTGTTGATGTTAAGGCATTGATTACAGGTAATTGTTGAACTTCTTTGCGCTGAGCTGTTGTAGATGCGCCACCTAAGCGAACTTTAACGTCTGCTGAAACTCTGGTATCAAATGCTTCGTCGTAGGAGATATTCACCCCTGCTATGACTCCACTTGTCATTTCATAAGCCAAGCGTCCACGCACACCAGACCCATCGACATCTTCTTGATCGCGGTGTTGGTAGTAATAACCTGCTGATGCTTTCAAAACAGGAGTGATGAAATAACCAGCATCCAAGCCATAGGTGTTCAACGCGCCGCCCTCATAAACGCTATTGAGCTTCTGCTCGACATCACCCACAGGGATCAGTCCATAGCCGTTCAAGGTCCAGCTGCTTGAGACTGCTTCTGCGTTCAGTGCGATCTGCTGGAAGCCGACGGTCTTCTTGTGGGTGACGTTAATGCTGGTATCGGCATCACCTGATTTCAATGAACGGCTGTCATAACCACCATTCAGACCAAACATCCAACTGCGGTCGCTGTTCAGCCAGCGATAACCCAAGCGCGTAGACGTTGAGTAACCACCACCGACATCGGTATTGATGATGCTGCTGTAGCCATCGCGGTCACCGAAGTGGGCGTTGACCAGGGCATCAAGGAACCAAACGCTGTTCTCATCAACAGACAGTGGAAGGAACCCGCCAATACCAGCTTGGTTTGGTGTGCCTGCACCTTGGAGTGCACCTTGAAAACCAATGGTGGGTTTGACCACATCAGCGAGGCTGATGCTCATCACACCAAGGTCTTCTGCTGAACCCTCTTGTGCAGTGGCAGCCAGTGGTGCAACAAAAGCAGCAGTGGCAAGCAACCCTGCAGAAAGACGACGCAGCATCAAAGGAATCACGTGTGACTTGACGATGACGGCGATGCGTAGCTTTTGCTACATAAAAGGCCAGCCTTCAAGGCGGCTTCCAGTCGTAACCACCTTGTTGCGACTGGAAGTTATGCCGTCAGGTTTTTACGCAATCGAACTTGAGACCGTCGTCACCAGTTGTCTGCCGAATCTTCCATTTCGTAAGGCAGTGATGCCGGTCTAGGAAGTAATTCGGTGACAATGACTGGCATGACAGGCATCTGATGACTTCCCGGCATATTTCCCTTGGGAACAACAGTGTTCCCAATTTCTACGGTGGGAACAGCCTCGGGAACTTGCTTAATCGCAGTCTCTGACTGTGTTTCTTCTTTATTACTTCCTTCTATATAAAACCCCGTATAGGAGGCTTCCTTCTGCTGAAGCAGCTTTGGCGCCAGAGCGTAAGAACCACGATGTGGCCTGGTTATTTGGCGTTCGCCAAACATGGATCCAAGCGTGTTGTCGACGGTCTTTGTTGGTTTGCCGTGCCGAGCAAAAACTTCATCGACCAGACTTCCCCGCGTCAAAGAAGGTTTGCCATTTTGATGCGCTCGCCAAAGAACATCGATGATTGCCTCGCGGCAATTACCGACGACTTCTACTTCTTTCGCTAACTGCAAAACTCCTGTTTCACGGTTCAAGTTGAAAGTCAGGCTGCGGCATGGATCAACAACTGCCGCTCGGTCTTTTTTGAATTTGGCTGTTACACCGATTTGCCTGCCGTCTTGGTCAAGCGCCTTGCTGAATGACACCACCATGCTTGGGTCTTCCGCCCAGCTTTTTGCACCGCTAGATGTTCCTTCTTTGGTGCCATCGTGATTTAACAAAACGATGGAGCTTCCAGTTGGCTGGCAAATGCCTTCCCGCAAATAAGTGAGCATTGCTCTGCTGGATAAATTATTTTCATGTGACCAACCGGCTGCACTGCTAACGCTTTTAACGCTGTCGATGAAGTTGGCGTCGATTTTTTTCGCCCGAATGAATTGTTCCAATCGAATAACGTCTCTGATGTCGGCACGCCAAGACTCATGCCCTTGATCTGATGCATTGCCCCAGAACCAGATGCGTTGCTCTGGGTGTCCAGGCGTCAGGTATGGATGATTTGGATCAATTTGGAGGTCATCGAGTGATTTTTTTAGTGGCGCAACGCCGCTATCAGTTGCAATGAATAAGCACTTTCCTGGCTTACCAGGATCACTGCGATCTAGAAATTTTTGCCCTGTTGCAATGGACCACATGGCGGCCAGTGCCGTTGTTGTCTTGCCGACACCAAAGGGTGAAAACCAAAGAGCAACATCACCCTTGGGCAGCCAGCCATCTTTGAGATAAGTCAGCTGCTCGACTTCTCTTAGGTCAACGCTGTCGTGCTTTTGCTGAGTCTTTTTGACTTTTGACTTGGTGAAAGCTTTGAAGAGGTCGCTGGTGATTTTGTCGTCCGAAAGCCGCCAGATCGTTTTGAGATCTCGCCGACAATTCATTTCCTCGTCGTCGTTGCCGCTTGTTATGGCTGCCAGCGTTGCTTCCAGCAGGTCGCTGTACGACTCTTGCGCCAACACATCGTCTTCACGCAATGTGTCTGGTGACTGTGGAGCAGCCTTTTGAGCCTGTTCTTCTTGGAGCTTTGCGGTCTCAGCAAGGCTGCCGAAAACCTCCTGATATTCAGTTTTGGCCATCGTTAGTGCTGTCGGCTAGAGGGTTAAAAATCAGTGGGTCGTTGATGTATTCGCGTCTAAAGCTCAAAGCGTCTTCTTGCTTGTGATGGCAGGCTGTGACAGCCTTTTCGAAGGTGTCGTAACTATGCAGAGCCCTAGGTCTTTCTCTGTGAATACGCCGAATTTTTGGCAGTAATTCTTGGCCGCGTTCGTCTGCTCTTTGCACAAGGTCGAAGGCCGCATCACGCTCTTCTCGCGTCAGTGCTGCCTCAGTGAATAGTTCTGTCGCCAACGCCTCGTCTGCAAGCTCAAGGAAGGCGAGAACTATTTGAACAACTTCATGGGGTTGTGCATTTTGGAAGCGCCCAGCCGTTGGCTTGCTAGCCGAACGGCTGTAGCGAGCAGGTTTGAAGACGGTGCAGTTGTTTCCAAGGCCAACGCCTTCCGCCACTTTTTTGAACAGAGTTCCATTGACTCGAACGAGTCCTTTTGAATCTGTTTGTGGTGGCGAATAGGTTGATCCGTTCCAGCAGTAATAGCTGTCGCCAGTTCTTCCACATTTGCCATCAGGCCGACCACACATGATGCAAGGGTCGGTTTTTGTAGCGCGAACAAACTTGCCCGGTTGAGCACCAGAACAAGCACCAGCACCACCGGATCCAGGGCGGAAACAAGTGTTGGGCTTGTGTTTTGACGATGAAACCGACTGCTGATTATGCAGTTGTGGACTTAAAGTTGAAGCATCCTTGGCAGGGAGTGACTCAAGCCCAGATTGGGTTTGAGTCATTTTTTTGCCCTCACCAGATCAGCAACGACCACATCAGCGCGGCGAATTAGTTGACCACGCTCGTGGAAGGCTTCACGGACAGCATCAACATTCCAAACGATGCTGGCTGTTCGGCTAGCGCCGAGAATGTAGTGCTTACGGGGCAGCAGAAAACCACCGTCGTAATCAATACGGCAGCGTTTTAAATAAGAACGGCTAACGGCCAAATACCTTGCGGCATCTGCCGTTTTGAGCCAAAGCTCAGGCATAGTGAACCACAGAACTGGTTAGAGTTCTTCCTGTGATTCACCGTTCGGGTCTTTCCTACTGCAACCGGAAGGTGTTACAGCGGTCCCCGTATTTAGGAAGGAACGATTCCACCTTTGGGTGAAGCTTTGAGAGATAGGCCCAAGGATTTCAGGATTGCTCTCCTGAAGTTGCCCTAGCCAAATATCCAGCTCAAAGCAGGTGGCGCGAAACCAACGATGACCAATTAACTATAAGCATGATCAAGCTGAATGCACTGATTGGTTGAACTGCTCGAATACTTTGCGGACCTGATCGGGGTCAATAAATTCGGCGTAATAACGCATATGAGTCTGGTGCGTGTGTCCCATCGCGGCGGCGACTGCCCTGGTTGGAACAATCATTTCCGTTGATTGATGCACCCGCCAGGCGAAGCTATGGCGCAGAGAATTTGGCTTCATTTCCGGCTCAGTCTTGATCAGATCCTTCCAGAATTGTGTTGACTTGACCTGCTCACTAAAAGCATCACCGACATCACGGAAGAAGCCTTTCTTACCAACTTGATCAATCTGTTTCCGCAGCCGCTTCGGAAAAGTTACAAAGCCTGAGTGATACTGAGCCAGCATATCCATGGCCTCATTTTCAGGTCTGCCTTTGCATTTTGCATACATCGCCGTTCGTGGCTCTTTAGCTGGCGCAGAGCGTGTTTTGGAGTTGGCCTTTGCCTGCATACCAACTTTCAGCTGCAAGCCATTTGCCGTTTCTGTCGGCATCACCAATGCCAGCTCACACTCGCGCAGGCCAAAGTATCCAACGAGCCCAACAGCAAGCCTCAACTGGTTTTTGCCGTTGACCTGCAGCCAATCAAGGAAGTCTGAAAACTGCTCGTCCTTCAGCGGAATGGTCTTGCGGCCAACCTTGCTATCAACGTCACGGGTGCCAATCAGCTGGTTCTTGAGAGCAGCCGAAAGCTTGGGACGGTAGCGACTGCTAGCGCCACATTCTTCAACAGCGAAACTCAAGAAACGGGTGACATCTTCAATGCCGCGCTTTCGCCCTGAACCGCCAGCTGATGTAACTACGACCAGATTGCTGTTTTTATCCTTCCTATAAAAGTGCTGTTCGGCATAAGCACGAATAAACGCTTCGTAGTTGCGGGGTTTTGGCGCTGTTTTTAGTGTATTTAGCGCCTTGGCGACACGCTGCTCAATCAGCCTCAGTGAGTTTGAGCGGAGGATTGGTCTAAGCGACGCCAAGAACCGTTCAGAAGCGTTGTCCCAACCTTCAGCGTTAAAGGCGCCCTCACCATCTTCACGCTTATCACCAGACCATCCTTGACGCTCAACGATGGCCTGCTTCAAGGTCTTGCTGATGTCTTCGACAAGTATTTTCCGTATATCCCTAGTCCACTCCCGGATTGTCAACGCATCTTCAGCAGTCCAAGTGAGGTGCTTCGGAAGATAGTTCTGCTGACGGGTGCCGTCGTCAAAGATCACCGTCAACTGCACCATTGAGCGCCCTGAAGGCAGCTTCACCAGGAAACCGGCGCCGTTGTCGGCCTTGATGTCCGACCGCAGCTTCTTGACCCATGCAGGCTGCTTTGCACGTTTTTGAGCACCAGCGGGCATTTTGAGCACGAAATGTGGCGTCGCTACAGACCGACTGCCTAAAGGGCAACTGGCCTCGCTTGTGCTCAATATTGTGCTCAAAAGGGGCACAAGTGTCTACAACCTTGCCTAAGCGGCTGTGCTCAAACGTTCTACGAAGCTAGTTACTGCAACGGCTCTGACTGAGAATTTGGCACCGAAAGTCGATTTCCTGGCAATTTCACCGATTGCCTTCTAAGCAGTCGGTCGTGTGTTCGAATCACACAGGGGGCGTTACTAGTAACGCAAGCGGTTCTCAGAGAGTTTCTGGGAACCGTTTTGTTTTTGTAAATCAACCTCTGTGCGCAGAATTGTGCGCAGATTTAACCCAAGCTCAACCGGACAGGGGATGGGGTTGCGATTTCCCCGCGCAGATTTCAAGACCCGGTACCTGTACAGAAAGACGCCCCCACACCAAAAAGGCCTTTAACCGTCGTCACCAGTTGTCTGCCGAATCGGCTCTTATGCCAACTGGCTAGCAAGCTCAACGGGCAGGGATTTTTATGCGCGTACCTTCCTGTGTCTATGTGCCTGTTTTTCTCAAACCCATTGCACTGGAATCGATTGATCTAGATACATTGCTGTGTCCTGTCGTGCCTGTTGTGTCCGTACAGAGCATCAGCTTGGTTATCGGCTGGGTCCTTACTGTCAGGGGGCGTATGGGTTATTTCGTACCCCGTTGCCTCTTTAGCGCCCGACTAAAGAGGGTTAAATAGCTGGTCAAAAAGGATACGGAGGTCTTCGCTAATACAAATCCTTATTCTTATTCGTTGTCTTGGGTGTCGTATAAGTGTTTATCCCTAAGGCGTAACTGTGGCTTAAGCTCCTCGATAAAGGTCTTGTATTTCAAGTCCTTCTGAAACACCCTATCAACTCGGTAGGCCAGAAGAGAAACAACATGGATAACAAATGTTTACTTCGACGGCTACCAAAGAGAAGAGAGGAGCGGGGATTCTCTCTTCTTGAGCTTGTCGTAATGCTTGCTGTACTTGCAATTCTTACAGCTGTTGGTCTTCCAAGGTTCATAAAGTTTATTTATGCGGCTCAAAGTGCCGTTGCTCGTCACTCTATGGTTAATCATGCCAAGGGTTGTGCAAGACAGAGATATTTTTCTACAAATTATGGAGGGCTTGACTCTGTTCCTGGCTATATAAGTTCGCTACCCGGTAGTTGCCTTGAAACGGCTACATACACTCCAGAGCCAGGCAGTAATAATCCAACGTATATATATGATCCTGCAAAGGGAGTTGTTCAATGTTTTTATGGCTCCAGCCAGCTCGAATACCCTTCATGCATAATTACCGCAGCATTAATAAGCGAAAATGCAGACACAGTAGAAACCGTCGAACCTAAACCAAGCATTATTCAGCTCACTTCAGGAAATGCCTCTGGTAATAATTTCAGTTGTAATGGTGAATTTTATACAGAGAGAGGTTCGCAAAATGAATCTTGGGGATTGCGAGATCAGCAATATCGAGTGAATAGTCAAACGGGTGAGAGAGTCATGATTACTGCTACCAAGGATGGGACTGCTTCAACTGGAGATAGTCAAACTGTAAAAGATCTTTCATGTGATGGAAGGTATGCATTGTTTGAGCTTGATGAATATGGCTCGGTTGATATTGATGGACTGCCAGGTGCTGATGGCGCTATAGATGACAGGACAGGATTACCTGCCAATGATAGAGGTGCTCTTTATAGAAAAGATCTTGAGACAGGTGAAGTGATAAGAGTAGATACACTTAGTGACGGAACTAAAATGCGCAATAAATGGTCTATTCGCGAGGCAACAATGACTTCCGATGGAAGATTTGCGATTTTTGAAACTCCTGATGTTCAGCTTGCAGGGTTGGAAGAAGCTAAATGGGAATCTGATGATTGGTCTAGAACTCTGGCATACAGAAAAGATCTAAAAACAGGAGAACTCTCTACTGTCGTTACAAAACCAGATGGTTCACCAGGCGATGGATGGACAAGTTCAGGAGGATATGGGAATGGGGTTAGTAGTGATGGATCGAAAGTAACCTTTATTTATAGAGGTGACGATCTTGTGCCAGGTGTAAGCGGAACAAATGTCTATGTTAAAGATTTTATTGCCAATAAAGTCTCATTGGTTTCATCAGACACCCAAGGGAATCAATTGTCAGGCTTCGGAAATTTTGGTTCTGGATCAAGCATTTCGGCAGATGGTTCAAAAGTCGTTTTTACAAGTCAAGGATCAGCTGGCGGAGCACAGTTGATGATGAAAGACCTTGAATCTGGGGCGCTAAGTGTTATCAGTAAGAGCAACAGTGGAGCCGAAGGTAATGGATACTCGGGTGGAGGCGGATTTCAATTCTCAGAAAATAATAAATATGTTGTGTATGAGTCGTCTGCATCAAATCTCACTTCCAATGACACCAACGGGAAGTACGATATTTTTGTTTACGATGTCTCTTCTGGTAAAAATAAAAGAATTTTAGATGACAAGGCGAATGGATTTGACGATCACCTTCGGGATCCAAGGATAACCGCAGATGGTAAATATATTACGTTTACATCTAGAAGTAAAGGGATAGCATCGGACGCCGAAAGTAGTGGTAATAATGAGCTTTATATGGTAGAAAGTCCCTTCTTTTCAGAGTAAAAGTTAATTTTAGTTATAGGAATTAAATGGAAAACTCTGTCGACTATTTAGAGATCAACCTAGAACTCTTTGATCATATAGATCCAACGAGTGTGAGCCACTCTGCATGATCGTCGCTTATGGCCTCACCTTTCCAAGGCCTTACCCAACCAATAGGCCCAAAGCGCCGCCAGCCTTGCGAGTAACTAATCGGTGCACGCATCAACCTTTGATCCTGACCAACCGAAAGTCGAATCGGTTCTTGGAAAGCTCAAGGACAGTCAAGGCCAGTACCTCCTCAGCCCTTATGGAGCTGAACTTGGCCGTTCCCAAATTGCAGGGCGGCGTTTTGAGGTCAGCAACAATGTCCCCTCAAACCTCACAAAGGGTTCAGGGGCCGACCTGTCCGCTGTCATCTACGGAAATTTCTCGTTGAATATTTCCAACATCAGACAGCTTTCGGCTGAACTGCAGCGCCCCACGAGGCAAGACAAATTTGGTAGCAATAGACACATAACAGCAGCACATCGCAAGTGCAGCATTGTGTCGACCTCGTCGTGAGCATGTGACGAGGTGTTGTTGTGTCCCTGAGGGTGATGTCTCAGGGGCTTTTTTATTCCCACCGCATACCCTTCCAAACTCCTCAAGCGCCGATAGCAGAGCCGATTGGCCTGGTGGGTGATGAGCTGCACGACTTGAAAAGTCCGAGGAAGAAAAGTCTGCGGCTCAAACCCTTGAGACGATGTGATTCACCAGATGAGCGTCGATCTAACGGACCACCCAGAAATTCACATCGGGCATCGATCACGACTCGAATCGCTAAGGAAGGCCGCTTTCTGGCAGGCGCGTAACAGTCATGTCATACCTGCTTGGACCGACAGGAAAGGGGCATCACCCTCTTTCGCTGATTCAGCAACCAAAAACAAGGCCAAACAACATCGTTTAAATCGACAAACGCCGTTGAGGATCAGATAGAGAGTATTTATTGAAACCAATACAAAAAGCATTCAAAAAAAACCCCTCGTACTTTTATTTAATTTTCAAAAATTTTACAAGTAAAAAGCATAAGACCCCAAAAATCAAATCAGTAGTGAGGCTCATCCACGTCAATTAGATACCGCGTTGAAGGTACGAATTAAAAATCAGGGAAGAAAAGAAATTGCGACGGTCGCCGCGGTTGTCTCATCAAAGGACTAACCACAAAGTGGCGCATCTCAGCGGAACCATAATCACCACCATGCAATGCTCTTATTACTGCATTGATCGGAATATTTGCTTTCATAACAGAGGGATTTCACTTTCTTCATACTGTCTTTGTAAAAGTAATTTGAGGGACTTTTGACTGATCCTTCAACCAGTAAGCACGAGGCAACGGTGCAGAAAGACCACCAACAGGAACCAAAAAGGTGAGGACAATGATGGGAGTAATGAATTGAGTGATGTTCAAAGATATTGGTTGTATTGCATAGCTCATTCATGGTCTTTAACAGCAAAACAACCCGCGTCAGCAAATTGGGAGCCATCCATACTCTCCTCTCACCCATTCAAGTGGTAAAACCATCACCAGCAGAAACCCAGCAGCGCGATGAAGATGGTGAATATTGGATTAGCGCGAAACAGACGCAAGCGAGTGAACATCGGTGAGTAAGTGGTGACTTGAGCATTCGATGCAATGTTTACTGGCTAAAACAAGAATGTCTTTGATTTAAGCCAACCATGCAGATGTATCTTGCCGACTGCATTTTTCCAGATATCGAGGGACAACTCGCTGCGTACAAGAGTTTTTGTGAGTTGTGGGATTCAGGCGAAATGGCGAAGGCTGACAACTTCCCTGGTTTCGAAATGCTGTTTCGCGTCCATGCACCAGGAGCTGGTCGAGTGACGTGTTTGTTCAAAGCTGAAAGTGATGCACAAATCTTCGAGCACTTCGCTCCTTGGCGGGCTCAATACGGCATTGAAATGGACTTCACCCCCGTCATCGGTTGCCAAGACGTTGTGGACCATCACAAAAAACTGTTCGCCAAAATGAGCTAACTACTTCAGCAATGCAACCGGGGATGACAAGAGGCAAGCGCCTGCATCGCGCCGGTTGCATCAATTCAGCTCAATGCAAACGGGTCACGAAGCCATGATCGCGAATGACTGCTTAGACAGGGATTTCTGCCTCGATTTCCCAGCCTTGCTCGATCAGTTCATTAGCAGTCTGCGAGGCGTCTTTTGAGGCAACATCAACGAGGAGGAACTCTTCTTGTTGATTGCAATAAATCCTGGTTAATCCGATCACGGCGGGGGCTCCCGGGCGTCGACACCGCAATGATTACGCAGTGCGGCAGATCTTGCAATCAAACCTCTGCCGTTGAACACAAACGAAGGCGAACAGGCCATATCAAACCAGCAAATCGTTCTCTAAAGCTATCTTTGCTCTATGTAGGCAACCCCATGCAAATAATCGATCAGCCTCAGATCGATCATCACAGGCCATATAGGGAGAGGATAAATAAAAAAGGATGCAATAAAGCATTAGAGATGTTGTTCGACCAAGCGCAAAATTCAAGGAGAAATAAATATGTTAGTTTGATTAAAATTTAAAATATCTTTTTAAATTAATTCAAGTCAATCAAAATTGATGGCAAGTCTATTCTGACGCTCAAATTTAAAAATTGAATATCAAAAAGGCCATTGATCTAGTGCTGAGCTGCTCGATTCATCTTGTAGATGTTCAAAGCGAAGCAAGCGGTTCCGAAGCTGATGGCAAGAACGAGAAGGTCTTGTGTGGCCATTGTTTAACCTTAATTTTGGGGGGGGATAGGGGCTGTTCAGCCTTGGATTTTTTTGATAACAGGCAAGTCGGTTGGTTGGGCCAGAACGAAAACAACTGCGGCCGTGAGCACCGAAGTGATGGCCACTAGGGCGAAGATGGCACCTGAGTAATCCGTCATCAGAGCTCGTTCGTTAATTTCTGTAACGAATACTAGTCCATTTGTTACGCGGTGTAAACACCGCCCAGCCCTTTAACGTCCTGTTCGTCGATGCAGGGCAGACGCAGTCCAAACGCAGGCCTCCTGAAGTAGCCACAGCAGACAGCTCGTGAGTTTCTACGGATGCACATCAATTGCTGAGTACGCAGAATGAAATTAGTGGAAGGAATCACAATGCGGTCACTTACGCTCAAAACATCTGCATTTCTCGAGTATTTTTTAATTCAAGTATTACTTTATTTGATTTTACTTCCCCTAAAACTTATTTATCGTGCACCTCAGCCTACCTGGAATGCATGGTTTGCGAATCAAAAGCTCTGCCAACTTGATGGTCGTTATTGCTAACACTTACTGCGCGATCAATCCAGCATTCACATCGATCAGTAACGAAGAATCGAGTTGACTTCATCAGCCCCACAAACCACGACTCAAGATCACTCATCTGAACTTCTTGAAAGCCTCATTGCTGGAGAAATCTCCCTGCAGATTCAAAACATTGCTGAAGGTCTCCAACGGGAAGGCTGGCCGATGCCATTGGTGAAGCTCTTCATGCATGTCGCTGTGGAGGATTTACCCGAGTGATGACATCGGAAAGATAACCCCCCAGGCGTCTTTCGATTGATCTCAGTCGTCACCGCCGGGAAAAAGATCACGGCTGGAAGCTTCGCCAAGTTTCCTTTTTTTGCAGCAATTTTTACAGCTGCCAGCTAAGAGACATGCAAAATTGCTCATATGAGTCCAATTTTTCGCTGCCTAGGTTGCGGCCAATTCATCGAGAGGTCGTTAACGGCCTACAAAAAACACAAAGGGCAGATCTTTTGTTCAACCTGCAACGATCGAAAGCTGATCGAGGTAGCTGCCGATTCAAAAAAGGCATAGCAGCACTCATTGCCCCAAACAAACCATTTGATTCAACGCATGAGGAGCCAAGCCAGAAGGGCACCAACACCGACACCTTTAAAAAATTGAGCCCAAGTGAGTCCATAAGTATCGAGTTGAAGCATTCGCATCATCAGATTCAGCACCTCTTTGTGCTTACGCACGAGAAACGAACTATCAGCTGTGTTGAGCTGTTGAACCTGCTTAAGTTTGATCTCGCCGAGCTTTGCCACTGTCCTTATGTCGCCTTAGCAACTGTAGACCTCACCCAATTGCCCACGATCCACCAGTTTCTCAACTTGATACGCAAAACCAGCCAACACAAGACATGAACACACGCAGGGGGAGTGAGTGCTCAAACAATTGACAACCGAACCCAGCGGTAAATATTATCCGCAGCTAGAAGACAATTAACAGTTGGAATCAAGAGATTAAACAAATAAAATCCCAACTGGCCACAAAGTGTTGATTAAACCAACCGCTTAGGGCTCAACATCGCCCCCCCAAACCGGTGATGTTGGAGCCCATCCCTTACGGACCAGCTCCATCCAAAGCTTTCTTGCTTCTGCATCCCGCAAATATCGACGCGACTTCAACAATGCTGGCTCGCCATTGGGCATCTCACGGCCTCGGTCGACGAAAACACGAGGGTCTTGCGCCCAAGACCTGTGATCACGATGAAAGCGGTACGTCCAAAACCGCTTTCTATCCGTCAGCCAGCCCTCGCCCACACCCATTGCTCGAGTACATCTGTACTAGCAAAGCAGATCGTCCCTGTCAAGCGATCCTGGGTAGGCCGTGGCATTGCAAGGGTTAATCAGCCATGAATGGCGCCAGCACGTACTCTTTGCAAAGCGTGGCTCAACGGGAGAAAAGATGATGGCCTTGAAACTCCATTCTGCGGATTATCGTCATGAGGATGGGGTCACCTATTGCATTAAGCGAGGATCTCTTGATCAAGACTTCACGATCTATGAGAAACGAAGTGATGAATGGATCGATAGCGGTCTTGATCAAGCCGTGCAAGAGCTGAACTTCGCAGAATTCAAACGGCTTGGACTCTTGATCAAAACGATTATGGACAATGATCAGTGGATTGCCTAGCGCTATCTAGCTTCGGCCAATCAAGGCACGGAACAAAATCTCGGATCAAGTATTGACTATCTAGCAAGGGAAAAGAAGCAATGAACCGAGCTCTAACTTAAAAATCGCTGCAATCGCGATTGAGAACACATCAGAGCAGCTTGGGTGATAATCGCTAACGTAAGGGACACCATGACACAGCAATAGATGAACGGCAAAGTGCTTGTTGTTGGTATCATGATCTTCTTTATTTTATTCTTTGTCTACGAAAGCTGGCTCATGAGAGGCCTACCCCACTAATCGCCTCGATGGAGCAATAGTCTTAAACACGTAAGATATCAAACCAGACCATCTATGCACAGGCCACTTTAATCCATCAAG
Organism: Synechococcus sp. BL107; assembly: GCF_000153805.1. NCBI lineage: Bacteria > Bacillati > Cyanobacteriota > Cyanophyceae > Synechococcales > Synechococcaceae > Synechococcus > Synechococcus sp. BL107. The sequence continues at coordinate 883,821 of NZ_DS022298.1, read as the reverse complement.
ACTAATGGATACAGATCAAACACCAAAGAACAAGGCTCACAAAGCCAAGACGATCACCCTCAATACGTGGAACAAACTTGTTGACCGACTCAGACGGCGGATCGCGTTTGTTCCAGCCGTTGATGACACCGTTAAATCGCTGAAGGACGTAGGAATTGAATTAAAAGACAATCAAAATTGAACATTTTTTCGTAGCAGCTTGAACGAATATTTACGATAGTTCCCCAAGGAAATAGCCGCCAATCAAATTAAAAAAAATCATTTCTCGATTAGCATTGTGGGCATGCGTCGCCAATTTCAACACAAAAATATTGACTAAAATAGTCAGCTCTATTCCTGCACCTTTGGTGGCCAGACCATGATTCTGTCTAAATACACAAATAACAGAACAAAGGCATCCTTGCATTGACAGCCTTATGTCATATTCACAACTCTATTTATAGCCAAATCCTAATAGATTAATCGACCATTAACACAGCATTTGTCTATGTAAAACCGCAGTCAACAGTTATTTAGTTGCCTCGCCTAAAGGGATTTTTTATTGCAGCTAAGAATACCTCTGGCAGTTGCCAACTGGCAATGACCACGACAGTTAGCCAATGATGCGGGGAACTTCAAAGGTTGAATCGCTCTCGATCTTGAAGAACCCCTCTGCGATCTGAAATAGAGCACCTCAACCTTGTGGGATGGCATTTGAGAGCACTCCCACTCAGCAACGAACTAGTAGTTTTGTCATCATGCCTAAGCCAACCCGCACCGCTCATGGGAACGGACCTTGCTGCCATACTGATCTCATCGGTATTTCTTGGGGTTGGTTATGTGATTGCCAAGTTCTTCCCTGAGGCATCTTTGATGGCGGCAGTATTCCTGGTAGGACTGACGATCCTCAACATCACCCTGGCCTTACTGGCCTAACTTGTTAATCCCTTGAAACTGAGGAGTGGCAGGAAAAAGGGAGGCCCTCTCAGACCTTCCCAGGATTGCAGTGTCCCCGCTCTCAAGGACAAACTGATTGCTATGTCTCATGCAGAGCGTTTTGGTAGGAAGAGGCACGAAACCTCCATTTTGAATTAAATTCTCATCGATATTCGCCAAAGGCTGGAAAGGATGGGCGACTGAATTCATTTTCATCCAGCGAACCACCCCGCTATCCACATCAGCAAGCTGGGGACGGCAGCTCTGGGTCTTGATTTGAGCGAGTCTTTTCATCTGCATAGGTTTTGCCAACTTGAGCCAATGGAAACCAACAAAGCGGCGCAGGAGATTGATCGGATTGAGCGCGAACTGGACGCGAAAGGGGCTCCACCCGTCCAACCACCAAAGAGCAGTAGCGGCAATGGCGATGAAGCTGGAAAACGCCCGAACCATCGCCATCTCGATGCAGTCCTTGTTGGCGCTGTCCTGTTAGCGGGTATTGGGCTGACCTTTTGGGTTGGAGAAAAACTATCAACTAGACAGAAGACACAACTCGGAGCAGGGACAATCGGAGGGGCTGCTGGCCTTTTGATTGGTTATGGCATCGGAAGAATCAAGCACTAAGCGACTTGTCTACCCCCCCTATTCGGTCAGGAACAAAAAAGTAATTGTGGCCTTTAAATTCATAGCCATTGCTTGCAAACTTAGGCGAATCGAAGAGAATTTTCCATCAACAAAAAAATATCTCCACATCGAGAGATCTATTAATTACATAAACGCCGAAGAAAACCTGGAGTCCTCGACTTCTGCTCAGTTATTTCCACAATCAAATTATTGACCTTATTGATAACATGAACTTCAATTTTAGTAACAACGCTGTACATTTTCCAAAGGCCTACTTGATTTTCTGACCTGGCATAAGTAACTTGCCAAGAATCACCAACAGGGGTGACAGTAATCTGCGTCCAGAAGACCTTATTGCTATCTCCAGGAAAGAGGAAGTACTTACAGGAACCATCTTCCTTTTTTTCTTTGTCGAATCCGAGATCCTTCAGTTGATGGTCGAGGTCCTGCATGGCAACGGATCTACTTGAATCACTCTGGCGATGGACGGATGATCCGCATGCCATTAATACCAAATCAAACAATTTGCTGGTGGCCATACCATGTCAGAGCGAAGCCCTGGATGCCTTGATGACGAGTCCCGAACAATCAGAATCCAGCCTTCCTCAGACGAGGGCTCCAAACAAGCGACAAATCTATTGAATTAGACCATTTCAAACCCAAAGCAAATCACACTCATCTTTAGTGAACTTTCGAAACAAAACTAATGATTCAAGGCAAACAATAGAACCATCAGCTTTCATCAAAACAAATATTCAATCAATATAGCAATAGAAAATTAGAATTTAAACAGCAAAATTTATAGGTTAAGTTATTTAGCAGAAGAAACACGCGGACTCCAATAAAAAAGACAAACAACCCGAGAGCAAGGGTTTGTTTAGCTCGCAGCTACCGCGTCTGCATGGATTCCTTGCATCGTATTTTCTAGTTTGGCCACATCCTGCAGCCCATTGGCATCAAACCACGGTGCTGTAACCCAATCAAAACCCTCACCAAACGTGTTGTCGGGAGCGACGACGTACCAATGGCAACTGACGTCGGGCACGTCCACTGCGCATTTCGACCAATCGGCCTTCCACTGGGGTACTTGAACCCACATGACAGCCGCAAAAACCAGTGAGAAAAGGCTTCGCAGCATGAAACTCATTTAATAGATGCTGGAACCTAGTCGAAATCACAGCTCAAAGGAAGCCCGGGCTGCCAGCCAACACTCCTGACGCCAACTGGATGGAACTTGATGGAGCAAACAGCCTCTCGGCAAAAGAGTTATCTGCTCCATTCATCGACTGGGGAAATCCTGAAAACAACAGCGCCTATTTTTTAGGAGGTGGCTTAATTAACTCACCAGTTTGCAGCGAAACCACACCAAAACTGACGACAAAAACCAAAGCAACGACAGCAAGAAAACCAGCTGTGAAATTACTAATTTCCAACTCACCCAACATGAAGCCGAAAAACTGCATGAATGCCCCGCAATGTCCCAATTGAAGCCAATTAACCACGAATCAAACGCACCACTACCAAAGCGGCCAAAGCCGCAAGAGGCCAGATCAGCCAATTAAGTGGAGGGAAGGCAAACGCCAGAACAAGACCCACAACGAAAAAGATTAAGAATCGTCCGAGCGTCATAAACAGGTTTTGTTCTGTCCCATCAAAGCCTAGGCCGCTGCGATAGGAAAGTGCTTTGAGCAATTCGACGGACTTGACAGCACCGATCACCACACCTTTGATCGACATATTCCCTGGCCTTATCGGCATCAAAGGATGAAAGAAACCACGTTTGATGTGATCCCAACACAAGATCAATCGGGTTATTGGGTCAGAATTTGCTCAGAGAATCGTTGCTGTAATGCATTTGTTTCATCCATGCATCTCACAGACGACAAAAAGCCGCAACTTATGAATTGCATCCTTAAAGGTTGAGATCTGATAAAGGCACAAACCTAGAATGGTCTGCATGGGTATCACTAACCCGTCAATTAGTCCTCAAATAAGGTGATTCCACTCGCCTGCTCTTCGAGATGCTCGGCTCTATCTAAAACAGCTTTTAATACATCTTCTGGGATAGGACAAATACATAGTTGTTCCAACATATAAGCCACATCACGGGTTGCTGTAAGAACCGCGGGTGAAACCTGCTCCAATGGAATCGATCGAGACTTTTGACGCTTTCGTTTGGATTCTTCTTTGGATCCGACTGGCTTAGCCATTTCTACGACAGTTTTTTCTATTCTGATGGTTCAAAAGCTCAAATAGTGAAATCGGCCAAAACTGGGGCGATTCATGAAACAGTTGTTTCAACCACCTTCTTAGCTGTGACGCACCAAAATGGGATGGATGCGCATCGGCTAATACTTTTTCCCTCAACCTTGCTGAAAAATGTACCTATAAAAAAAATTGCCATAAATCACAGACCTATTGATCACCATAGAAACGGCAGTAACTCAGCATTTCTAGATTCGAAATTCCCGTCGATCGCTCCGCCTGAACCAGGGCCCTCGACTCTTCAGAGCTTCCATCGGGGGCTCCCCAATACACGGCACACAGGGAGCGCATTCGATCGTTACGGGAATCACGAACATCCATCCGCACCGCCATAACCGCGACCAAGACTGAACAAACCCCAACCGTGATATAAAAAACGAGTTTGATCTCGTTGCGAAAAAAGGCCATCGCGACAAATCGGAAAGAATGATGTCGGTTTCGATGTGAGTTCGCTGAAACGACACAATCTCAACAACAAATCCGACATCATTAAAGTAACGAACCGGTGGTAATGCAGACCCCAAGACCCGTCAACGACCCAGCGAACACAGTGATTGTGCTCGTGGCCATCGCCCTCAGCGCTCTCTTACTGGTGGGGCAAGCTCTATTTATTGTCCCGGCAGGCAAAGTCGCCGTAGTGACCACCCTAGGAAAAGTGAGCGGAGGGTCTCGCCTCCCTGGACTCAATCTCAAAATCCCACTTATCCAGTCCGTCAATCCATTCGACGTACGCACCCAAGTGCGACCTGAAGAATTCTCTACTCTTACGAAAGATCTACAGGTGATTGAGGCCACTGCAACCGTGAAATACGCGGTTCGTTCGGAAGAAGCAGGCAGAATCTACAGAACCATTGCTAGCAATGATCGTGATATTTATCCACGCATCATTCAACCTTCACTCCTAAAAGCTCTTAAATCAGTTTTCTCTCAATATGAACTGATCACAATTGCAACTGAGTGGAATGACATCTCTGCAATCGTGGAGCGTACTGTCGCGGAAGAATTGAACAAATTTGATTATGTGGAGGTTAGAAGTCTCGACTTAACCGGACTACAAATCGCCAAAGAATATCGTGCAGCGATCGAACAGAAGCAGATTGCAGAACAGCAGCTTCTTCGCGCCCAAACAGAAGTGAAGATCGCAGAGCAAGAGGCGATCCGTTACGACACCCTCAATCGAAGCCTGGATGATCAGGTGTTGTTCAAGCTTTTTATCGACAAGTGGGATGGCAGAACAGAGGTCGTTCCGTCTCTTCCCGGTAGCGCTGGTGGCATGCCTCCAGTCATCGTGGGTCGACGTAGTTAGGCCATTTAATCCTTGATAGCGAGTCAAGAGCAGCTTCTTGAAGAAGGCGAACGCCTCGACAAGTTGCGCCGCAGCTACGACGGAGATGAAGCTGTTGACGAGTCCTATGTAGTACTAACGATTGGCGCCAGCCTGATCGCAACCCTAGGACTCCTCGCCAACAACGCTGCCGTTGTGATCGGTGCGATGGTTGTGGCCCCGTGGATTCTTCCCCTGCGAGCCCTGGTGTTCGGGAGCTTGATTGGCGACAAAAAGCTGTTGTTACGCGCATTGCTCACCCTTTCTATCGGCGTGACAATTACGACTTTGTTGTCGATGGGACTCGGCCTAGTGGCCGGAAACATGAATCTATTAATGGTTGTTCCAGACGAAATCACAGCTCGCCTGCAACCCAATCTTCTGGATCTCGGCATTGCCCTCGCCGCTGGAGCCATCGCTACCTACGCCAAGGTGAACCCTGGAGCAGTGAGTTCGATGGCCGGCACAGCGATTGCGGTAGCCCTCGTACCTCCAGTTTGCGTGATGGGAATCATGCTCGCCGCTGGTGAATTGGACGATGCCCAGGGAGCAGGTTTGTTATTTTCCGCCAACTTATTAGGAATTTTAATCGGCGGGATCACTATTCTTGCAACACGTGAGCCTTACTTCAGGCAAAAACTTCGAACACAAAATCGTTCACGTTTACCACTACTGATTGCACTCATTTTAGCTTTTGCCGTCGGCGACAAGCTTTACGGACGCCTGAAACGACACGTATACGCAGTGAAAATCGAAGATGCGAAAGAACGTATTGAAGGCGGAATCAGATCCTATCTAAAACGTCAAACGACCACTTTTGGAAACAACAAATCATTAGATGTTGCCAGTATTTCATTCGACTGGCCAGATTATTGGGAACGACATCGCTCTCCTCAACTGCAGGTGGTAGTGCGGGTCACAGACCCAACAACTCCGAGCTACATGCAAGTGCAATACATCCAGGATCGCATTAATGAAAGAATGGAAAGGGAATTTCCTGGCCTTCAATTACAGATGGAAGTTCAACGAATTAACATGACCGTTGTATCGGGTAATGACGTTACTTCAGAGCCAACCAAATTTAATCTTGAGCGAATCTTGGGGCAAGAAATGATTCAAAAACCATCGCCACCAGACCCAGACAAAAAAGGAGAAGGCAAAATCGAAATTGATGCTGATATCGAACCTGAATCCCTAAACATTAGTAATCAATAGTTTAACCTAGAAATCTTCTGCACACCGAAAAAATATTTCAGCCTGACTTCACTCCACAAAGCTATTATCAAGACTACGATAACCCGATCAGGCTCAATCAATAAAGTATCTCTCTCCCCAATCAAGCCCATCTCCGCACAAATAACAGATATTTAAACCTATTTACGCGTGAGAATAATGAACAAAGCATGAATCATAGCTGCTGGCCACATCCCGAATAACACAGGAAAGCCAAACCCACCGACTGCAAATAAATAGATCAGTAGATTGATCCAAAAGGCTCTCCCCAGCCCAACTTGGGTAAAAACCCCCAGCGGCGGAATAAATAGCGCAATAATGACGCGAAAAATGTCGCCGAACGTCATTCGTTTTGTTTAAGGAGCTCGCTTGATTAATAGCAATACTTCAAACAAAACGACAACACACGTCTGAGTTTCATTCATAGGGTCCAAAACGGCTTGCACATGCTGCGCCAAGCTGACATCCCAGCTGAATGGCCCTCTCCAACGGCCACTGGGCCGCGAGACCAGCCAAGACCCCCGCAGCAAAACTATCTCCACACCCATAGGTTTCGATCAATGGGGCCGGCAACACACTGGCGCTAAAGCGGTCACCGGTACTGATTACCCCTCCCGCTGCACCTTCCGTAGAAATCTGAACTCCTGGGAGAGGTGTAAGCGCTCCTGGTGCAACAATCTCTGCCGGATCAAGACCGCTGCCAATTAAGGCATCGATTTGGACAGCGGCCGAATTCAACACCGCTAGGCCAACCCTTGGCGTTGCTGCCAAGACGGGAACAGCTCTGGCAGCCTGGACTAAAGCAGCATCAGCTGCCGTGATGAAAGCTCCGTCACATTGATGCAAAACATCCCAAGGCAAGGGATCGCTCAAAACTGGAGTCAGACGATCACCAATCACCGTGATCCCTCGATCTCCTCCGCCATCCACCAGGCTGATGCCACGACGGGTGGGGGCATCGCGCCACGCCACATGAACCGCAACACCGCGATCCTGAAGACGCTGAACACAGGCTTCTCCAACGGAATCGCGGCCCAAGGCCGTAAAAAAATGCACAGGCCGATCCACCAGTTGTGCCAACTGGACAGCAATCACGGCCCCAGCACCCGCCGGCTCCTCAAGCCGCTGTTTGGCATGACTAATCAAGCCCGGTTGAGGCCATCGATCCACGGCAAGAAAATCAACCCATTCGATATGACCAACAACGGCTAAACAAAGCTGTTGGAGTTGCGAAGACGACTCAGGATCCAAAGGCTGATTCAAAACAACAGGAGCTAGGTGCAGGCAAGCTTCGTATCCAACTCCAATGCCCGTTTTGATGAGACCAAAGGCTGTCGATTGAGATCAAGTAAGCGTCAACAAAAAGCCCCCGCTGTGAGGCGGGGGCTTTGCGATTCAGTTGATCTGAATCGTTTTGTCTGTTCCAGAAGGAACAGGTTGATTCCAGATCAACCGATTGCAGGTGCTTGGAGTGCCACAGGAGTGGACTCAGCAGCTGCCAGGTCGAGGGGGAAGTTGTGAGCGTTGCGCTCGTGCATGACTTCCATGCCGAGGCCTGCACGGTTCAACACGTCGGCCCAGGTGTTCAGGACGCGGCCCTGACCATCAAGGATGGACTGGTTGAAGTTGAAGCCGTTGAGGTTGAAGGCCATGGTTGACACGCCAAGGGCGGTGAACCAGATGCCGACAACAGGCCAGGCAGCCAGGAAGAAGTGGAGGCTACGGCTGTTGTTGAAGGAGGCGTATTGGAAGATCAGGCGACCGAAGTAGCCGTGAGCAGCCACGATGTTGTACGTCTCTTCTTCTTGGCCGAATTTGTAGCCGTAGTTCTGGGACTCGCTTTCGGTGGTTTCACGCACCAAGGAGGAGGTCACCAGTGAGCCGTGCATGGCGGAGAACAAGCTGCCGCCGAAGACGCCTGCAACACCCAGCATGTGGAAGGGGTGCATCAGGATGTTGTGCTCAGCCTGGAACACCAACATGTAGTTGAAGGTTCCAGAGATGCCCAGGGGCATTGCATCAGAGAACGAACCCTGACCGAAGGGGTAGACGAGGAAGACTGCAGATGCAGCAGCGACAGGTGCGCTGTAGGCAACACAGATCCAAGGGCGCATGCCCAAGCGGTAAGAGAGTTCCCACTCACGACCCATGTAGGCGTAGATGCCGATGAGGAAGTGGAAAACGACGAGCTGGAAAGGACCGCCGTTGTACAGCCACTCGTCGAGTGAAGCTGCTTCCCAGATGGGATAGAAGTGCAGGCCGATGGCGTTGCTGGAAGGAACAACAGCACCAGAGATGATGTTGTTGCCGTACATCAAGGAGCCAGCGACAGGCTCGCGGATGCCATCGATGTCAACCGGAGGAGCGGCGACGAAAGCGATGACGAAGCAGATGGTGGCAGCCAACAGAGTTGGGATCATCAGCACACCGAACCAACCGACATACAGACGGTTGTTGGTGGAGGTGACCCACTCGCAGAAGGACTGCCAGCTAGAAGCGCCGGAGCGCTGCTGGATGGTGGTGGTCATGAGAACGGAAAACAGCCTGTGGGTCGAAACCCGGCGGCGAATAAGAAAGGTCGGAGAACCGACTTGCGAAATGTAACGGAAGTTTGCGAAGCCGTCACCGATTGGCCGCTGAGCCTTTCTGATCGCTCCCATCAGCTCCGCTGATCACCGCCCCGTTCCTCGCAGATCGCTATTGCTGGGGAGGTTTCGGTGCAGGTAACGGCCATCAACACGGTGTCGACAGTGTGCATACGCCCAAAGGGCCGGGTTGGATGAATGCATTCCCCCTATAAAGACCACATCTAAGAAACAAAGAGATTGCGATGACGACCCGCATTGGCATCAATGGGTTTGGACGCATCGGTCGATTGGCATTCCGACAAGCAGTGTCTTTACCGGATATTGAGGTTGTCGCGATCAACGATTTACTCGATATCGACTATATGGCTTATTTATTGCGTTATGACTCAACACATCGGCGTTTTCCTGGAAGCGTTGAAGTGGAGAATGGAAATTTAATTGTCAATGGGAAAAAAATCCGTATCAGTGCGGAACGAGACCCCAAAAGCCTTGCTTGGGGAGACGTAGGCGCTGATTACATCCTCGAAAGTACAGGATTTTTTCTGACAGATGAAACAGCACGGTGCCACATCGAAGCAGGCGCTAAACGCGTTGTAATGAGTGCCCCATCAAAGGATGAGACACCTATGTTTGTCATGGGTGTGAATCATAAAAACTACGACGATCAAGATATTGTTTCGAATGCAAGTTGCACGACAAACTGTTTAGCACCGATTGCAAAAGTTGTTCACGACAAGTTTGGAATTCAGAGTGGATTAATGACCACTGTTCATGCAACAACAGCAACCCAAAAGCCAGTTGACAGCCCTTCGCTTCGAGATTGGCGAGGTGGCCGAGGCGCAGGCCAAAGCATTATTCCCAGCTCTACTGGTGCTGCCAAAGCTGTTGGGAAAGTCATCCCTGAGCTCAACGGAAAACTCACTGGCATGGCATTCCGGGTCCCAACACCTGACGTTTCAGTCGTTGATTTGACGGTTAATTTGGCTCAGTCCACATCCTATGACGCAGTAAAGGATGCAATGAGAGAAGCTTCTGAAAATGAACTTTCAGGCATTCTTGGTTACACTGAAGATCAAATTGTTTCGAACGATTTGCTTGGCGAAAGCTGTACCTCGGTGTTTGATGCTGGAGCAGGAATGGCACTAAATGATACTTTCATGAAGTTAGTTGCTTGGTACGACAACGAATGGGCATACAGCTGTAAGTGCATTGATTTAATTCAGCATATGGATTCCAGCAAGAAGAAAGATTCCTGAAGGCGATTGCATGCCTGAACTAATCATTCGACCTGCTCGGGCTTCTGATATTCCAGCAATTGTTCGCTGGGCAAGAAGCGAAGAGTTTGCACCTGGATTTGGTGATGTTGATATCTATAGGAATACAGACAAACAAGGTGTTTGGGTGGGCTGGCTTGATTCGACTCCGGTTGGATGCATTGCTGGCATTAAATACAACAATATTTATGGATTCATAGGCTTGTATATTGTTAGGCCCGAATACAGGGGACATGGGTATGGACATAAGCTCTGGGAACAAGCTTTACTACATCTTCAAGACGTGAAATGTATTGGCTTAGAAGCAGCTCCCAATTTAATTACTAATTACGCAGAATGGGGCTTCAAGCCATCATCTAAAACAATCCGTTGGCAATTATTCAACCCAGACGAAGATGTTCCAGCACAGCATGAGCTCTACCCGCAAAACTTGACCGTTGTAACTGGCTCTAAAATCCCATTAGAAGCCATTAAAAAATATGATTCTGAGCGTGAATTAATTGCACGGCCACACTTTCTATCTCAATGGCTTGAGCATCAAACAGGCAAAGTGATTGCCTTAATCGACAAATCCAATTGCTGCCATGGCTTTGCTCGTATACGACCATGTCTTCTGCCTGCAGGAGAAGGCTGGCGAATCGGCCCCATTCTGGCTGACTCACCAATGTTGGCCGAGGTTTTGATTAGGAATTTGTTTGCTGAGCATGAAGGCGTAATTTTGATTGATTCTCCTCAGCGCAATAGCAGTGCACAGTCACTTTTGTCTTCCCTCGGTTTTCGTGAGATTTCAGCAACAACACGGATGTACAAGGGGTCCCATGAAGCAGTCCTAACGAAAGATGTTTATGGATTGGCGTGTCTAGAACTTGGCTAACTAATTGATCAAGCTGATCGACGTCACCTTGAAGTGAGTGTCGATTGAGATCAAGTAAGCGTCAACAAAAAGCCCCCGCTGTGAGGCGGGGGCTTTGCGATTCAGTTGATCTGAATCGTTTTGTCTGTTCCAGAAGGAACAGGTTGATTCCAGATCAACCGATTGCAGGTGCTTGGAGTGCCACAGGAGTGGACTCAGCAGCTGCCAGGTCGAGGGGGAAGTTGTGAGCGTTGCGCTCGTGCATGACTTCCATGCCGAGGCCTGCACGGTTCAACACGTCGGCCCAGGTGTTCAGGACGCGGCCCTGACCATCAAGGATGGACTGGTTGAAGTTGAAGCCGTTGAGGTTGAAGGCCATGGTTGACACGCCAAGGGCGGTGAACCAGATGCCGACAACAGGCCAGGCAGCCAGGAAGAAGTGGAGGCTACGGCTGTTGTTGAAGGAGGCGTATTGGAAGATCAGGCGACCGAAGTAGCCGTGAGCAGCCACGATGTTGTACGTCTCTTCTTCTTGGCCGAATTTGTAGCCGTAGTTCTGGGACTCGCTTTCGGTGGTTTCACGCACCAAGGAGGAGGTCACCAGTGAGCCGTGCATGGCGGAGAACAAGCTGCCGCCGAAGACGCCTGCAACACCCAGCATGTGGAAGGGGTGCATCAGGATGTTGTGCTCAGCCTGGAACACCAACATGTAGTTGAAGGTTCCAGAGATGCCCAGGGGCATTGCATCAGAGAACGAACCCTGACCGAAGGGGTAGACGAGGAAGACTGCAGATGCAGCAGCGACAGGTGCGCTGTAGGCAACACAGATCCAAGGGCGCATGCCCAAGCGGTAAGAGAGTTCCCACTCACGACCCATGTAGGCGTAGATGCCGATGAGGAAGTGGAAAACGACGAGCTGGAAAGGACCGCCGTTGTACAGCCACTCGTCGAGTGAAGCTGCTTCCCAGATGGGATAGAAGTGCAGGCCGATGGCGTTGCTGGAAGGAACAACAGCACCAGAGATGATGTTGTTGCCGTACATCAAGGAGCCAGCGACAGGCTCGCGGATGCCATCGATGTCAACCGGAGGAGCGGCGACGAAAGCGATGACGAAGCAGATGGTGGCAGCCAACAGAGTTGGGATCATCAGCACACCGAACCAACCGACATACAGACGGTTGTTGGTGGAGGTGACCCACTCGCAGAAGGACTGCCAGCTAGAAGCGCCGGAGCGCTGCTGGATGGTGGTGGTCATGAGAACGGAAAGAAATGCCCCCGAGGGGACGGTTTATGGAAGGGACAGGAATCCCTGCCTTCACCCAATGTAAAGCAATATTGAGTTCTGTGTTCGGACATTGCGCCAGCCAATGTTGAGACCTGTTGCTATGCCTGGAGTGCACAGAAAGATTTAAGATTTCAGAAACGAGCTTTCATTTTGGTTTTAATCCGCTGGCTCCTTGCAGGACAACGCCTCGAAGAGACTGTTCCTCTGTCCTCGGCGCGTCATCGCCGGAATCAGCTTGAGGCAGAAGGAGCCACTGTGTATTGGAGCGAAAGGCTGGTCAACTGCTGACCTCCCCTGAAAAGCCAAGACCAATACTGAGCATTGCCATGGGTCGGCCCTCACATCTCAACTGGCTGTTAGCTGCATCCATTCTTCTGGCGGGATGCTCGTCATCAGCGTTGAAATCAGCAGGCGATCAAAATTCAAAAGCAGCCATTGAGCGCATGGAGTTGCGGCTGAACCAGCTCGAGCGACAGCTCAACGACTTCCAAGGAACGGCACCTCCAGCAGACAGCAAGACGCCAGCTGGACCGATTCGCTCCCTAACGCTGAGGCTGGGTACCGATGACGATCGACTGCGGTTGTACTGGGGTGATGGACAAACCAGTGACCTGGCCTGCAGCCAGGAAGGCAAGGGAACTTGGGCTTGCGGGTAAATCAGGGATCAGTCTCAGCCCAGAAGTTTTGCAAGGTGTTCCAACCATTGGGGCTCCATCTCCCACACCTCCCTCTGCGTTAGAGAAAAAGCAATGTGCTTTTCGGCATAGGCCGCTTCATTGATGAAAACGGGAATGGGTTGGTGCTCCATTTGAGGAGACTCCAGCGTTGTTCCGTCGGCTGCCTCGAAAATCGCATCTGATGGCGTTAAGGGAATCCAATCCCTTCCCTGGAGCCGTTGGTGAACCAAGGCTTGGGGCTGATCGGCCTCCCCTCGTGGCACATCACAGCTACCAAGGTGCCGGTGCAACACCACCTGTCGGGGAAGACGCACCACTCCTGATCGAACACCTGCAAGCGCCTCTAGACAAGCCTCCACTGCAAGGCGCGTCTGACGCACAATCCGTGCTTCAAGAACTCCCTGGGGAACAGGTCCGACTTCTACGACCAATCCACAGGGCCACCGCTCAACCAAAAACCCGGTCTGGGCCGAATCTGATTCATGCAAATAAATCGGTAGCCCTAAGGCAGATTGAACAAGGGCTGCCAAGGCCAAATCAGCAGGTCTTCGTCCATAAAGCACTAAAGAACACCCCATCGCAGCCGTTGTGCTGTGTAAATCGAGCACGACGGAGCAGGGCTCGTCTCCCTTTGGCCCAAACCTCCCAACCAGTTCACGCGCGCGACGCATTTCCAAGTCTCCACCCGACTGCTCAAGCAGATCCGCTCTGAAACTTCGGTTGAGATCACGGTCGACGTAACGACGCATCGCAGCCTGGGCCTGGGGATTACCCACCAACCGTTGAATGGAAAGACCCGCGGAATTGATCAGATCAGGCTGATGATTCCATTGCTCCAACAACCACGGAGCGTTGAGCTCATTGCCGTGGGTCCCTGCCACAACCAGAACATCGCTGGCAGCCATGAACTCAAAACAGATCTTGTTTGACTGAAGCATGGAGCCAAGATGGCTGAGGTCTCCGCGACCTCAGCCATTGCGACGACAAAAGCCATGTCGATTCCACCCATCGTTGTGATGGCAGCCAAAGCAGGTTGGCGTTGGCAATGGCAAAGGCTCATGGGCGGCCTTGGTCCCGCCGATGCCGCCGGGAACTACAGCAGACCCAAAAGTGATCACCTTGAGGCGCAAGTCCCCGACCCTTTGGACTTGCAGTCCCGCCGACCAGACCAACGCCCCCATTTACTTGTTGGACGCAGCTGTCCATGGGCCCATCGCACCTGGCTGGTCCATCAATTGCGAGGGCTTGATCAGAGCCTCAATCTTCTGACGGCCTCTGCAGATCACAAGGCAGGACGGTGGCAACTCAATCCTCCATGGTTGGGATGTAACAGCTTGCTTGCGCTGTATCAACGCTGTGGCGCGCCTCCCTCCCATCGCGCCACTGTTCCAGTGCTGATCGACCCCATCCATCCCAAAATCTTGGGGAACGAAAGTGCCCAGCTCGTAGAGGTGTTGAACCGCTGGCCAGCCCACGCGGAAGCCCCCGACCTGGCACCACCAGAGCTGCAGAACAGCATTCATCGTTGGCAGGAACTCCTTCAACCCAATGTGAATGATGGGGTTTACCGCTGCGGCTTTGCCCGCAACCAAGCGGCATACAACCGTGCCGTAACCGCACTATTTGCAGCCCTCGATCAAGTGGAGTCAAGCCTGGGGCAATCGGGCCCCTGGCTTTGTGGCGATCGAATCACCTTGGCGGACGTGCGTTTATTTCCCACATTGATTCGTTGGGAGATGGTCTACGCACCCTTGTTTGGTTGTAGTCAGCGTCCTCTCTGGCAGTTCCCGAAACTTTGGGATTGGCGACGACGTTTATATAGGCAGCCGGGTGTCCAAGCAAGTTGTGACGCCGAGGCTTGGCGACATGACTACTTCGGAGCGTTATTTCCGCTGAATCCTGGTGGAATTGTCCCCACTGGTCCAGACCTGACCACACTTGTATCCAGTGATATCGCGAACGCATGACAACGGGTGATCCGCAGTTTGAAGGCGTTTATGGCCCTTACACGATTACATCAACAGATCGGCTGGAGGTGCAGCGCTATCGCATCTCACTTCTTGTCGCTGGGCTAGCGATGACTGCGGCGCTCGTGCACTGGTGGCAGTTTGGGGATCGCTGGGCCTGGATTTGGCTTCTACCACTGATGGCCGGGCTCGGCTTAGCACTGCACTGGATCCATATCTATGTAAGACCACTCCACAACGCGCTGAAATTGTTTTGGTTGATGGGTTGCTTGGGCTGGGGGCTGCTCCTAACGCGGGCTGGCCCCGATGAAGCCCTCGCCGTGCTTGTTGCACAACCGTTATGGATCCTGGCGATCGGTCCCCTGTTTGCTGCCTTGGCAGGCATTGGCTTCAAGGAATTTTTCTGCTTCCGACGACCCGAAGCGATAGGGCTCACCCTGCTTCTACCCATCGCCCTCCTTGGGCGTCTAGTGGGCATTATGAATACGACCCTATGCGCTGCTCTTCTACTGACAGCAGCACTGCTGATGGTGGTGCTCGCACTCCGCAAGTTCGGGATGGAGGCCGCTGCAGATGTGGGCGATAAGAGTGTGTTTGCATATCTAGACAGCCAACGCCCTGTCAGCACACCGTGAGTTTGATCAGCTTGGTGGGTGCGTCGAAAGACTTCGGCATCCGAACTCTCTTTGCCGATCTGAATCTTCATATCGGCGATAAAGAGCGCCTTGGGTTGATCGGTCCGAACGGCGCCGGAAAATCCACCTTGCTCAAAGTTCTCGCGGGAAGCGAACCGCTCGGGAACGGTGAACGACGCTGCTCTCCGCGTCTACGGGTTGAACTCGTTGGGCAAGAGAGTCGAATCACCCCTGGGCTCACCGTTCTCGAACAAGTCTTGGAAGGGTGCGGGGCCAAACGCGATCTGCTGTTGCGCTTTAACGCCCTTAGCGACGCGGTTGCCGCGGCACCAGACAACACAGCATTGCTGTCAGAGCTGGGAGAACTCAGCCAAACGATGGATGAAGAGGATGCCTGGAGCCTCGAACAGCAATGCCGAGAAGTACTGCAAAAACTGGGAATTGGCGACTTACAACGTCCCGTAGAAGATCTCTCTGGCGGCTATCGCAAACGGGTTGGATTGGCCTCAGCACTGGTGGCCTGCCCAGATGTACTGCTTCTAGACGAACCCACTAACCATCTCGATGCTGCTGCAATTGAGTGGCTTCAGAGCTGGTTGGATCGTTACCCGGGTGCCCTCGTTTTAGTCACCCACGACCGTTACGTGCTCGATCGTGTCACCCGACGAATGGTGGAAGTCGATCAGGGCCGGGCTCGAACGTATCAAGGCAACTACAGCACCTTTTTGCAGCACAAAGCCGAAGAAGATGCTTCCGAAGCAGCTTCAGCTGCCAAGTTTCGTGGAGTTCTTCGACGCGAACTGGCCTGGCTTCGACAGGGCCCCAAAGCTCGCAGTACCAAGCAAAGAGCACGACTTCAACGCATCGAGGCGATGCGCGAAGACAAACCAAGCCAAGCCAAGGGCAAGCTCGAAATGGCGAGCGTGAGTCGCCGCATTGGCAAACAAGTCATCGAAGCGGAGGCTCTTGGGGTGACGGCGAATGGACACCCTGATGGCCTACGCCTGCTCGACGACTTCAGCTACAGCTTCAGCCCTGAAGACCGTGTGGGAATTTTGGGACCCAACGGCAGCGGGAAATCCACCCTGCTGGATTTGATTGCAGGACGGCGTCAAGCCACGGAAGGAACTTTGCGGCTTGGCGAAACCATCCATATCGGCTATTTGGATCAACACACCGATGCCTTTGACCAAGGCAAAGGCCTGGAAAGAAAAGTGATCGAATTTGTCGAAGAGGCGGCCAGCCGGATCGATTTAGGCGGGGAACAGGTCACCGCCTCGCAACTTCTAGAACGCTTTCTTTTCCCCCCTGCACAACAACACAGCCCACTAAGCAAGCTTTCGGGAGGAGAGCGTCGTCGACTCACCCTGTGCCGAATGCTGGTTCAAGCCCCCAACGTGCTGCTGCTTGATGAGCCCACCAATGACCTTGACGTGCAAACACTCAGCGTTTTGGAAGATTTTCTAGAAGACTTCCGTGGCTGCGTCATCGTCGTTTCCCACGATCGCTATTTTTTGGATCGAACCGTGGATCGTCTGTTTTGTTTCGAAAACGGCCGTCTAAAGCGTTTTGAGGGCAATTACAGCGAATTCCTTGAGCAACAAAAACAACTGGAACGGACGCAAACCCTTGCACCAACACCCACCAAGGAACGTCAGCCCCGCAAGCCCCCATCGGAGGGGCCACGACGTCGCAGCTTCAAGGAAACAAAGGAACTAGAACAGCTGGATTCAAGATTGCCTCAACTCGAGAAGCAGCGCTCAGCGCTAGAAGCGCAAATCTCCGGCCACTGTGACGACATGACCGCACGAAGCCTCGAACTTGCAGAGCTTATTAGCACCATTGAACAAGCGGAAGAACGCTGGCTCGAGCTCAGCGAGCTTGCTATTTGAGAGGTTGGCTCCATCGATGCAACCCGGGGCCAAACCTGCCTCTAGCAAAAGGTCATGGCTTCAAGAAAGCCCGAAATAATTTTGGGAAAGTCGGTTTAAACTTGTTGGAGAGAAGGCTGGCATCATGAAATCCATCGACGAGCACATTCAGAAGGATCAATCTGAACTCGAAGCAGCGAAAGCCACTGGAGACCAAGCCAAGGAGCGCCACCTCACTGAAGAGCTGAAGTCTCTTGAGGAGTACAAAGAGCACAACCCAGAGGACAAGCACGACCCCACCTCTCTCGAGTTGTATTGCGACGCCAATCCTGATGCAGACGAATGCCGGGTTTACGACGATTGATCGTTCACAGGGGTTTCAACTCCACAAGCACGTATTTCGAAAATGCTGGTCAGGAAACCGACCAGCATTTTTTATGGATTTAAACCGCTCATATCATTCCCTGATCCAATCAATTTAAAAAATTCAGCCCATTTGCAAATTATTGCTAAAGATTTTTCTTTAATCAATCAGACAGATAAGCAACAAAATTCAAGGCTAAATAATAATGTTTAATCGCATTTGCTTGATAGAACTAGACGCACCTACACCCCAAGCTCTTTCCATACATTGTCAAGCAGCTCGTTGAGATTCGTTCCCATGGCGGCAGATATGCATGAAACATTTCGTCCGCTGGCGTTTTCCAAGTTGGCCAACACATCTGGCAAATCAGACTCTTGCACCAGTTCTTTCTTGTTCAGCACCAAGAGTCTTGGCCGGTCGACCAATCCATGCCCGTAGGCTTTGAGCTCCTGCTCCACCACGCGCAAATCCTCAACCGGGTCCTCAGATCCGGCATCGACCAGATGAATCAAGAGGCGCGTTCTTTCGATATGGCGTAAAAAATCATGGCCCAGACCAGCCCCTTGGGCTGCACCAGCAATCAGGCCAGGAATATCGGCAAAAACGGTGCCATCCCCGCTCGGACGCCGCACCACTCCCAGATTGGGAATCAGAGTAGTGAACGGGTAGTCGGCAATCTTTGGACGAGCTGCCGAAAGCACGGCAATCAAGGTGCTTTTACCAGCATTGGGCAAACCAATAATTCCCACCTCCGCAAGCAGCTTCAACTCCAACTGCAACGGCCACTCCTCACCATCACGCCCTTCCGTAAATTTCTCGGGTGCACGATTGCGGTTGCTCAAATAATGGGCATTTCCCAAGCCCCCACGCCCCCCAAAGGCCGCCACCAGCCTTGTTCCGGGCTCAATGAGATCGCCCAAAAGAATGCCTGTAGTGAGGTGCCGAACTTCAGTCCCACAGGGAACTTTGATCACTAGTTCACGCCCTGAAACGCCAGTGCGTTTATTCGGCCCACCGCGTTTTCCATCGTCTGCAGCAAACAACCGTTTGTATTTGAAATCCAACAACGTTTGCAGATTGCTGTCGGCTTCCAACACCACATGCCCCCCATGGCCACCATCCCCCCCAGAGGGACCTCCGGCGGGCACGTACTTTTCTCTGCGGAATGCAGCGATACCGTCACCGCCGCGGCCACCGCGTGTGGAGATCCGCGCCTGATCGATGAACTGCACGGCAGCGTTGTTTGGATCCAATCCACAACCTTAGGATCAGACCGATGCAGCAATCGATTGTCAGGCGTCCGTTTCGAAGCTCTCAGTAAGACCTACCCCGGACGACGCGGCGAAGCACCAGTGGAGGTGTTGCGAAAACTAGATCTAACAATCAAAGATGGGGAATTTTTGGTTCTTGTTGGGCCATCAGGCTGTGGCAAAAGCACACTGCTGCGCTTACTGGCTGGCTTAGATCGCCCCAGCTCCGGTGAAATCCTGATTGGTGATCGACCGGTCAGCCGCGTTCGACCAGCGCAACGCGACGTGGCCATGGTGTTCCAGAGCTATGCGCTCTATCCCCACCTCAGCGTGCGAGACAACCTGAGTTTTGGGCTGCGCCGAAGCCAATCACGCTCACCATGGCAGCAACTGCAGGACCAATTCAGTCGTGCCACGCGAGGCTGGCCACCAGCACTCAGAGTCCGTTCGAGCCGAGAACAACAAATCACTGAGCAAGTCCAAACGGTGACCAAGGCTCTCGAGTTGGAGCCACTCTTGGATCGGTTGCCGAAGGAATTGTCCGGCGGCCAAAAACAACGCGTCGCCTTGGGACGTGCCATGGCGCGAAAACCTGCGGTGTTCCTGATGGATGAACCGCTCAGCAACCTCGACGCCAAGCTCCGCAACAGCACACGCACCCGCATCGTTGAACTGCAACGAGCCCTGGGCACCACCACGGTGTACGTCACCCACGATCAAGTGGAAGCGATGACGATGGGCCACCGGATTGCCGTGTTGAACGCAGGCAAGCTCCAACAACTGGGAACACCGATGGAGCTTTACAACTGGCCATCCAATTTATTCGTGGCGCAGTTCATCGGGAGTCCGCCGATGGCACTTCTACCGGTTTGCGTTGGGCCGAACGCAACCCTGCTACTCGGGGATCGACGGCTTCCCGTTGAAGGACCTTTAGTTCAGGCTCTTTCCAGCCTTGAAGGACAGCAGCTCACCGCAGGGCTGAGGCCAGAGGGCTGGATCTTGGCTCCGGCAACAAACCGGAATTTGACCGCAGAAGTCAGCCACTGCGAAGTGCTGGGCAACGAGCAGGTCATCACCTGTCGTCTGCTGGAAGGAGATCACTTAATCCAGGTGCGCACGCCGCCCAAGCCCCTCTATCAACCAACACAAATGGTGCATCTCTCACCAGATCCACGCGGTTGGAGGTTGTTTGATGGACTCGGCAACGCAGTTGCCATGCCAGACACGATCTAATCCAGGGGATCAACGCACCCAAACAACGCTGCAACCAGGCCCCCCATCACCCTGCTCAGCATCAACGACCCGCTCCACATAGGGCACCGTATCGAGCCACGCCCGCAGGCCACGCTTCAGCTTGCCTGTGCCGATTCCATGGATCACCCACAGCGGTCCATTGGCATTCCGGAGCTGTTCTTCAACGGTGGATTCAGCTTCGTGCACACGCATCCCACGAATATCCAAAGTGTTGCGGCTCGTGCGAACTTGAGCGCCTGCTCCCAATCCAGAGCGCGCTTGCACCTTCACAACGGGAACCGGAGGTGGTTCCGCCTTCCGTCCATCCAAGCTTTCAACAGCATTGAGTTCCACAGTGCTGCGCATCACGCCGCAACGCACCGTGAGCTGCAGACCGTCGTCTGAGATAGCCAATACTTCTGCAGCCTTTGCCAAGGCCAGCAACCGAACGCGTTCTCCGACCTCAGGTCGCCAGCCGGGTTTCGGTGCTCGCTTTTCCTTCGTTGGACGGTGATGGTCTTCCAGTTTGCGAAGGCGTTGTCCGGCCTTACGCGCCGTTTCACCATCAGCGCGGTCGTCCCGCAACCGTCGAATCAACGAACGCACCTCGTTCTGTCCTTCACGGATGGACTGTTCCAGTCGCTGACGTCCTTGTTCTTGATGCAATGCCGTCTGCTGCTTTTGCTTCTGCCAGCGCAAAAGCAACTCTTCATGCAACAGCTCTGTACGAGCCAAAAGAGCTGCAGCATCTTCCGCCGCTGCTTGCTGTCGCTGGCGTTGCGCCTCAAGGCCTTGAATCACCGTGTTCACCTCACCCTCCGCCGCCGGAGCCAAGAGGGCTTGCGCTTGATCCAGCACCCCTGCATCAAGACCTAAACGCGTCGCAATCGCTAAGGCATTGCTACGCCCAGGGATTCCCCAGAGAAGTTCATAAGTCGGAGACAGGGTTTCGGCGTTAAAGGCCACCGAAGCGTTTTCAAAACGGTCGTCGGAGTATTTGAGCGCCTTGAGCTCGCCAAAGTGCGTTGTCGCGATCGTGAGTCGAGCACGATCCGCCAATGCCTTCAGTAGAGCTGTAGCCAAAGCCGTGCCTTCGCTTGGATCTGTCCCTGCTCCCACTTCATCCAACAGCACCAAGGCTGGCGCTGGACCAGATTCAAGTGCGTGCAGGATCCTGCCAATACGTTTGATATGTCCGCTAAATGTGGACAAGCTCTGCTGAAGCGACTGCTCATCGCCGATATCGGCCAAGACTTGGGGACACCAGGGCAAGGACGGCTGCCCAGAACAAGGGAGCAGCATCCCGGCACGAGCCATGAGTGCGGCTAACCCAAGGCTCTTCAGGCTCACAGTTTTTCCGCCGGTGTTGGGGCCTGTGATCGCAACCACGCGGAGTTGTGCGGACACATCCACACTGATCGGCACCACCGGCGAACCGCTGGACCGTTTGTGCTGCCAAATGAGCAATGGATGTCGCAAGTCCCTCAGCAAGAAGGGAGCCTCAGGATCTTCCGAAAGATTGGGGGGAACAGCCCCGAGCCAACGGCCGTAACGCCCCCGGGCCAAAGCCAAATCCAGGGCTAACAGAATCTCAACGAGTGAGTTCAGCACTGGCTCGTCCTGGGCAACCAAGTCACTCAACTCAGCGAGAACGCGCTGTTCCTCTTTTCGAATTCGAGCCTCGATATCGACCAGCTTGTTGCCCATCGTGAGCACCGAGCGAGGCTCGATAAAAACGGTGTTCCCAGACGCCGAACTGTCGTGAACTTGGCCCGACACTTGACCTACAGCGCCTGCCTTAACGGCGAGGACAGGGCGTCCATGACGTTGCGCGATGACTGAGTCTTGGAGAAATGACGCGTAACGACGCGTGAGCTCTTGGAGCTTGTCGCGTCGCTCCTGGCGCAAGCCATGCCATTGCTGTCGAAGGCCCGCCAAGGGTGGGCTCGCCCGATCCGCAACACGACCGCCTTCTTCCAGGGAAAACTTCAAGCGCTGCTCTAGATCAGGCAGGGTGACCATCGTTTCGATCAGAGCTGTACAGACGGGACGCAGCTCCGGATCGTCGATTTGACGACGCAATTTTCTTGCCGCAGCAAGGGTTCCAGCCACCGCCAGCAACTCTTCTCCTGAGGCCACACCACCTTTGAGGCATCGCAGCAGAACTGGCCGAAGATCATTCACACTTCGGAAACTCAGCCCTCCTTCCGTGAGATCGTCCAAAACCGCCATTTCAACGGTTTCGGCCTGTCGCTGAAGCGTCTCCGCAAGCGAATGGGGCAACTGGGTCGCCCGGGCCGCTTCGAGGCCCATGCGCGTGCTTGCAAAGGTTGCCAGGTGCTCGCACACCACAGGCCACTCCAAAAGCTCAAGCGTTTCACTTAAGGCCTGATGGTGACTAGGGGGACTCACGGTCTCAGTCGCAGTTGGAAGGGATGCCACCGGGGGGTTCATAAAGCATTTCGAGCCAATTGCCGTCGGGATCTTTCAAATAAAAGGAGGCAGTGCCGTCGCGATGGTCGTGCACGGCACCCACATGGACTCCTTGCGCCTTGAGTCGATGATGAATGGCATCCACGTCAGCCCGATCGCGAAAATGAAAGGCGAAATGGGGGCCTGCCGCCTTGTAGCCCGGTCCGAGCAGTGCCAAGCCATCCCGAGTGTCACCTGCCTCGAGGTAGCACCAATCGTCCGCCTGCCAAACCAGACGCATGCCCAGCCCTTTGTAAAAGGTCACGGCACGTTCCACATCATCAACGCGGATAGCGACGTGGCCGAGCCGATCAACCGTTGGCATTCGTCAGAGCGACTGAAGAACACCATTGTGGAGCAGATCACCTCAAACCAGCGAGCGTTTCGCGCCAACCCACTCGTCCAACCCTCACCTTTATGCCTTCAATATTGAATTCAACAATTCAGCTCGGCAGGTCACTCATCAAAGAGCATCAAAAAAAATAACCCTGCCCACCATTTACCAGCCCTAAGACATAGATACAAGAGATTAAAGGATAACTAAAATTTACTAACAATAGATCTTGTCAACAATCAATTAGTCCAGAGACTAACTTTCCCGAAGCCAACCAGCGGCATCACAAGCATGATAGGTGAGAATTAAATCAGCTCCAGCTCTTTTAAAGCTCAGCAGAGTTTCTAAAACAACAGCTTTTTCGTCAATCCAGCCGCGCTCTGCAGCCGCCTTCACCATTGAATATTCGCCGCTTACATTGTATGCAGCGATGGGAAGTTCTGATTCCTCACGGAGACGGTGAATGATATCCAGATAAGCCAAGCCAGGTTTCACCATCATGATATCGGCGCCTTCTTGCTCATCCAGCTGAGCTTCAGTAATCGCCTCCCGAGCATTCGCTGGGTCCATTTGGTAGGTGTCTTTATTTTTCGGAATCGGTTTTGACCCATCAGATCGCGGCGCCGAATCCAGAGCCTCTCGGAACGGGCCGTAATAAGCCGAAGAATATTTAGCGGTGTAGCTAATGATGCCGACATGTTCAAATCCCTCATCATCGAGGGCTTCGCGGATGGCCCCAACACGGCCATCCATCATGTCGCTAGGACCAATGAGATCTGCACCAGCTCGGGCTTGAACTACCGCCTGCTTACAAAGCTGTTCAATCGTCTCATCATTGAGAACAACTCCGTGCTCACTCACAATCCCGTCGTGCCCATCACAGGAATAGGGGTCCAAAGCAACATCCGTCATGATCGCCATCTGAGGGATAGCCGCTTTGATTTGACGAATCGCACGGGGAATTAACCCGTTTTCGTTAAAACACTCCGCCCCATCTTCCGTTTTGAGTTCCTCAGACACCTTGGGGAACAACACGATGCAACGAACACCCAGATCCCAGGCGCGCTGAACCTCGCCCATCAGAGCAGACAGACTCCACCGACTAGCTCCAGGCATGGCAGCAATGGGCTCTACCCCATCACCCTCATGCACAAAGAGGGGGTAAATAAAGTCTGCAGCTGAAAGGCTGTGCTCTCGCACCATGGCGCGTAAAGCTGGCGTACGACGCAAACGACGGGGGCGGTAGGTGAGCTCCATCAGACCCGGGGAGGTACCAGCGATCGTACGGTCCGCTGCTCAAAGCGCGGCGCTTCGTAACCAGTCGTGGCGGGGATTCGAAGAACGCTGAACACGAAGTTGTTCAAGCAGCTGCTGCTCCTCTGAACTCCACGATGCAGGCAGCTCAAGGGTGAGCGTTAGCAGAAGATCGCCGCGGCCAGCTTTCAAAGGCCATCCCTTATTTTTGAGTCGGAGACTGCGCCCTGGCGGAGTACCAGGAGGAATCGATACCTGAGCTTCACCGTCAGGGGTCATCACGGTGACCATCCCGCCCAAGGCCAACTCATCAAAACTGACCGGAAGGTCGGCACGCAGTTGATCACCATCAAGGCGCCAAATCGCATGGGGCTTGATCGAAAGATTCAGGTAAAGATCACCGCGGCGACCCGTTCCAGGCTGCAAATTTCCCTTTCCCTTCAAACGAAGACGCGATCCGTTCTTAACCCCAGCGGGGATTCGGACCTGAACCCGCTCGTTATTCACGGACAAGGTTCGCTCGCCACCCCGGTAGGCCTCCGTAAATGAAACCCCAACGGAGGCTTCCGCATCAAGATTCACGGGTGAACGCGATGCCTGAGCTCCCCTTGGAAATCCTCCACCAGGAAAACCACCCCCCTGGAATCCAGGGGAACCGCCTGGGCCGCCAAAGCGACCGAGCAAGTCGTTAATGAAATCGTCGAAATTTCCATAGCGGCCGAAATCAACATCCATGCCGGGCGCGCCACCTCCCATCCCCCCTGCCTGGTTCCAGTACTGGCCAAATTGCTCATATCGCCTGCGCTTGTCGGCATCAGACAGCACTTCATAGGCCTCACTAATGTCCTTAAAGCGCGCCTCGGCCGATGCATCTCCAGGATTCACATCTGGATGATATTGACGAGCCAACTTTCGAAAAGCACGCTTGATCCCGTCGGCGTCTACGGATCGATCAACACCGAGAACCTGGAAATAATCCTTGTAACCGCTGCCAGCCATGGTTTCCATTCCCTAATTCCACTTTCTCAACAGCGGCTCGTTTCGTGCGGGTTCGAAATGGAGGGAAGCCCGAACGGTGCCATCCGCCCTAACTTCGTTTTGACGCACTTGGCCTGCATGAAAAGAATCGGTGGAATCGTTTTCACGGGTTGGGCCTTGGGCGCAGCGATTTGGGCTCTCCCTGCATTGTCAGGAGAGAAATGGAAGGGCACGATCGGAGAACCCCTTCGGGCATCGAGCAATCAAGCCATCGAACTCGCTAATCATCTGAGTTCAATCGGAGCTCGCTTTTATGGCTCCTGGAGTTGTCCAGCTTGCTTTCGCCAAATGAATCTGTTTGGCCAACAAGCCGGAAGCACAGTTCCGTACGTGGAGTGTCGTCAACCCAAAAAACATCCCCAACAAGCCGCCGATTGTGAATCTGCAGCCATTCGTGCTTACCCCACCTGGGTCATGCCTGATGGACGTCGACGAGAGGGGCTGCAATCGCTCGAGGCACTGAGTAGCTGGAGTGGGCTGCCTTAATGGGCTTCATTCATGGCTTCCACCGCCGCAATCTGAAAGGCGACCTCCTCGGTGGACTGACCGCTGCCGTTGTGGCCCTGCCTCTCGCCCTGGCCTTTGGCAATGCAGCTCTGGGGCCAGGCGGAGCAATTTATGGGCTCTACGGAGCAATCGTCACTGGATTCTTGGCCGCTCTTCTAGGCGGAACGCCCGCCCAAGTGAGTGGTCCCACAGGGCCGATGAGCGTGACCGTGGCGGGGGTTGTGTCCAGCCTCGCGGCCGTTGGCGTCAATCAAGACCTTAGTGCTGGCGAAATCCTGCCCATGGTGATGGCTGCTGTGGTCATCGGCGGCGTTTGCGAAATACTGCTTGGCGTACTGCGTCTCGGCCGCTTCATCACGCTCGTGCCCTACTCCGTGGTGTCGGGTTTCATGTCGGGCATTGGTTTCATCATTCTCGTTTTACAGCTCGGGCCTTTTGCGGGGATCACCACTCGAGGTGGCGTGGTGGATTCGCTGCAAACACTGGCCAACAGCCCTGGCCTCAATCCCGCAGCTTTAGCGGTGGGTGTGATGACACTGGCTGTTGTTTTCCTGTCGCCCTTGCGTTTGCGCCAGTGGATTCCCTCCCCACTCCTGGCACTGGTGATTGTGACGCCACTGTCATTGCTGTTTTTCAATGACGACCACTTAATCGCCCTTGGACTGGAACCACTGGCTCGGATCGGAGCCATCCCCGAGGGAGGACTTCAGCTGGTGATGCCGAACTTCAGCGAACACCTTCCAGAGCTGGTGAAGGCAGGTCTTGTTCTCGCCCTGTTAGGAGCCATCGATTCGCTCCTCACCTCACTCGTCGCCGACAACATCACCCAAACCAGCCACGACTCCAACCGTGAGCTCATTGGCCAAGGAATGGCCAACACCGCTGCGGGCTTCCTCTCTGGCCTACCAGGGGCTGGGGCAACGATGCGCACCGTGATCAATATCAAATCTGGCGGCGCCACACCGCTATCTGGGATGAGCCACTCACTTGTTCTGCTGATTGTTTTGCTTGGGGCAGGGCCGCTTGCTGCACAAATTCCCACCGCACTGTTGGCTGGAATTCTGATCAAAGTCGGGCTCGACATCATCGACTGGGGCTTCCTACTTCGGGCCCACCGCCTCTCAGGGAAAACAGCGGTGTTGATGTACTCCGTCCTGTTAATGACGGTGTTTTGGGACTTGATTTGGGGAGTGTTAGTTGGAATGTTCATCGCCAACTTGCTCACCGTTGATTCCATCACCCAAACGCAACTGGAGGGGATGGACGCCGATAACCCACCCGATGCCGCTGAAGGCCCTCTCCACGACCTCAACACAGAAGAAAAGGACTTAGTTCTTCAGTGCGGCGATGCCCTAATGCTGTTCCGACTCCGCGGACCACTCAGCTTTGGTGCCGCCAAGGGAATCAGTGCCCGCATGGGCCTCATCCAGAACTACAAGGTATTGATTCTGGACATCACAGAGGTGCCACGAATTGGAATCTCTGCCTCTCTCGCCATCGAACGGATGGTTCAGGAGGCACAGTCATCCGGGCGAACCATTTTGATTGCTGGAGCCAACGCAAAACTGCAACAGCGCCTGCGTCAATTCGGTGTTCATGGAGAACTTGTTGCCTCTCGGCGTGAGGCACTGCAGATAGCAGCCCAAGACATTCCGTAGTAACTCAAACAGGACACACCCCACAGGAGTGCATCCGCACATTTTCCGGACAATCAAGGACACCTTGCAACGCCGCCACCTCAGCAAGGGCCAGGGTTTGCAAGCGTTCAATTAATACAGCTCGAGAAAAGCGCTCCTCAACTAGCACCCAATACAAACCGAAATGTCGCGCTTCGCTTGCTAAAAGATCACCATAGAGCGAGCGCAATTCAGAATCCGGACTGTGCTCGGCCAAAAGAGCCATCCGTTCATGGCTCCGCGCTTCGATTAAGCCCGCCACAAGAAAAGAATCCAGCATTCGCTGGGGCTCGCCCTTGCGGATATGACGCGCCAGGTTGGCTGCGTAACCGGGCGAAGGAAGTGGCTCGAGGTATCGGCCGCGCGATTTGATCAAGCCAAGAACCTGCTCAAAGTGCTCAAGCTCCTCCCGAGCCAGAGGGCTCAGCGCCTCCCCCAGGCCTGGTTCACACAGGTAACGGAACATCATCTGGACAGCAGACCCTGCTGCTTTCCGCTCGCAATGGGCATGGTCAATCAACACCTCCATCGGCCGCGCGTTGGCTTGTTCGACCCAAGTCCAACTCGTGGGTGCCGCGAGCCAGCGAATCGAAGCGATGGCCTTCTCTGGGGTGGTCTTTTGCGGGAGGGAAAGGGTCATCCGCCCTGTCGCAAGTGATGGACCAGACCGCTCAGGGCCAATGAGTAACTTTTGGCGCCGAATCCACTCACCACACCAACCGCACGATCTGCAAGGTAGGAATGATGACGAAAAGGCTCACGAGCGTGGGTGTTGCTGAGGTGTAATTCCACATAGGGAATGGCCACACCCGTTAAGGCATCTCGAATCGCAATTGATGAATGGGTGAAGGCACCTGCATTAATCAAAATCCCTTGGCTCTCACCCATGGCTTGATGGATTCGTTCAATAAGAGCTCCTTCAAAGTTGCTTTGGAAACTCACCAACTCAACGCCATCGGCTTTGGCTTCTCGCGTGAGCTCCATTTCAATCGTGGCCAAGGTGTCGCGGCCATAAATCCCAGGCTCCCGCTGCCCCAGCAAATTGAGATTTGGACCATTAAGGAGCAGAACGTGCATGGCCAAAAGGCCGTTTCAGCTGGGTTAATCGTATCGATACGGCAGGAAATGACGCATCGGCTGGTAAATTCTCCGGGTGTGGTTCGGGTCGGTGCCCGAGTGGTTAATGGGGGTGGACTGTAAATCCACTGGCTCTGCCTACGTTGGTTCAAATCCAACCCGGCCCACCTTCCACACGCCCTTGTAGCTCAGCGGTAGAGCACTCCCTTGGTAAGGGAGAGGTCTCGAGTTCAAGTCTCGACAAGGGCTTCCATCTCACTCCTTGGCACTGGGGGTGAAGCAGATCACGGCACTCTGGGGACGCAAGCTCCCATTGATGAAACTGCCGCAAATCACCTGATCATCAGAGCCTGGGTTGGAACAACGCAGCTCTGTGTGTCGGCTTCGATTGATCCACATCGTCCAAGTTTCCGTGGATGCCATCAAGCCATCTGATCCCATGGCGCTCCAGCTGATCAATGGCTGGCCAAGGTTGAGCCAACGATCGCGGAATGCTTTTAGGCGCGACACGTAGCTGCAGAGATCAGCCCTCCAGGGCTGTTCCCATGGGAAGGCCTCACGACAGGCCGGTTCCGGACCACTCGAACGGTCGTCATCCGGGCCACCGGCCAACCCAGCCTCGGTGCCGTAATAAATACAAGGCGCCCCTGGCTGGAGAAAAAGCATTAGCAACGACAACTTCAAGGCAGCCACATCACCCTTCAGCGTGTGCAGCGCCCTCGGCACATCGTGGCTATCGAGCAAGTTCATTTGGGCGCGATTCACTTCAGCGCGATACCAGCTCGCCGTGGTGGTCCAGATATCGATCAGCTCCAGCGTTGTCAAAGGGTTCAAGGGATACTCGGGATTGCGATAGCTCTGACGAAGCTGATCCCCAGCCACCCAGCACAAGCTGCTCCAGCCAAGGCGGTAGTTCATCACGCCATCAAAATGCTCTCCTTGCAGCCAGCGGCGTGCATCTCCCCAAACCTCTCCAACAATCCAAGCGTCTGGGTTGACCCTTCGCACCACCTGTCGAAAAGACACCCAAAACTCTGCGGGCACCTCTGCAGGAACATCGAGTCGCCAGCCATCGATGCCTCGTTCCAGCCAATAACGGGCCACCGCCAGCAAATGCTCACGCACTCCGGCATCGGCATGGTTGAACTTTGGTAGGTCTGGCAACGCCCACCAACAGTCGTATCCACAATCTTCGTCCTGGGCTGGGTAGGGGCGAATGGGCCATTGACGGACATGAAACCAATGGCGATAGGGCGATGACTGCCCGTTCTCAGCAAGATGGTGGAAGGCCCAAAAGCCGCGGCCGCAATGGTTAAAAACACCATCAAGTACCAGTCGCATCCCGCGTTGATGCAGCGCAGCAATCAGTGCATCTAGGGCAGCGTTACCCCCCAAAAGAGGATCAACCTGGAAGTAGTCGTAGGCGTGATAACGATGGTTCGCTGCCGAAGAAAAAATCGGGGTCAGATACAGGCAGTTAATCCCCATCGCTTGAAGGTGATCCAAACCATCGATCACTCCATAGAGATCACCCCCTTGAAACCCTTCCTCAGTGGGATCAGCACCCCAGGGCTTGAACTTCAAATGCTGTTGTGCCTCAACCCTGGCGCTACGACGAAAACGATCAGGAAAAACTTGGTAGATCACCGCCTCAGTGACCCAAGCCGGCGGGTCGGAAAACAATGTGGGCAAGCCCATAACCTTTCCAGGTGGCGATCCTCTCGCTAGCAGAGAAGAAACAGCACTGCCATGGCGCATCAGCCTCTTCTGTTGGCCCTGGACCAGGGCACGAGCAGCTCCCGAGCTGTGGTCTTCAATCCGGCGGGCGATCTGGTCGCCAGCGCTAGTGCCCCCCTACCGATCCAGTACCCAGCCGATGGCTGGGTCGAGCAGGATCCACTAGAGATCTGGGCGAGCCAACGGCAAGCCCTCATCGACCTTCAGCAAAAGCTGAGTGACGATCAGCGCCAAGCGGTGGTGAGCTGTGGGATCACCAACCAACGGGAAACAACCGTGCTTTGGCGACGCAGCACCGGTGTTCCTTGCGGTCCAGCGCTGGTCTGGCAAGACGGTCGGACCGCATCCATCTGCGCAGACTGGAAGCGCCAGGGATTGGAACAGGACTGGCGGAGACGCACAGGGCTCTTGCTCGACCCCTATTTCAGTGCCAGCAAAATCCGTTGGATGTTGGAGCACTACGGAGAAGCAGCTGCCGCCGCCGCCACCGATGACCTCTGCTTCGGCACCGTGGAATCGTGGCTCCTTTGGCAACTCACCGAGGGCCAGCATCACGGAAGTGATCTGAGCAACGCCAGCCGCACCCTGCTGCTGGACCTGGAACAACGCCAGTGGGTGGATGACTTCCGCATCCACACCGGATTACCAGCCAGTGCTTTACCCGAGCTGCTGCCCTGCCGAGGGGACATCGCCCAAATTGCCGCAGGCCTGCCCTTTGAAGGGCTGCCGATCCAGGCGATGCTCGGAGATCAACAAGCCGCCACCCTCGGACAACTCTGCTTGCAACCCGGTGAAAGCAAATGCACCTACGGAACAGGAGCGTTCCTCGTGATCAACACCGGCAACGAGATCCGTCGATCCGAAGCTGGGCTCCTCAGCACCCTGGGGTGGACCGACGCTGATGGGGTGCCCACTTACTGCCTTGAAGGCAGCCTCTTCAATGCCGGCACCGTGATCCAGTGGCTTCGGGATGGTCTCCAAATCATCGAGAGTGCCGAACAGGTGAACGACCTCGCCAATCAAGTTGCTGATTCAGGCGGCGTGATGCTGGTGCCGGCCTTCACAGGTTGGGGAACCCCCCACTGGAACCCAGAGGCACGGGCAATCCTGGTGGGGCTAACCCGCGACAGCAACCGCTGCCACATTGCAAGGGCCGCCCTGGAGGGGATCGCCCTGTCCGTGTCCACCCTCGTGGACCTCGCGGAACAAGCCCTCGGGCATGGGCTGGGAGAACTTGCAGTCGATGGGGGAGCCGCCGCCTCGGATCCGCTCCTGCAGGCCCAAGCAGACAGCACAGGGCTCACGGTGCGGCGACCCGCCAGTCTTGAAAGCACCGCACGAGGCGTGGCGTTGTTTGCAGGTTTACAAGCTGGAGTGGTCAACGATCTGAACAACCTTGCCCTCCACCGACGTGATGGAGCCCAACTGTTCCAACCGCAGTGCGATGCGGTGCAGCGCAAGGCTTGGCGAATCCGTTGGGATGACGCCGTGACCCGCAGCTTGAACTGGCATGAATGATCACAACGTTGATTTGGTTGTGATCGGCGCGGGGGCCAGTGGCGCCAGCGTGGCCTACGAGGCAGTTCGTCGCGGCCTTTCCGTTGCGCTCTTAGAGGCAGGGGATATCGGCGGTGGCACGAGTAGCCGGAGCACGAAATTGCTGCACGGCGGCGTGCGCTATCTGGAACTCGCTTTTAAAACCCTCGACCTAGCGCAGCTAAATCTTGTACGGGAGGCATTGCTGGAGCGGGGCCATTGGTTGGAACAAGCTCCGTTTTTGGCCCGGCGCCTCGAACTAGCACTCCCCACAAAAACGCTGTGTGGCCAGGCTTACTACCGCATCGGACTCGGCCTGTACGACGCCCTCGCAGGGCGTCAAGGCATTGGCTCGAGTCGATTGCTGTCGAGCCACCAATTGGACGAAGCCCTGCCGCAGTTGAAACGCTGCCAAGGCGCTGTGGCCTACAAAGATGGGCAATTTGATGACGCGCGACTCAACCTGCTTCTGGCATTAACCGCCCAACGGGCCGGGGCACAGCTACGCACCCGCTGCAAAGTGGTTGGACTCGAACGCAATGGCGCCGGCCGGCTGGTGGCCGCTATCAGTGAAACCGGAGACGGGACGCAAGAACGCTGGACAACCCGCGTGGTTGTGAACGCAACAGGACTCGGTGCCGATGCCGTTCGTCGATTAGCAGACCCGGCATCCCCGGCACGGATGCTCACAAGCCGTGGAAGCCACATCGTGCTGAAGCAAAACCTCTGTCCGCAGGGCCTGGGACTTCTCGTTCCCTCCACAGCCGATGGCCGAGTTCTGTTCATGTTGCCGTTCTTTGGACGCACATTGGTGGGAACCACCGATGAAGCCTGCGATCCAAACCTGGCCTCGTCCTGTACGGCTGACGAAGAAAGCTACCTGCTGAATTATGTGCGTGAGTGGTTCCCAGGCTGTGCTGAACCGCAGGTCACCAGCCGTTGGGCCGGAGGTAGACCGCTGCTCAAACCACCTGGAGAGGGTCTAAACAGCAGCAGAGTGGTCCGCGAGCACGAGGTGGAGACCCTTCCCTGTGGATTGGTGAGTGTGATGGGCGGCAAGTGGACCACCTGTCGACCGATGGCTCTTGACACCCTGGCAGCAGTCGAGCAACAGCTAGGGCAACCACTTCCATCCCCCAAAGCCGTGGTGCTACTGGGAAGTGGAGCCACGCCAACAGCCACACGAGACGAACTCGAAACACAAACAAACCAGCTCGAAACTCTCTTGCCCAACACTCCTCAACGCGCTGCGCAGATCGAGCATCTTCAGGGCAGCCATGGTCTTCAGGCCGTGCCGATGATCGAAGCCGCTGATCCTGAGAAGCGAGCCCCCCTGAGCGACGTGATTCCCCTCTGTGAGGCAGAGATCTCCCATGCCATCCAATCGGAGCATGCCCGCAGCAGCACCGACGTACTGGCCCGCCGTTGCCGCCTAGCGATGGTGGATTTTGCTGAGGCGCAACGGCTGGAGCCTCTCGTTGAGACCTACCTCGCTCAGTCCGGTCTCGTATCGGGCGCCACCTCCACCTCACCAATGAGCCACCAGTTGAATCCGTAGGGCGGCAAATTCACAAACCACTCCTCGTTAGCAATTGGGAATTCACACCCCCACATCACTTCGCGCGTGCGTTGTCCTTTCCACGCCGATAGATCCAAGCTCAATGAGGCCCCAGCAGCGGTCACATTGGCTGCCACCAAAACAGACATCTCGTCGGTGGATCGCAAATACACCAAAACGCCTGGATGACTGCTGGGGAGCAAGGTGAAATCCCCGTGTTGCAGTGCTGGCAGCAACCGACGGGAGGTGAGCATCCGCCGATGCCAATTCAACAATGAACCCGGCAACTGCTTTTGCACCTCCACATTCACGACTCGGTAGTCATAGCCAGCAGCCGTAATGGGAGGCAGCACCAGCAATGGATCGGGAGCCATGGAAAAACCACCATTGCGGGCTGGGGTCCAAGCCATCGGAGTTCGGTTGGGATCACGGTCCCTCAATCCAGGCCAATCGCCCATCCCCAGCTCATCGCCGTAATACAAGCAAGGCATCCCGGGCAGGCTGTACAACAAACCGTGCAAGAGGCGGTTGGAACGGGGATCACCGTTGAGCAACGGAGCCAGACGACGGTTAATTCCCCAGTTCAGCCAATGGCCCTGCCCCTGGGGCAAACCAAACCGCACCGCTTGAATCACCTCATCGTCAATGAGGTGTCCATCGCCAAGCCAAAGCTCATCATGGTTGCGTAACGGCAGCGCCCACCGGGGACCCTCTATGGCCTGCTCTGCTTCAAGCAAACACTCGCCCAACTTTTGAGCCGTACCGCTGGCGATGGCCGCAAACAAATGGGCTGTGAGCACAAAATTGAAGGCCCCCTGAAGCTCATCGTCCGCGAGATAAGGCGCCGCCTCCTCCACAGGTTGAATCGCCTCACCGAGCAGCAACACATCGCGGCCATGGGCATCCACGCGCTTCCGCAAGCGCTTGAGGAACGCATGGGTTTCCGGCAGCCCTTCGCAACGGGTTCCTTCTGCCTCAAATAAAAACGGAACGGCATCGAGGCGAAAGCCATCCACCCCCCTCTCAAGCCAGAAATCGACGACTTCCAACATTGCCTCCTGAACCCAGGGATTGGCGTAGTTGAGATCTGGCTGATGACGGAGAAAGCGATGCAGGTAGTACTGCTCCGCAACGGAATCCCATTCCCAGTTCGATGATTCAAAGTGCCGAAACAGCACCGGCGCATCGCTGTACTGCTTGGGGTCATCACTCCAGACGTAGACCCCACGCTCAGGACTGCCTTTTGGAGCCCATCGGGCCCGCTGGAACCAGGGGTGTAAGTCACTGGTGTGGTTCAAGACCAAGTCGAGAATCACCCGCATGCCCTGGCTATGGGCTGCTGTCAGGAAGCGATGAAACGACGCCAGATCGCCAAGATCTGGATGAATCCCTTTGAAATCAGTGATGTCATATCCACCATCCCGCAGTGGGGATGGATAGATAGGCGTCAGCCATAGGGTTTTCACCCCAAGCCAACGCAGGTAAGGCAAACGGGCTGCCAAACCTTTGAAATCACCGATGCCATCACCGTTCCCGTCGGAGTAGCTACGAACGATCAGTTGATAAACGACCGTTCCTGACCACCATGGCCGCCCTGTGGTCATCCCCCGGATGCAGATGCACCACTGCTAGACCCGTCTGGCCAGAACGTCAGCCCCGTGATCCTCTCCATCCAACAATTGACCCGGATGCAAGAGAGCGTTGGCTCGGGGATGACTCGACCCTTGGCCTGGCGCAAAGAGCAGTTGGGACGGCTGATGACACTGGTCGAACAGCATGAGCAAGACGTGCTGAAAGCCCTTCAAAAGGATCTCGGAAAACCAGCAACCGAAGCTTTCTTTGAGATTGTCGCCCTGCGGCAAGAGTTGAAATTCACACGTCGACATTTGCGTCGATGGATGCGTGCCAAACGGGTGCCTGTTCCCGTTGCCCTCAGCCCGGGGCAGGCCCAGGTGATTCCAGAACCCTTGGGCTGCGTCCTCGTGATCGGTCCCTGGAATTACCCCTTCCAGCTCACCCTGCGTCCTCTCATCAGTGCCCTGGCAGCTGGCAATACGGCGGTTTTGAAGCCCTCGGAACATGCACCGGCTGTTGCAGAGTTAATCGCCAAGCTGGTCGCCGACCATTTCGAGCCAGAGGTCGTGAGGGTTGAGCAAGGCGATGGTGCCGTCGCAGCACAACTGGTGGCCATGCCGTTTGACCATATCTTTTTCACCGGTGGCGGAAACATCGGCCGCAAAGTCCTGGCCGGAGCGGCCACAAACCTCACACCGGTCACCCTTGAACTGGGAGGGAAAAGTCCTGCCCTTGTGCTTCAAGGCGCCAATCTTGAGGTGAGTGCCCGTCGGTTGATCTGGGGTAAAGGCATCAATGCTGGGCAAACCTGTATTGCCCCAGACCACCTTTTGGTGGAGTCCGATCTCTACCCAGACCTCCTCAATGCGCTGCGCAATGAACGCTTGGCGATGTACGGGGACAATCCACTGGCATCCGATCAGCTCGGGAAAATCATCAATGAACAGCAGTTCCATCGACTGGAACGATTGCTGGAAACAGCAAGGGCGAATGGTCGAATCTTGATTGGCGGCGAAATCAGCCGAGAGCAACGTCGCATCGCCCCAACCGTGATTGAAGTGAATGATCGTCAAGATCCACTCATGGGCGAAGAACTCTTCGGACCGCTCTTGCCCATGCTTCGCCTGGACAAGCTCAGCGAGGCTCTTCAGACAATCCGACACCAAGGCAAACCCTTGGCTCTTTACCTATTTGGAGGAAGCGAAGCCCAACAGCAGGAGGTGCTGAGCACCACCAGCTCAGGTGGTGTTTGCTTAAACGATGTCGTGATGCAAGCCGGCATTCCAGAACTCCCCTTCGGAGGCGTCGGCGCCAGTGGTATGGGGAGTTATCACGGTCACAACGGTTTTCAGACCTTCAGCCACTACAAGGCCGTCCTGAAACGGGGGTTCCGGTTTGATTTCAAACTTCGGTACCCGCCTTACTCCTTAGATCTCGACGTGTTGAGACGAATCGCGGGATGAGCTAATGAGACAGAGACATCCCTTCCGCAGCAGTCGCTCTGGGGGGGTGGCGCTTTGCTTCAGGCACCGTATGGTTCGGGAAATGAAAGGAGTCGAATGCGCCGCTCTGGTTTCGCCGTCCTTGCCCTGACGGCTCTAATCCTTCCCCTCTCGGCGACCGCCGCCACCATCACGGTGCGACCAGGCGAAACGCTTACAGACATTGCCTACCGTTCAGGCGTGAGCGTGGGCACTTTGATGCGGCTCAACAACATGAGCAATGCCAACTACTTGGAGGCGGGCAGCCAGCTTCAAGTGCCAGGGCCAAGGGTGAATGCCGGCAGCGGGCGACATCGCGTGAAAAAGGGAGAGACCCTCAGCAGAATCGCAACCCAATACAAGGTGAGCAGCCGAGATCTGATGATCGTCAATGGCCTCCGCAACGCCAACCACGTGGAAGTGGGCCAAACCCTGAAATTACCCAGCAACGCCGTTCTGCCAAAACCTGGCTTCAAACCCGTTGCAGTAACTCCCATCGCTGGAGCCACTGAACACACTGTGGTTAAGGGGCAAACCCTCACCCAAATTGCCAAGGCCTACAAGCTGCCAATCTCCACGCTGATCAGCATCAACGACCTCACCAACCCCAACAAAGTGGAGGTGGGCACACGGCTGTATCTCACACAACCCACTACCGCTTTGGCGACCCAAAGCGTTTCTGCCAAAGCCACCCCAAGCCAAAGCAAGCCGGCAGTGACCAAGCCCGTTCAAACCAAAGTCAGCAAGGCAAAACCTGCCAAGAAGGTTGTGCCTGCCTCGAAAACCACCAAAACGCAACTTGCAAAGTCGACGGATTGGAGAACCTATGGCCCACTCCAGGTGGACTGGGCCAACTGGCAACCGATGGGCGGCAGTCAGGTGGTTCCTACACTGAAT
This sequence comes from Synechococcus sp. BL107, assembly GCF_000153805.1. NCBI lineage: Bacteria > Bacillati > Cyanobacteriota > Cyanophyceae > Synechococcales > Synechococcaceae > Synechococcus > Synechococcus sp. BL107. The sequence goes on along the minus strand of NZ_DS022298.1, from coordinate 846,321 downwards.
GCCCAAGGCCAAGGCTTGTACCTGGCGGTAAATTGTTCAGCCAAAAAAATTAATGCCACCGGAGCCGATGGCAGCTGGAAACTCTGGGCCTCCCCCCAAAGCCGCTTCGAGAAAGACTTGGTTAAAGATCGCTGTCAAGCCAGGGCATAGCGAGGCCTATGCCGCGTAATCCAGTGGCCATGGAGTCTTAAGGAAACTGCGACCGCTCTCCCGGAGGTACAGCCGTTGAGCACCATCGTTGCTCTCACGAATTAATTCCTCCTGCACGAGTCGCCGTGCCAGCCAGGTCCAGCGGTCTCCACGACCGGGCTCATGCAAGGCGAGGTGCTCACCCAAACGTCGAAGGTCCATCCCCTCCTGGTCTGCCAGGTGCGTCAACAGGGTTTGCACCTGAATAGACCAGTCACGGTGATTTGGAGCGGTTTTGCAGCGGTCGCAATGTCCACAGGGGCTCACAAGCTCCCCCACAGCCAGCAACAAAGCCTGCTCACGACACATCTCGCCTTCAGCAACAGCCTCCATCCGTCGGAGCTGCTGCTGAGCAAGATCAAGGCGTCGGCGCTCCTCTAGCGAGGAACCTGAACGACCGGACGCCTGCATCGCCCAGCTCAACGTTGTGCGATCGCCTGGAGAGAACAACACAAGACAACTGGCGGGTTGGCCGTCGCGTCCTGCCCGACCCGATTCCTGCAAATAGCCCTCAGGGGTTGCTGGAAGATCCAGGTGGAGCACCAAGCCGACATCACCACGATCGACCCCCATGCCAAAAGCCACAGTTGCCACGAGCACGGGACGCTTCTGTTCCAAGAACCGCGTCAAAGCCGTCCGACGGGTGTCTGGGTCCAACCCAGCGTGGTACGGCGTGGCATCAACTTTGTGCTCCCGGAGCCGCTCGGCCCAGAGCTCGACAGACCGGCGCGTCCGGGCATAGATCAACGCAGCTCCTCGGGATTGCTCCAAGGCCTCCAGCACCTGCGGCATCGGATCCCTAGGCCGACGTTGCATCGTGTAGTTCAGATTGACGCGCCGAGCCGAGCTCACCTGCACCAAGGGACTGCGGAGATCGAGCAAGCGCAGGATGTCGGCCCGCACCCTCGGAGCCGCCGTCGCACTCAACGCCAGCATCGGAACGCCGGGGCAGAGTCGACGAATCATGCCCAAACGTCTGTAGTCAGGACGGAAGTCGTGCCCCCAGGCACTGATGCAGTGGGCCTCATCGACGGCAAGAGCCACGAGACGTCCCTCAGATGCATGGTTTTCCAACATCTGGCGCGTCGCCTCTCCCTGCAAGCGCTCCGGCGCGATGTAAAGCAATCTCAGGGATTCATCGCGCAAACGCGCCATGGCTTGTTGCCTTCGGCCTGGATCAAGCCCTGCATGCAAACAGGCTGCTGTGATCCCCCGTTTCTGGAGTGCCAACACTTGGTCCTCCATGAGAGCCACGAGCGGCGAAATCACAACCACTAAGCCATCACGCACCAACGCTGGGAGCTGATAGCAAAGCGACTTGCCTCCTCCCGTTGGCAAGACCGCCAACGCATCGCGTCCTTCTAGAACAGCCTCAACAACGGCGCGCTGGCCAGCTCGAAAGCGATCCCACCCAAAGTGAGTCTGCAAAGCGCTTTCGAGGGAGTCCAGGACACACCAGATCTAGTGCCCCCAGGATAACGAGCACAAGATCTGGTGTTAAGCCAAGGGCGGCGGATCCAATTGGTCTGGTGATTCCTCCACCAACTGCAGGCGGACACGCTTTCCACCTGCCAACTCCCCCAACGACACGCGCATCGTGGCCCCACTTAGAGACTGCAAGGCATTGAGTACATCACGGAGATAAGGCGTACTGCTGCCACTTTCCACCCAAAGGCGCTCGTGCAAACCGCCAAGACGTCTCCAGGACGTATGCAGCTTGAGAACCGCCGACTCCAAAGCCTGCGCCTGACCCACCGCGTCCGCCAGAAGGCCGAGGGCATCAAGACGTTGCGCCTCTTGCATTGCTTTGTCTAAGTCGAGCTCCCCCTGCTGAAAAGCCCGAACGGCAGCACCCGACTCATTGGCCTTCGTAATCCAACGGGCCGTACTGGTGACATCTTTAATGCGATCCAGCTCGGGTTCATCCCGCAGCACCTTGCGAAAATCCTCTTGTTGCGGTTCCGGCAGCTTGGCAAGCTCCCGAACAAGGGGCGCCACAGCTCTAGGCGGGAGAAGATTCTCCTGGGTGCGCTGACGAATTTCCTCCGGCAGCAACGGACTGGTCGCCGCAGTGAATTCATCGGTCAAGCGACGAACTTGCTTCCGCGTGATCTCCTGACCTTCATTGGCCGCCTCCGAGATCATCAGCTGAACTTCTGGAACCGCCTGGGCCGTTTCCATGAAGGCGCGTTTCGAAAACTGATTGACGCTGCTTTCCTCTAAGGCGCCCTCCGTGAGCATCGCGTCCGCCGCTTCAGCCAACTGAATCAAGCCGTAGGCCCGCGTTTTGCTGATTTCGTTTTCTCGAAGCCATTGGAGGAAGCCTGCTCCACGCCCCTCGCCACCTCTCTTTTCCCGGTCACGAACGGCTCCAAGAATGCGACCGCGCCAAATTTCAGTTTGCAAATCGAAGCGATCGCAGATGGCCCAGGCCTGCTCCAGGCGGGCCAGAAACTCCATGGTGCTGATGTCATCGCTCTCTGGATCAGGAAGATCCAGCTGCAATGAGGGTTGATCAGGCACAACAGATGTGGTCAAGTGCAACGCCAAGGAGGAACGGACGACATTCTGTGACGTAGAGGTCTCCTGCCGCATCCAGCGAGATACGCTCAAAACTGCATCCTTTTTATGCACAGCGATGGCGATCTCCCGCGGCGCCAAGGTGCGCATCAAGCGTCCCGAGTCCTACTGGTTCAACGAAGTTGGCACTGTTGCCACAATCGACACATCTGGAATCCGTTATCCGGTGGTTGTTCGCTTTGAAAAGGTGAACTACAGCGCCATGCAAGGCGTTGATGGCGGCATCAACACCAACAATTTCGCCGAGTCAGAACTCGAGTCCGCCTGAGGCCATTGCCTGAGCTTCCTGAAGTTGAGACGGTTCGCCGAGGATTAGCGGACCGTCTTGAATCTTTTGAAATCGCTGAAATCGAAGTCTGCCGAGCGAGGGCCATCGCGAGTCCGGGTGGAGTCGAACGATTTGTGGCGGGCCTAAAGGGTGCCATGGTCGGAGCTTGGTCTCGCCGTGGCAAATACCTCATGGCCCAGCTCGAACCCAATCGAGGCAGCTGGGGCGTGCATTTGCGAATGACCGGCCAATTCCAATGGCATGCGACGCCAGCAGCACCTTGCAGTCACACGCGCGTGCGTTTTTGGAATCAAAACAACGAGGAACTGCGTTTTGTTGACCTGCGCAGCTTCGGAGAGATGTGGTGGATACCAGAAGGCAACGACCTCGACAGCGTGATGACGGGTCTTAAACGACTCGGGCCAGAACCCTTCAGCGATGCATTCACAGGTGCCTATCTCAAGCAACGGCTCAAGGGTTCCGCACGACCCATCAAAACCGCCCTGCTGGATCAATCTCTTGTTGCCGGAGTAGGAAACATCTACGCCGATGAGAGCTTGTTCGCGGCTGGGATTCCACCTCTCTCACCATCGGGGAAGCTCACGATCGAACAACTGGTCCGACTCCGAGATGAACTGGTCAACGTGCTGCACATCAGCATCGGGGTTGGAGGAACAACCTTCAGCGACTTTCGAGATCTAGAAGGCGTCAATGGGAACTATGGGGGGCAGTCTTGGGTGTATCGACGCAGTGGACAGCCCTGCCGCAAATGTGGAACGCCCATCATCCGGGAAAAGTTATCGGGCCGAAGCACCCACTGGTGCCCGAGCTGTCAGCGCTAGTTCACCAACGGCAATGCACTTAGGGAGTGTCTTGAGGGAGATCGAATGACACCAAATTCAGTAATCAGCCCTGTAATCAAGTGGGCTGGAGTGATGTCAAAAGCAGGATTCCAAGCACGCACACCGAAGGCACAAATAGGTTCACCGTGGAAATGGGTAATTTCATCCTCCGGACGCTCCTCGATGGTGATGGCATCACCATCAACGGTGGTGATGTCGATACTGCTGCTTGGAGCACAAACATAAAAAGGCACCCCATGGGCTCGCGCAGCAAGGGCGAGGTTGTAGGTACCGATCTTGTTGGCCACATCTCCATTACCAGCAACACGGTCACAACCGACCAAAACAACATCCACCTCACCGCGACGCATCAGCAAACCACTCGCTCCATCAACAATCACCGTCGAGGGCACACCACAGCAGCCAAGTTCCCAAGAGGAAAGAGCGGCCCCCTGCAGACGCGGACGGGTTTCATCCAGCCAGGCATGCTTCAAAATCCCATGCTGATGACCGGCCACGATCACACCAAGGGCCGTACCGACTCCAGCCGTGGCGACGGCACCGGTGTGGCAGTGATGAAGAACACGACAATCATCCGGCAAAACCCCAATGCCGTAATTCACCAATGCCTGCGTGAGGGCACGATCCTCCGCTTCGATGACAGCGGCAAGGCGTTCGAGTTCACGAACATCAACCCAACCTTTGGAGTTAACGAACGATTGCATCCGATTGAGCGCCCAACTCAAATTGACTGCAGTCGGGCGGGACGCACGTAGACCTTCAATGGCTTGATCAAGATCATCTCCAGACCGTGCTGCCAAAACAACACCCCACGCGGCAGCAATCCCAATAGCAGGGGCACCACGCACAACCATCGAACGAATCGCGTCGCTGACCTCATGCCACTTGGTGAGCTGCCGGTAAACAACCGAATGGGGCAAGCAGCGCTGATCGAGCAAATCAAGCTGACCGCCAGTCCAGCGCAAACTCCGAGGAAGCGTCAAAACAGGGGTTTAACTTCTACTTATATAGAAGAAAACAGCACTCCGAAGACGTGAACACGAACCAGGAGCTTCGCGAACAGCTAACGAAAACCATTTCAGACCTGCATGGGCGGAGATGGTGTGAGGGCACAGGGGGCAATTTCAGTGTTGTCGTTCAACGAGACCCAATCCATCTACTCATGGCTCCCAGCGGCATTAATAAGGGTCGAGTGGAGCCAGCACAGCTCGTAATCGTGGATGAACATCAACATGTCATTGAGGGCCGAGGACAAGCCAGTGCAGAAACAACACTGCACGTCGAAATCATTAAACGATTGGAATGTCGCGCAGTTCTTCATACACACTCCATTAATGCCACCGTCCTTTCAGATCATTTCGCAGAGCAAGCCAAAATCCGATTAGAGGGATGGGAAATGCTCAAAGGATTAAGAGGGATTATCAGTCATGAAACATCAATCGATATTCCGATCGTGTCTAACAATCAAAACATCAAGGAACTCAGCCAGACCGTTCGACCGTATCTCAGTAGCACCTTGCCAGGTCTTCTTGTGGCAGGCCATGGTCTCTATGCTTGGGGGAATTCATTGGCAGAAGCTCAGCGTCATGTGGAGATTCTTGAATTCTTATTCTCAGTTCTATTGCAGAAAAAACTATTGGAATCTAATTCATGATTAGCCATATCTTGCTCGACATCGAAGGAACAACATGTCCGGTGTCATTCGTAACAGAGACCCTATTCCCTTATGCAAAATCAGAGTTAAAGAGTTTTCTCCATCGCCACAGAAATGATCCAATTATCAATAAACTTATTCATAATGCCGAGGATGAATGGATTAAGGACAACAGTGAAGACAGCACAAGACTCAGACATGAATCAGAGAAAGGACAGCAGACAAAAGATCTAAAAATCGAAGCCTATCTACAGCTGTTGATTAAAACCGACAAAAAGTCCACTACGCTCAAAGACATTCAAGGAAAGATTTGGAAAGAAGGGTATACAACAGGAAGAATCTCTTCAGAACTTTTCGAAGATGCCCATGAAAATCTAAAAAAATGGCACAAACAAGGATACAAACTTTCGGTGTATTCGTCCGGCAGCGTCGAAGCACAGCACTTACTTTACAAATTCACTAACAAAGGAGACATTGAGAATCTATTTAGCTCCTGGTTCGATACCCATATTGGCAACAAGAAAGAGCCATCGAGCTATACGGCAATTGCATCGGTCATGGGCTGCAAACCCCAACATATTCTTTTCATCAGCGACAACAGTGACGAATGTGATGCAGCCAAGAATGCAGGGCTATGCACCCTTTACAGCATGCGAGACGGCAATCCCCAACAAGAACCCAGAAATCATCCTGTGATCAGTAGTCTTGAAGAGGTAGAAAAGTGGCTTAACCCCAAGGTATAGGGCACAAAAAAACCACCTCCGCAGAGGTGGTTTCTTCGTAAAAATGATCAGACCGGTATGGTCTTCAGATCACTTTTTTAGAGAATGTTTTACCTGGCATTGAGCTATTTTCTCAGGGGGCTACCCCCCAAATATCGTCGCCGCTGATGCGTTTCACAACCGAGTTCGGGATGGATCGAAGTGGTTCCACACCGCCATGAACACCAGGATAAAACCATTCTCAGAGGGTGAACCCTGAGAACTGCATAGGATTACAACTTGCGTTGCGCGTCTGAATCAACAAAGAATTTGTCTTCAGGCAAGAACCAAAATGTTGGTCAAGCCCTCGGTCTATTAGTACTCCTCCGCTGCATCCATTACTGGACTTCCACGTAGAGCCTATCAACGGGTGTTCTTCCCGTGACCTTACTGGGTTACCCCATGGGAACACTCATCTTGAGGTGGGCTTCCCACTTAGATGCTTTCAGCGGTTATCCACTCCGCACATGGCTACCCAGCGTTTACCGTTGGCACGATAACTGGTACACCAGAGGTGCGTTCCTCCCGGTCCTCTCGTACTAGGGAGAAATCCTCTCAATGTTCCTACGCGTACACCGGATATGGACCGAACTGTCTCACGACGTTCTGAACCCAGCTCGCGTACCGCTTTAATGGGCGAACAGCCCAACCCTTGGGACCGACTTCAGCCCCAGGTTGCGATGAGCCGACATCGAGGTGCCAAACCTCCCCGTCGATGTGAACTCTTGGGGGAGATCAGCCTGTTATCCCTAGAGTAACTTTTATCCGTTGAGCGACGGCCCTTCCACTCAGAACCGTCGGATCACTAAAGCCGACTTTCGTCCCTGTTCGACTTGTAGGTCTCACAGTCAAGCTTCCTTCTGCTTTTGCACTCGTCAGCTGATTTCCAACCAGCCTGAGGAAACCTTTGCGCGCCTCCGTTACCTTTTAGGAGGCGACCGCCCCAGTCAAACTGCCCACCTGATACTGTCCGCTCCCCGGATAACGGGTGAACGTTAGAATCCTAGCTCTGAAAGAGTGGTATCTCACCATTGACTCCCTCGTACCCACGAGCACGAGATCAACATCTCCCACCTATCCTGCGCATTCAGAGCCCGGACACAATACCAAGCTACAGTAAAGCTTCATAGGGTCTTTCTGTCCAGGTGTACGTAGTCCGCATCTTCACAGACAATTCTATTTCGCCGAGCCTCTCTCCGAGACAGCGCCCTGATCGTTACGCCTTTCGTGCGGGTCGGAACTTACCCGACAAGGAATTTCGCTACCTTAGGACCGTTATAGTTACGGCCGCCGTTCACCGGGGCTTCAGTCGCCAGCTTCGCTTACGCTGACCGGCTTCCTTAACCTTCCGGCACTGGGCAGGCGTCAGCCCCCATACATCGTCTTGCGACTTAGCGGAGACCTGTGTTTTTGGTAAACAGTCGCCAGGGCCTCTTCACTGCGACCACATTGCTGTGGCACCCCTTCTCCCGAAGTTACGGGGCCATTTTGCCGAGTTCCTTAGAGAGAGTTACCTCGCGCACCTCGGTATTCTCTACCACCCCACCTGTGTCGGTTTCGGGTACTGGCAATCATGTCTTAACGGGTATAGAGCTTTTCTTGGAAGCATGACGTCACCAACTTCGCTGCCGTAGCAGCTCGTACTCACGCCTCAGCTCGGAACGTTTTCACCGCTCCTCAACGCCTCGAACGCTTGAACCAGTAACCAACATCTGGCTTGGCTAGCCTTCTCCGTCCCTCTTCCCAAAACATGACCGGTACAGGAATGTTGACCTGTTATCCATCGACTACGCCTTTCGGCCTCGCCTTAGGTCCAGACTAACCCTCCGCGGACGAGCCTGCCGGAGGAACCCTTAGGGTTTCGGTGCATGGGATTCTCACCCATGTTTTCGCTACTCAAGCCGACATTCTCACTTCTATGCAGTCCACATCCGCTCACGCTAATGCTTCGCCCCACATAGAACGCTCCCCTACCATAAAATCCGCAGCTTCGGTACAACACTTAGCCCCATTCATTTTCGGTGCAGGATCGCTCGACCAGTGAGCTATTACGCACTCCTTTGAGGATGGCTGCTTCTAGGCAAACCTCCTGGTTGTCTATGCAATCCCACCTCCTTTATCACTTAGTGTTGATTTGGGGACCTTAGCTGGCGGTCTGGGCTGTTTCCCTCTCGACCATGGAGCTTATCCCCCACAGTCTGACTGCCTCGCTACACACAGGGTATTCAGAGTTCATCTCGATTTGGTACCGCTCTCGCAGCCCGCACCGAAATGGTGGCTTTACCCCCCTGCTGGAGCACGAGACGCTACGCCTCAACGTATTTCGGGGAGAACCAGCTAGCTCCGGGTTCGATTGGCATTTCACCCCTAACCACAGCTCATCCGCTGGCTTTTCAACGCCAGTCGGTTCGGACCTCCACTTGGTATCACCCAAGCTTCATCCTGGCCATGGTTAGATCACCCGGGTTCGGGTCTATAAACACTGACAAACGCCCTATTCAGACTCGCTTTCGCTATGGCTCCACCATTTCCGGTTTAACCCGCCAGTGCCTATAAGTCGCCGGCTCATTCTTCAACAGGCACACGGTCACCCTATGAGTAGGGCTCCCATTGCTTGTAGGCTCACGGTTTCATGTTCTATTTCACTCCCCTCCCGGGGTTCTTTTCACCTTTCCCTCGCGGTACTGTTTCGCTATCGGTCACACAGTAGTACTTAGCCTTACGAGGTGGTCCTCGCGGATTCACACGGAATTTCACGTGCTCCGTGCTACTCGGGATACAGCTAGCTCAGTTCAGTTTTCAGATACGGGGCTTTCACCCTCTGTGGCGTGCCATTCAAACACTTCTCCTAACATTCCTGATACACGTTGCTGTCCCACAACCCCGATGGTCGAAACCATCGGTTTAGGCTCTTCCCCGTTCGCTCGCCGCTACTTAGGGAGTCGTTTTTACTTTCCTTTCCTCCAGCTACTAAGATGTTTCAGTTCGCTGGGTTGGCTCGCGCCAGCCTATGTATTCAGCTGGCCGTATAAAAGGGTTGCCCCATTCGGAAATTCCCGGATCAAAGCGTGCTTCCAGCTCCCCGAGACTTATCGCAGGTAACCACGTCCTTCATCGCCTCTGTGTGCCAAGGTATCCGCCGTGAGCCCTTTGTAGCTTGACCAATTAACCTCTTAAACGCTTACTGCGGTTGAAAGCAGATTCTTCTGGTTTCATCAACAACTTTCGTTGCTCATAAAAACAAAATCAAACTCTGATTCGCTCGACACGAATCAAAGAACATCTAAGAGTCTCGGCTCTTGCTCAAAAGAATTTTCATTGTTCTAAATCTAAATTCCCTTTCGAGAATTTAAACTGAAAACAATGCATCTGTAAGATGCTTTGTTTTTCCAGACTTACCTATGCAGTTGTCAAGGTTCTACTAGACATCAAATTAATCTTGCGATTAATCTGAGCCCAGCATCTTATCAACCGATCAAGTAATTCTTACTGATCTGGAATGACAGGAAGCTGGGGTCCAATCTAGTGGACACATCTAAATCACACTCCTTCGAGTTCATCCTCCGAGTTACCGGACAATGGAGATTGAGTTCGGTCAGTGGAGGTTAGGAGACTCGAACTCCTGACATCCTGCTTGCAAAGCAGGCGCTCTACCAACTGAGCTAAACCCCCAACACCGAATGGGCCATCCTGGACTTGAACCAGGGACCTCACCCTTATCAGGGGTGCGCTCTAACCACCTGAGCTAATGGCCCAGGGGACTCTTCCCTTGCGGGGTGTGACCTAGACAAAGTTTAGGAACTGAACATCTCTTTCAATCTCTCGATGATTGCTCATCAATCTTTGAAATAATGTTGAGGTACCGATCGACCTAAGGTGACAGGATTTCGGCCTAAGAATAAAATACTCAGACATCAAAATCATTGTTTTGTCTCCCTGTTAGGAGGTGATCCATCCGCACCTTCCGGTACGGATACCTTGTTACGACTTCACCCCAGTCATCAGCCCCACCTTCGACGTCCTCCTCCACAAGGGTTGGAGTAACGGCTTCGGGCGTGGCCAACTTCCATGGTGTGACGGGCGGTGTGTACAAGGCCCGGGAACGTATTCACCGCAGTATGCTGACCTGCGATTACTAGCGATTCCTCCTTCACGTAGGCGAGTTGCAGCCTACGATCTGAACTGAGCCACGGTTTATGGGATTTGCTTGTCCTCGCGAACTTGCTGCCCTTTGTCCGTAGCATTGTAGTACGTGTGTAGCCCAGGATGTAAGGGGCATGATGACTTGACGTCATCCACACCTTCCTCCGGTTTATCACCGGCGGTCTCTCTAGAGTGCCCAACTAAATGCTGGCAACTAAAGACGTGGGTTGCGCTCGTTGCGGGACTTAACCCAACATCTCACGACACGAGCTGACGACAGCCATGCACCACCTGTCACTGCGTTCCCGAAGGCACTCTCTCGTTTCCAAGAGATTCGCAGGATGTCAAACCCTGGTAAGGTTCTTCGCGTTGCATCGAATTAAACCACATACTCCACCGCTTGTGCGGGCCCCCGTCAATTCCTTTGAGTTTCACACTTGCGTGCGTACTCCCCAGGCGGAACACTTAACGCGTTGGCTACGACACCGAGGGGGTCGATTCCCCCGACACCTAGTGTTCATCGTTTACGGCCAGGACTACAGGGGTATCTAATCCCTTTCGCTCCCCTGGCTTTCGTCCATGAGCGTCAGTGATGGCCCAGCAGAGCGCCTTCGCCACTGGTGTTCTTCCCGATATCTACGCATTTCACCGCTACACCGGGAATTCCCTCTGCCCCTACCACACTCAAGCCCCTCAGTTTCCACTGCCATGATGGAGTTAAGCTCCACTTTTTAACAGCAGACTTGAAGGGCCGCCTGCGGACGCTTTACGCCCAATAATTCCGGATAACGCTTGCCACTCCCGTATTACCGCGGCTGCTGGCACGGAATTAGCCGTGGCTTATTCATCAAGTACCGTCAGATCTTCTTCCTTGATAAAAGAGGTTTACAGCCCAGAGGCCTTCATCCCTCACGCGGCGTTGCTCCGTCAGGCTTTCGCCCATTGCGGAAAATTCCCCACTGCTGCCTCCCGTAGGAGTCTGGGCCGTGTCTCAGTCCCAGTGTGGCTGATCATCCTCTCAGACCAGCTACTGATCGATGCCTTGGTGAGCCATTACCTACACCAACTAGCTAATCAGACGCGAGCTCATCCTCAGGCGAAATTCATTTCACCTCGCGGCATATGGGGTATTAGCAGCCGTTTCCAGCTGTTATCCCCCTCCTGAGGGCAGATTCTCACGCGTTACTCACCCGTCCGCCACTAACCCGAAGGTTCGTTCGACTTGCATGTGTTAAGCACGCCGCCAGCGTTCATCCTGAGCCAGGATCAAACTCTCCGTTGTAGATCAACCCCTTTTGGCTTTCACCTCAGATTGACTTGCTTCACCCACACATAAGCACTGGCGTACTTACTGCAGTTGTCGCCACCTTGTCTTCTGACAGATCAAGGGTTCTTAAGAGTGCACTTCTGATTTCTCATCGTGACTTTCCAGGATCTCAGATCCGGTCGTTGCTCCACACTGCGCACACCGACAACTCAAAGGCTCGTGAAAACCTCCTTGTTGTAAGCGCAATGCTTCATTGCAACTTAAATTTTTTGACGGGACCTCACACCTTTATCGCAATTTCATTCGAATTCAAATCACATCTCTCGCGATGCAATCCAAACTCAAACGCGATAAAAGCGTCAGTTCCTAAACTTTTCAATTGTCCAGGTGCGATCAACTCAAACCATCTCCCTCTCGGAAGCAGTCGGCTGATCAACGCGGTCGTTTCCAACCGCTTTTGAAACTTACAACACCGTCGGATTTCTCCCGCGGCCCCGTAAGCCGACCTCAGAACATCTAAAGGCCTTCGCCTTCAGCGCTTCGGTCTTGCGCGCTCGCCTCTCGGCTCCCGCGCAAGACAAAAACATAACACCCCTCACTCCCCTCGCGCAACTGGTTGCTCACCGTAAGCATCTGCAGACTTGCTTCCACTGGCGGAACCCTTTGCCATCACTAGGTTTCAAAAAGAAGCCTGCACCTGGAGTGCCATGGGGACGCGATTTACCGAAGAAAGTCAGCGATTTCGCCCCAGTTCTAAAGAAGACCAAGTGGTCCAGAAGGCCCAAGAACACTTCGAACGCACTCTCATATCGATTCAGGGACAACTGGCCGGCAGCGTTGCAGCCCTTGAAAGCAGTTATGCCGATTCAGAGCTGAACTACGGCGAAATCTTTGTTCGGGACAACGTCCCGGTGATGATTTATTTGCTGGTGCAAGGTCGCTTCGCGATCGTGAAGCAATTTTTGAAGGTTTGCCTCGACCTCCAAAGCACGAGTGTGCAAACCCGTGGGGTTTTTCCAACAAGTTTCGTTGAAGAAGAGGGGAATCTGGTCGCTGATTACGGCCAGCGGTCCATTGGCCGGATCACCTCTGTGGATCCGAGCCTGTGGTGGCCGATCCTTTGTTGGATCTACGTCAAAAGAAGTGGAGACACTGATTTTGGTCGGAGTCCGGAAGTGCAACGCGGAATCCAGCTCCTTCTTGATCTAGTGCTGCACCCCAGCTTTGAAGGAACACCAGTGCTGTTCGTACCGGACTGCGCCTTCATGATCGATCGTCCAATGGACGTTTGGGGCGCACCACTGGAAGTGGAAGTGTTGTTGTACGGAGCACTACGAAGCTGCATTGAACTCATGGAGCTTTACCAACGCCACGACACCAGCGCACTCCTGGCAGAACGTCTCCGCCTCAGTCGCAAATGGACGCATGACCTGCGCCAATTTCTGTTGAAGCACTACTGGGTCACCAGCAAAACCATGCAGGTCCTCCGGCGTCGCCCCACGGAGCAATACGGAGACAACCAGCACCAAAACGAATTCAATGTTCAACCTCAAGTGATCCCTGATTGGCTACAGGACTGGCTTCAGGATCGGGGTGGATACCTCATCGGCAACATTCGAACTGGCAGGCCGGACTTCCGTTTCTACAGCCTCGGCAATTCGCTCGCCTCGATGTTTGGACTGCTCACGGCACCACAACAAAGGGCCTTATTTCGGCTCGTGCATCACAACCGAGATCACCTCATGGCACAAATGCCAATGCGGATTTGTCATCCGCCAATGGCAGGGGTGGAGTGGGAGAACAAAACGGGGTCTGACCCTAAAAACTGGCCCTGGAGTTATCACAACGGTGGGCATTGGCCAAGCCTGCTTTGGTTTTTTGGGTCATCAATCCTTCTCCACGAACGGCTGCATCCCAATGCCGACGTGTTGTTAATGAGTGAAATGACAACCCTCCTCGACGAGTGCTACTGGAGCCATCTCAACCAACTTCCACGTCAACAGTGGGCTGAATATTTCGACGGTCCAACAGGAACATGGGTAGGGCAACAATCAAGGACATTTCAAACGTGGACCATCGTGGGTTTCCTTTTAACCCACCATTTCCTGCGCGTGAATCCCGATGACGTCTTAATGCTGAATCTGGACGCTGGCCTCAGCCGCTAGCTCTAAGAGGCAAAAAAAAGGTCATAAAAAAACCCCAGCTCGAAGGCCGGGGGGTTTCGCAGTGCACTCAAAAAAGGATCAGAACAATCCAAGGGTGAGCGACTTATCGATTGGCAGCGCAGCGCCAATACCCAAATAAATGGTGGTGATAGTTCCAAACAGGAACACAGTCATCGCCACAGGGCGACGGAAAGGGTTTTGGAACTTGTTGAAGCTCTCAATGAACGGAACAAGCATTAGGCCTAGGGGAACCAATGTTTGCAACGCGATTCCAAGCAGTTTGTTTGGAACAACACGCAGGATCTGGAACACAGGATAGAGATACCACTCAGGCAAGATCTCTAGTGGTGTAGCGAATGGATCGGCCTTATCGGCCAACATTGCAGGGTCCAGAACAGCGAGGCCAACAACGCAAGCGATTGTGCCAAGAATGACGACCGGGAAAATATAGAGAAGGTCGTTCGGCCAAGCTGGCTCTCCGTAATAGTTGTGCCCCATGCCCTTGGCGAGCTTGGCCCGCATTTTGGGATCAGAAAGGTCAGGCTTCTTGAGAATGTGCATCAGTTAATCCAAGTGTTGAAAGAACGGAAGGAACAACGATCACAAGGGACCGGAAATACCTTGCTTACGAATCATCAGGAAGTGCATGAGCATGAACACCGCGAGGAGCCAAGGCATCACGAAAGTGTGAAGGCTGTAAAAGCGAGTGAGCGTTGCTTGACCAACACTTTCTCCACCACGGAGTAACTCAACCATGAAGTCTCCAACAACTGGAATGGCTGCGGGAACACCGGAGACAATCTTCACAGCCCAGTAACCAACTTGATCCCAAGGCAGGGAGTAGCCAGTAACACCGAACGAAACCGTGATCACAGCCATGGTGACGCCAGTCACCCAGGTGAGCTCACGAGGACGCTTAAAACCACCGGTGAGATAAACCCGGAACACATGCAAAATCAGCATGAGCACCATCATCGAGGCGCTCCAACGGTGCACCGAGCGAATCAGCCAACCGAAGCTGACGTCTGTCATCAGGTACTGAACAGAGGTATAGGCCTCAGCAACTGTTGGCTTGTAATAGAAAGTCATCGCGAACCCTGTCGCGAACTGAATCAAAAAGCAGACCAACGTGATGCCGCCCAGACAATAAAAAATATTGACGTGGGGGGGGACGTATTTTGTGCCGATGTCATCAGCAATGTCCTGGATTTCCAGACGTTCCTGGAACCAGTCGTAAACGGGCGAAGAATTCGCCATGCACAAGCGGGCTCGGGTTGCGAAAGTCTACGGAGCACGCTTCAACCAACGAGGCGAAAGGACTGTGATGTATCCAACTGTTAACAACTTCTCGCATCGCCTGCGGCGCAAGACCTCTTCAATGGCCAAAAAGCTCATCGCTCCTTTGATTGCGGCCTGCATCGCGTTTGGGCTGGTGTTCGCGCCCATTTCGACGGTCTACGCCCTCAGCGATACCCAACAACTGGTGGTCGATAGCTGGCGCCTGGTGAACCAGGGCTATTGGAACCCGGAGCGGCTCGATGACGTGCGATGGCGACGCCAACGCCAAAAAGCTCTCGAAAAAACAATTCAGAGCAGCGAAGACGCCTACAACGCCATTGAGGAGATGCTCGGAGAACTCGGCGACCCTTACACACGACTCCTACGGCCGAAGGACTACGCAGCGATCAAAAACAGCACCAGTGGGAACCTCAGCGGCGTCGGTCTGCAACTTGGTCCTGATGACCAACAAGACCAAGTGGTCGTGATTTCAGCTTTGGACGGATCGCCAGCTGCAGACGCTGAAATCGCAAGCGGGAGCTATCTCCTGGCTGTCGATGGGCAACCAATCGCCGATCTCGGCCTCGAAGGAGCCGCCAATGCACTTCGCGGAGAGGTTGGCACCCAGGTGGTACTGACATTGCAGCAGGGAAGCAATACTCCTGAAGAGCTCTCCTTAGAGCGCCGCAGCGTCGACCTTCGTCCGGTGCGGACACGACGGTTGCGCACCGAATCCCACACCCTGGGCTATTTGCGTATTACCCAGTTCACAGAGGGTGTTCCCAAGCAGGTGCTGGAAGCACTCGCTGAACTCCAAGACAAAGGCATCGAAGGATTGGTTCTGGACCTACGCAATAACTCCGGTGGACTCGTGAGTTCTGGTTTAGCCGTTGCGGACGACTTCCTCAGCGGGGGAGCCATCGTTGAAACCCGCAACAGAGAGGGCATCACAGACAGCATTCAAGCCGGGACTTCAACACTGTTTGACGGACCCATGCTCACTTTGGTGAATGGCGGCACGGCAAGCGCTAGCGAAATCCTGGCGGGAGCTTTACAAGACAGCGGCCGCTCAACCCTGCTGGGCAATCGAACATTCGGGAAAGGGCTCATTCAAACCCTCACGAACCTGAGTGACGGCAGTGGTCTGGCCGTCACCGTGGCCGGCTATGTCACCCCCAGCGGACGAGATATTCAGGATGCAGGGATTGAACCCGATCGCCTTCTTTCCGATCCTGAACCTCTCAACCCAGGCGGGGAAGGAGACCGCTGGCTGAACGAAGCAGAGCAGTGGATGGCGTCGTTGTTGGAGCTCGATAGCAACACCTCCATCCCATGAGGCAACGGACGTACAACGATCCACTGCATCGAGAAATCGGTCTGGAGCAGAGCGCCCCATGCGAGGCCATGGTGATGGAACTGGTGGACACAGCGCCATTTCAACGCTTGCGTCGCATCCGTCAGCTCGGTCCAGCCTTCCTGACTTTTCATGGTGCTGAATCAAGCCGCTTCACCCACTCGCTAGGGGTGTTTCACCTGGCACGTCGTGCGTTTAAGCGCATGGTGGAACAAGCTCCAGAACTTGAGCCTCACCGACCTGTTTTGTACGCAGCAGCGCTGCTGCATGACTTAGGTCACGGCCCCCTCAGCCATACAGGGGAAGAAATGTTTGGTTTGCGTCATGAGTCCTGGTCTGCACGGATCATCCGCGATCACACAGACATTCGCGAATGTCTCGAAACAGAGCAGGCCGGCACTGCCGATTCCGTAGCCGATTTGTTGGAACACGGCATTAGCCCCCATCCCGTTATCCAACGGCTGGTCAGCAGTCAGTTGGATTGCGACCGACTCGATTATTTGCTTCGCGATAGTTACAGCACTGGCACGCGCTATGGCCAACTCGACCTGGATCGGATTCTTGGGGCGTTAACCCTGGCGCCAGACGGCGACATTGCCATTCACCCCAAGGGTTTGATGGCCGTGGAGCATTACCTGGTCGTTCGCAATTTGATGTACCGCAGCGTCTATAACCACCGACTCAATGTGGTGTGCAACTGGCTGCTGGAACGCCTCGTGCAATTGGTACGAGATCTGGGGCGCCAAAAAGTCTGGACTGACGAGGTAATGGCCCAGTGGCTATGGAATGCCGACCAAATCAACCTGGATCTTTTCCTTGCCAATGACGATGTACGGACTGGTTATCACTTGCAGCGATGGAAAGAGGAAGGGCCTTCAGCAGTGGCAGAACTCAGCGCTCGTTTTCTAGACCGCAACTTGTTTAAAGCGACGGCAGTTGATCATTTAAGTCGTGAAAACCAACTCAAATCATTAGCGATCGCGACGCGTCTAGCCGAAAGCCAGGGCCATGATCCTCGCAACAGCTGTGGACTTCGCCATCAGCAAATCCGCGGCTACCACCCCTACAGAGGTGGATTAAGGCTTTGGGATGGAGAAAATCTTCAGGCGCTGGAACAAGCCTCTCCCCTCGTGGAAAGCCTGATCCAACCGGCCGCAACATCCTGGCTCATTCACCCCGGTGACATCAGCGCTGAGCTGCGTCAAACCATGGCTCTTGAATGGACGACGCGATCGAACTGGACCCCAGAGGAATGAAAGTAAAACTCCCAAACCACCGTGACAGGCACTGGAAGGACGCGATCAAAGACTTGCTTGACGCTGCAAACACGGAGTGTGTTGATCTCGACTGTGGGGATTGGTTTCTCACTTACACCGACCTTCAAGACCTGATGGTTCACGTGGATCAAAGCGGGCGACGGCTTGATTCGTTGATCAGCAACGTTCCTGCCACCGTTGTGAGTGCCAAAGCGTTTGGTGTTGAAGCAAGGCTTCAACAGTCGGAACCGTTTGGCTCAAGAGAGCTGATCAGCCAGGAACTCCCAAGCGAATCAACACCGACCCAGCCGACTGGCGTGATGTTTCATCAGGGAACATTGCGCTCTGGTGACTACCTGCAAAGCGATCGGAGCATTCTGATTTATGGAGATGTCAATCCTGGAGCCACGGTCAGCTCGTCTGGAGACATTCTTATTTGGGGTCGACTCAGAGGTGTGGCCCATGCAGGGGCAGATGGATCGACCCAAGCTCGGATCATTGCGCTGCAACTTCGCCCTCTTCAGCTCCGTATCGCCGATGCTGTCGCGCGAGGACCGGCTGACCTTCCCCAACCTGGGTTAGCGGAACAAGCCTCCCTTCGTGAGGGTGTCATCAGAATCGATCCAGCCGAAGTGATGAGCTTCCAACACGGTTGATCGAAGTTGTCACGAAGGATTTGAAGCTTATCCTGATCCAAACAAAGCGGAATCCCGGTGTCGACGACCCGAACGATCCTGATCTGCTCCGGCAAGGGCGGCGTCGGTAAAACCACCACAACAGCCAACCTCGGCATCGCCCTGGCCAGGCTTGGGGCGAAGACCGTTGTGCTGGATGCCGATTTCGGCCTACGCAATCTCGACCTTCTTTTGGGCCTCGAAAACAGAATTGTTTTCACGGCCCAAGAAGTGCTTGCCGAAACATGCCGATTGGAGCAAGCCCTCGTTAAACACAAGCAGGAGCCCAACCTGGCCCTTTTGCCCGCTGGCAATCCTCGAATGCTCGAATGGCTGACGCCAAAAGACATGAAAGCAATCGTGTCGTTGCTCGAGGAACAATTTGACTACGTCTTGATCGACTGCCCTGCCGGCATCGAAGACGGCTTCAAAAATGCGGCCGCTGCGGCTCGGGAGGCTGTTGTTGTGACGACTCCTGAAGTCGCCGCTGTGCGTGATGCAGATCGCGTCATTGGTCTGCTCAACACCCAAGGGGTCACCCCTGTGCAACTGGTCTTGAACCGAGTGCGGCCCAAGATGATGTCCAATCAAGAGATGCTGTCTGTCGACGATGTCACCGACATCTTGGCTCTTCCACTTCTGGGCTTGGTCTTTGAAGACGAGCAGGTGATTGTGAGTACCAATCGTGGGGAACCACTGACGCTGGGGGAGACCGGCTCTCCTGCAGCGAGGGCTTACAACAACATCGCCAAGAGGCTTCAGGGAGAAGACATTCCCCTAATGGATCCTTCCGAAGCACGCCAAGGGTTCCGCGCCAGAGTGCGCCAGTTAATGCAAACCAGACTTTTTTGAATCGATGACCGTCAAAGATTTCATCGACAAGCTCCTAGGCCGTCAAACCTCCAGTGCGAGTACGGCCAAGCAACGGTTGCAACTTGTTCTGGCCCATGACCGCAGCGACCTCAATCCCGAACTGCTGGCCCAAATGCGCCGTGAAATCCTCGAAGTTGTTGCTCGTTACGTGGAGATCGATATCGAGGAAGGAGACGTCAGCCTTGAAACCGAGGATCGCATGACTGCTCTGGTTGCCAATCTGCCCATTCGTCGATCGATCCAACAACCACCGAACGGGGGAACTCTTTAAGCAGTCACTCTTGGACTTTGACTGCCACCACACCGCTCACTCCATCGGAAGCCCGTCTAAGCGCTCTCTTACTGCAGGGCCTTACGAATCGCGACATTGCAGATCGACTGGTCATCAGCCTCAGAACCGTTGAATGTCATATCAGTCGTGCCTTGTCCAAAACAGGGTGTCGAACTCGGCTTGAGTTAGCCCTTTGGATGATGGAGCGACCGTTCAATCTTCAAGACTCAAGACCCACTGATCGGTAGAGTTTGGCAATGCCGGCTTAGCTCAGTGGTAGAGCAGCGCTTTTGTAAAGCGAAGGTCATCGGTTCAAATCCGTTAGCCGGCTTTTAAGGGATTTTTAGAGGCTGTCTTCGTTGACTGGGGCTGCAAACAGCCACACCCCCACCAACAACAAAATCCAAGGGATCCAACTGAATTGAAGAACTGGAGTTATCACGAACTCAAGCGGTTCCAGCACCCAGTGAAGAAACGTCATCACCGCCAAGCAAAGGCCAACAAGAAGGATCATTCCGTTGCATTGATGCCCTCCGGCATCACAGCACCATGGCGAGCAATGCGCCAACAACCCACACTCCTCCAGATCAACACGGTGCTGGCCTCTCCGGAATGCCTGGGCCAGGGTTGAGGTCCGAGCTGCGCAAGATCAGGAAAGAACTCAGCCGCTTCCAAAGCCGTCGTCGCAGCAGACTGACCAGAAGGATTGGCACTACTGGTCGCGAGCGGACCGCTGAATGAGAGCAGATTCTGGGTTACTGCACAGGCTGGGATCCGACAACCAATGTTGGATCCACCGGGATTCAGGTAGTCCACATAAGGGCCTCGAGCTGGCAGAACCAGCGTGATTGCGCCAGGCCAATGCTTCGCCGCCAGGGTTTTGGCATCGTTATGGCAACGGGAATCGACACCCTCCAATAACGCATCAACCGTGGCCCCCATCAGAATTAGGGGCTTATCGGCTGGGCGCTGCTTCAGCGTCCAAATAGTCTCGGCGTTCTGAGGCAAAACAGCCAGACCCGGCAACGTATCCGTCGGAATAATGACCGCTTCGGAGGCTTGCAAACGCCGCGCTATGGATGCAATGGAATGCACCAACGGACCCCTTGGCGCTGTCATAGGGCCGATGTGAGGGCGCGCTGACCCTGAGCAAAACGGGCGACCCCCTCAAGATCGTTCGCAGCAGAGACATTCACCAGACCAACCCGACGCATTAAATCCTGAACGCTCTCACTTTGGTCATGGTGGTGTTCCAAAAACAGGACGCCACCTGGAGCAAGAGCCCGCGGCGCATCTTTCAACAAGGAGCGAATGGCCTCGAGACCATCTTCCCCACCAACCAACGCAACATGCGGTTCATGCTCCCGCACTACAGGAGCCAACTCCCCAAGTAGTGGGCTTGGGATGTAAGGAGGATTACTCACCACGATCTCAAGCTGTCCCCAAGAGGCCCGCAATGGAACCCACCAAGATCCTTGTTGCAACCGACAAGATTGGGCTGGAGCAAGGGCCTTGAGGTTCTTCTCAGCCAGCGCCAACGCATCGATGCTCAAATCGACGGCATGCCCCTCAGCATCCGGCCATGCACGACACAAGCTGACGGCGATCGCACCGCAGCCCGTCCCTAAGTCGGCCCAAGAGCGGGGGGGACGTCCCCCCGCGAAAGCCAAAGCCAAATCCACCAAAAGCTCGGTCTCTTGTCGAGGGATTAAGGCCGCGGACGACACCTCCAACAGGAGATCTCGCCAAGGACAAACACCAACCAGGTGTTGAAGCGGCATGGACTGCTCCAAATGGAGCAGCCAAAGCTTTTCGAGCTCCTCCAATGACTGATTAATCGCGATCCTTCCCTGGGAGTCAATCAGGAGTCGCTGCAATTCCGACCAGGACACGCCACCGCCAAGATCGAGCAACCAATCGAGATCAACGGAGCGTCCACCGCGACGAAGTTGGCGACGGCGCCAAGCCAGCAGATCATTGCCAGCAAGGAACTGCTCGGTCGTCACGATCTGCGGCGCCGCCAAAGATGGCCAGCCTCACACACCAACTGTCCTTGACACTCAAGGGCCACAAGCCGAGAGGAAAGATGACCCCCCTTCGCCCCAAGGCGCCGCTGAAGAGTCTCGATGGATGCACCATCTCCGATCGCCGCCAGTAAGGCGTCCTGAGCCACGCTTGTTGAAGCAGACATCAACGGCCCCTCTCCCAGGTGATCGGCTAGATCAGATGTCGTTAAGAGCAGTGAGGCTTGATTCCGAAGAAGTTCGTTACTCCCACGGGAGGACCAACGACGTGCATCACCGGGAACAACCCAAACAGGACATTGAAGTTGAGAGGCGAATTTGGCCGTGATCAACGCCCCGCTGCGCTCAGGACACTCCACAACCACGAGAGCTTTCGCAAGCGCCACGATCAACCGATTGCGTTCAACGAAAGAGCCTCGATTCATGGCTGTTCCTGAAGACAGCTCGGTTAGCAAAAGCCCTTTACAACTGACTTCCGACTGCAATGTCTCATGGTGTCGTGGATAGACACGCTCTAACGCGGTCCCCAAAACTGCCACCGGACGTCCACCCGCGTCCAAACAGCCCTGATGAGCCGCCGCATCAATCCCCTCCGCCAAACCACTAATCACTGGCCAGCCCATCGACGCCAACGAGCGGCCCAAATCCTCAGCCACTGCGAGACCATGGGCTGAAGCGGCCCGAGTCCCCACAACGGCAACAGCCTGCTGTTGCCGTTGGCCGTTAAGCAGCGATAAGTCACCACAGTGATGCAAAAGAACCGGGGGGCGATCAAGACGATCCACCCCCTGTGGCCATTGGTGATCCCCTGGGAGGAGCACATTCCCAGGGACATTGATCTTGGGAGTTTTGCCATGCAACCGACGGAAGCGTTCCACGCTCGACCAACAGGATTCGGGCCAAGAGAGCAGCGTCTGAAGCCGATGCGTTGGCCAGCTCCAGAGCTCAGCTGGACCCACCGACCACTCATAAGCAACGGAACGCAGAGCGCGAATCCGAGCCGCACCAAGCCCAGGGCAATGACTCCACAACCACCACCAAGACCGGTCCATCTCAAAACTAGTACATTTGCACTAATTCAAACATCTTCAGCGGTAGGACCCTGGCGCAACCGGTTCATCAAAGCCTGCAGGTGAGCGGGCGGACGTCGGAGCACACGGCCGGCGGTCACCATGACGAGTTCAACCGATGCATCCGCCATGAGCTGGCCATTGCAAAGCATCTGACAACGCCAGGGCCAACGGACCCCCACAGGGAGGCTGCTGATGCTTTCCAAAACAACCATGTCGCCATGACAAAGAGCGTGTCGGTAGTTGATGTTCAAGGAAACCACTGGCATCTCCACGCCCAGCGTCGTCATCTCGGCATAGGTGAGGCCAGCAGCAACCAAGGCCTCAACCCTGGCTTCTTCCAGCCAAGCCACATAGGCCCCGTGCCACATCACACCCGCGTGATCAGTGTGTTGAGGCAACACACGCTTCTTCAACCTCCACGGCGTCGGCGTAACGCTGTCCGTCAGCTTTTTCGTCAAAACCATTCCTGCCCATAGGCTTCTTCAAAGGCTGCCGCATCAATCATGTTCAGGAACCTGCTCATTGCCGATTCGGGCAAGGGCCATGTGGAAGAAATGATCCGCATGCTGCAGGACATCCCCAGCTTCAAAACCGCACGCGTCAACCTTTTGCACGTGGTGCCAGAACAAAGCAAAGCCGGCTCCGAAGGGCACCGAGACAATGCGCAATCCATGCTCGAGGGCGCTGTTGATCGCATGGGCCTCGAGCCCAGTGCCGTACAAAGCATCGTTCGCGATGGAGACACCAAGCAAACCGTGCTCAAAGTGGCGGATGAACTTGATGCCGACTTGATCGTGATGGGTTCAAGAGGGCTTGGCCGCCTTCAATCGATCCTCGCCAACAGCACAAGCCAATACGTCTTTCAACTCTCAACGCGGCCCATGCTGCTTGTCAGAGACGACCTCTACGTTCGGCACGTCAATCGTGTGATGGTGACCATTGACGGGACTGGAGTAGGTGACGACGCCCTCAAAACCGCCTGCGAATTCGTGCGAGACATCCCAGGAGGAACCCTGACCGGCCTCCACGTGGTGCGACAGGAATCAGCGCCCTCCCGCGGAGGACGGACGAAAGCAGACGACATCCTGGAAGCAGCGGTTCAAAGAGCACGTAGCTTCGGCGTCGACCTCAAAACCATTCACACCGAGGGGAAAGATATCGGCCGAAGCGTTTGCGCAGTCGCCGAAGAGATCAATGCCGACATGCTCGTGATCGCCTCACAAGATCGACGACCGCTTGTGGCCCGTGGCCTCGTGGATTTTGACAAGCTGCTCGGGGGATCTGTAAGCGATTACATCCGTGTTCACGCTCCAGCCCCAGTACTGCTTGTTCGGGAACCGGAGCGCCGTTAGATATCTCAGGCTTCGCTGCGATTCGTGCCGATATAAAGCACGATCAAAAAGATTGCTGGAACCAAAATGAACATGAGGCTGGCAACAAATCCGAGATCGTTGGTTTCCATGGCCGCTGGAGGGATCCCCGCGAAGGTATCACCGACAAGCGGCCAACGTCGCAGCGAGCTCAGCCCTCTTCATCGGCAGTAGCAGCCGATTCCTTCTCAAGGGTCGGCTCTCCTGCGGGCTCATCCTCGCTTTCGAGTTCCTGATCGGGAGCTGCAGGCCAAGCGGTTGGACCCACGGGCAGCGGTGCCTGACGCGCCGCAGCAAGCCTAGTTTCGGCATCTGGCAAGCGAATCTGAGGCCGAGTTAGCACCATCACCGATTTTTCAACCAGGGCCTGACAAGCCAAACGCCACTCTTGGGGGCGACGACGCAACTTGCTGTCCTCCACGGGAGTGCGCGCCGTCAAAGCATCGGCATTGTTTTCATCTACGACTGAAACAAAGCAAGTACTGCACTGACCACACCCACCGCAGTTACCCAACTGCCCTTTGAGGCCATAGAGCTCAAGGCTTTGGCGTAGAGCGACTTCACGCAAATTTTCACCGGGATAGCACTCCACGTCACGACCTTCGCGAACGAAACGGATCACTGGCATGGGAGCAGATGGCACACAGACACCCATCATGCGGCGAAGGTTTGCGTTTTGTGAACGGTTTAAGCCTTAATCCTTGTCACTGGAACGTTGCATCCCTGTCGTGATTCAACCAATGACCTAACGAAAGCCCTTACGATCGCGGGGTCTGGTTGCGCGTGCGCAGCCTTGTCCCCCGAACCTGTCCCATGGGATTGCCCTGGTATCGGGTGCACACCGTCGTCATCAATGACCCGGGTCGCCTTTTGGCTGTGCACCTCATGCATACAGCCCTCGTTGCCGGCTGGGCCGGCTCCATGGCTCTGTACGAATTAGCCATTTTCGATCCATCCGATGCTGTCCTGAACCCCATGTGGCGTCAGGGCATGTTTGTGATGCCCTTCATGTCACGCCTGGGAGTTACCGGGAGCTGGGGTGGTTGGAGCATCACTGGTGAAACCGGTGTTGATCCTGGTTTCTGGAGCTTCGAAGGTGTTGCCGCCGCCCACATCGTTTTTTCTGGCCTGCTAATGCTGGCCGCCATCTGGCACTGGACCTACTGGGATCTTGAGATCTGGCAGGACCCCAGAACCGGAGAACCAGCTCTTGATCTCCCCAAGATTTTTGGCATTCACCTTCTCTTAGCTGGCCTTGGCTGCTTTGGATTTGGTGCTTTCCATCTCACTGGTGTGTTTGGGCCTGGCATGTGGATCTCTGATCCATATGGAATAACCGGCCACCTTGAGGCGGTTCAACCGTCTTGGGGACCAGAAGGATTTAATCCATTTAATCCGGGCGGCATCGTTGCCCACCACATCGCAGCTGGAATTGTTGGCATCATCGCTGGCATTTTCCACATCACCACACGACCGCCTGAGCGCCTCTATAAGGCTCTCCGGATGGGCAACATTGAGACAGTCTTAGCGAGTGCCATCGCAGCTGTTTTCTTTGCTGCATTCATCGTTGCTGGAACTATGTGGTACGGCTCGGCTGCTACCCCAGTTGAGCTTTTCGGCCCCACTCGTTATCAGTGGGATCAGAGCTACTTCAAGACTGAGATCAATCGTCGCGTTCAAACCGCCATGGACGATGGCGCGACCCGGGAAGAAGCCTTTGCTGCGATTCCAGAGAAGCTGGCGTTCTACGACTACGTGGGCAACAGTCCTGCCAAGGGTGGCTTATTCAGAGTTGGCCCAATGGTGAATGGCGACGGTCTCGCCACCTCATGGCTGGGTCATGTTGTGTTCACCGACAGCAACGGTCGTGAGCTGCAAGTTCGACGTTTGCCGAACTTCTTCGAGAACTTCCCAGTGATTCTTGAAGATGAGCAAGGCATTGTTCGTGCTGACATTCCCTTCCGTCGTGCGGAAGCCAAGTATTCCTTCGAACAACAGGGCGTTACTGCTCAAGTGTTTGGTGGAGCCTTGGATGGTCAGAAGTTCACTGATCCTGCTGACGTCAAACGTCTGGCTCGCAAATCCCAATTGGGTGAGGCCTTCGATTTCGATCGTGAGACCTACAACTCTGATGGTGTCTTCCGCAGTTCACCTCGCGGTTGGTTCACCTTCGGCCACGCCACCTTCGCGCTGCTCTTCTTCTTTGGACACATTTGGCACGGGGCTCGCACCCTGTACCGCGATGTGTTTGCTGGTATCGATCCAGACCTCGGAGACCAGGTGGAATTCGGCCTGTTCGCCAAGTTGGGCGACAAAACCACACGTCGTCTGCCAGAGGGCTACGTGCCCCCAGCAGGAACGCCTCTCAACTGATCGCCTCCTAGGAACCCTCAGATGGAAAGCTTCGCTTACGTCCTCATCCTCACTTTTGCGATTGCCACCTTGTTCTTTGCTATCGCCTTCCGCGATCCACCAAAGATCGGAAAGTAATCCAATCCTTCAAACCCCGCTTCGGCGGGGTTTTTTCATGCTTTTCCAAGCAGCAAAGCCGGCTGCTTTTTCTTTAGATCGATTGATTAAAACGTGAACAAATCGGCTCATATCTTCCGATCAGTCATGGCGGAAAGATAGATATCGCCTCACCACCCTTTTCAAGTCACTAATCAATGCGTAAAGTTGATGCATATTTGATTGTGATTGGGCGTGCAGTGCCCCTCCTGCCAAAACACAGATAGTCGCGTTCTGGAATCCAGAGCTGCAGATGGTGGACGCAGCGTGCGTCGTCGCCGGGAATGTCTTAACTGTGATTTTCGCTTCACCACCTACGAACGTGTCGAAACCGTTCCGATCACAGTGATCAAACGAGATGGTTGCCGGGAACTCTTCAACCGAACCAAAGTTTTGCATGGCTTGAGTCGAGCATGCGATAAAACCGGGCTCGATGCTGCACGGCTTGAAACAGTCGTCGAAAATCTCGAACTTCAACTGCAGCAGCGCACTTCCAAAGAAGTTGCAAGCTCTGAAATTGGAGAATTAGTTTTAAAGGAGCTCAAACAAATCAGCGAAGTCGCCTACATCCGTTTCGCATCGGTGTACAGACAATTCCGCGGAATCGACGATTTTGTGTCCACCCTCGAAACGATGAACACAGAGCAGGAACATCTTGCTGCTGTCCGCTAAAAACGAGAACTAGGGCTGGTTCATCTGTAGAGTCACACATTCTCCGTGCAACGTCGGCGGGCGTTGGACGCGAATCCTTCGTACTACCCACCTGAGGTAGACCGCCACCCCCCCATGGCCGCGACGCCCACAGAAGAGCAAACCCCAGACACCAGCACAGCAACACCAGTCGATGAAGCAACTGCCACCGCAGAAGCTGGTGACCTGACAGCTGAGCAAGCCTTTGAAGCAGAGGATCTCGGCATTCCCGAAGACGTTCCGACCGCTGACGACCCCAGCAGTCGAGCCAACCGGAACAACCTTGAGGATGCCGGCTTCACCCTTGATGAATTCGCGGCCCTTCTTAGTAAGTACGACTACAACTTCAAGCCAGGCGACATCGTCAACGGCACGGTCTTCGCCCTCGAATCCAAGGGCGCAATGATCGACATCGGCGCCAAGACCGCCGCGTTCATGCCCCTACAAGAGGTGTCGATCAACCGGGTCGAGGGCCTGAGCGATGTGCTCCTGCCCGGTGAGATCCGTGAGTTCTTCATCATGAGTGAAGAGAATGAAGATGGTCAGCTCGCGCTGTCGATTCGAAGGATCGAATATCAACGTGCCTGGGAGCGCGTGCGCCAGCTTCAGAAAGAAGATGCCACGATTTACTCCGAGGTGTTTGCCACCAACCGTGGTGGTGCACTCGTCCGGGTTGAGGGATTGCGCGGATTCATCCCTGGCTCCCACATCAGCACGCGCAAACCAAAAGAAGAGTTGGTTGCCGACTTCCTCCCACTGAAATTCCTTGAAGTGGACGAAGAACGCAACCGCTTGGTCTTGAGCCATCGCCGTGCGTTGGTTGAGCGCAAGATGAATCGCCTAGAAGTTGGCGAAGTGGTGGTTGGCACCGTCCGCGGTATCAAGCCCTACGGAGCCTTTATCGATATCGGCGGTGTGAGTGGATTGCTGCACATCTCTGAAATCAGCCATGAGCACATTGAGACGCCCCACTCTGTTCTCAATGTGAACGATCAGATGAAGGTCATGATCATCGACCTGGACGCTGAACGAGGCCGTATTTCCCTCTCCACCAAAGCGCTGGAGCCGGAACCCGGTGACATGCTCACCGACCCTCAGAAAGTTTTTGAGAAAGCTG
Organism: Synechococcus sp. BL107; assembly: GCF_000153805.1. Taxonomy (NCBI): domain Bacteria; kingdom Bacillati; phylum Cyanobacteriota; class Cyanophyceae; order Synechococcales; family Synechococcaceae; genus Synechococcus; species Synechococcus sp. BL107. The sequence continues at coordinate 817,943 of NZ_DS022298.1, read as the reverse complement.
AGGAAATGGCTGCTCGTTACAAGCAGATGCTTCTAGAGCAAGCTGAGGAAGGAGAGGAGCCCATCGCATCAATGATGATTTGAGCCATCCATGGCCACATTGCTGCTGAGGGGACAACCCATCGGCTCGATTCATGGGGTGCTGTTCGACAAGGACGGCACCCTTTCCCATAGCGAGCCTCACCTCCTCGATCTGTTCGAGCGAAGACTCGCTGTGATTTGCGATCTCTGGAGAGACGCCAAAGGTGCCGCCCATCTCAGTGAACTCGACACCACACTCAGGCAAGCCTTTGGGATTCGCGACAAGGCACTCCATCCTGGTGGAACCCTCGCGGTTGCTGCACGCCAAGACAACCTCACCTCCACTGCCACGGTGTTCTGCATTTTTGGTTGCAGCTGGCCCGAAGCCCTGGCACTCGCCGAGACTTGCTTCCAACGAATCGATCAACAATTCAGCGATGACGGATCATCGCGCCCACTTCTCGACGGTGCCAAAAGATTTCTTGAAAAACTCGACAACGCATCGGTTCTCAGCGCTGTGATCAGCAATGACACAACAAAAGGAATCAATACATTTCTGGATCACGAAAACATCAGCTCTCTGGTGGCGGATTGTTGGAGTGCGGATGATCAACCCAGAAAGCCAAACCCGGAAGCGGTGCATCAGCTATGCAAACGCCTGCAACTGCTACCGCATCAATGTGCCTTGATCGGAGATGCGGAAACAGACCTCCAAATGGCGAGGGATGCTGGTATCGGCTGCGTGATTGGTTATCTAGGCGGATGGGATATACGCCCTCACTTAACCACCGCCGTGCATCAGCTTGAACATTGGAATGAGCTTGAACTTGAAGCCGACCCGTAAAGTCTCTCCAAGACATTTATTTGCATGAGTCGTTACGTCTTCACCTCGGAATCCGTTACCGAAGGGCATCCAGACAAAATCTGCGATCAAGTGAGTGACGCAGTCCTTGATGCTTTGCTGGCACAGGATCCTGCAAGCCGTGTGGCCTGCGAGACCGTTGTCAATACTGGGCTTTGCATGATCACCGGCGAGGTGACCTCCAAGGCCAAGGTGGACTTCATCCACCTCGTGCGCGACGTCATCAAAGAGATTGGCTACAGCGGCGCTCGCGCCGGCGGTTTTGATGCAAACAGCTGTGCCGTTTTAGTCGCTCTTGATCAGCAATCACCTGATATTGCCCAAGGCGTTAATGAAGCTGATGACCACGCTGGCGATCCGCTGGACTTGGTCGGTGCGGGAGACCAGGGGATCATGTTCGGCTACGCCTGCAACGAAACCCCGGAGTTGATGCCGCTGCCCATCAGCCTGGCGCATCGTTTGGCCCGCCAACTTGCTGAAGTTCGCCACAACGGAACACTCGACTATCTCCTGCCCGACGGCAAGACCCAAGTGAGCGTGGTCTATGAAAACGACCAGCCCGTTGCGATCGACACGATTCTGATCTCAACCCAACACACTGCCGAAGTGGGGGGGATGAGTGATGAGCAAGGCATCCGCGAGCGCATTACGGAAGATCTCTGGACCCACGTCGTCGAGCCCGCCACCGCCGACCTCAACCTGAAACCCAGCCGGGAGAGCACCAAATATCTAGTGAACCCCACCGGCAAATTCGTTGTGGGTGGGCCCCAAGGAGATGCAGGTTTAACCGGACGCAAGATTATCGTCGACACCTATGGCGGCTACGCACGCCACGGCGGTGGTGCCTTCTCGGGCAAAGATCCCACCAAGGTGGACCGCTCGGCTGCCTATGCCGCCCGCTTTGTGGCGAAAGCCCTTGTGGCGTCTGGCTTGGCCGGCCGCGCCGAAGTGCAGTTGAGTTACGCCATTGGTGTAGCCAAGCCCGTTTCGATTTTGGTGGAGTCTTTCGGCACAGGAACGGTGTCGAATGAAGATCTCACGGCGCTCGTACAAGAGCATTTCGACTTGCGCCCAGGCGCGATTATCGAAAACTTCGGACTACGCAATCTTCCTCAAGCACGGGGTGGTCGCTTCTACCAAAACACTGCGGCCTACGGTCATTTCGGCCGGAACGACCTCAATCTCCCTTGGGAAGATGTCGCAGCCAAGGCCGAGGAACTGCGCAAAGCCTGATTCAGCCATGACCTCCCTGGTGCTCGGAATTGACCTGGGCACCAGTGGCGTTCGCATCGCCGTGCTGGATCGATCGAACACCATCCAATATTCGACATCAGTTCCTTACGACGTCGGACTGAATCAGCCCGATGGTTGGACGCGAGCATGTTCCACATTGATTGCTCGAATCCCTGCAGAACAGCGATACAGCATTAAGGCGCTTGCTGTTGATGGCACATCAGGAACGTTGCTGGCCTGTGATTCAACGGGGCGCCCCCAGGGTGAGGCTTTGCCGTACTCGGAGGCTTGCCAGGGCTTTGAGCTGCAGCTTCAAAAGCTCGTTCCCGAAGGTGGTCCGGCCTCAAGCAACAGTGGAAGCCTCGCGCGGGCGCTGCAACTCACGAAGGTGTATGGCCCTTCTACCCTTCTCCGCCATCAGGCGGACTGGATCAATGGATGGTTTTTGGGGGATTGGACTTGGGGCGAAGAAGGGAACAATCTGCGGCTTGGGTGGAACTTGGAGAATCACTCGTGGCCAGAGGCCCTCACCAAACAACCATGGCTCAATCGGCTTCCCATCATTCGGCCCAGTGGAAGCACCTTGGGAACAATCGCAAGTGCCCGAGCCCTTGAACTCGGACTTCCTGACGATGCTCAAATCGTGGCTGGGACAACAGATTCCAATGCGGCGGTGCTGGCGACTGATCCTGGTGATGACGACGGAATCACCGTGTTGGGAACCACGCTGGTGATGAAGCGCTTCACAACAGTTCCGATCCACGGACCAGGGATCACGAGTCATCGCGTCGGAGGACGCTGGCTGTGCGGCGGCGCATCCAATGCTGGCGCAGGGGTTCTGCGTCAATTCTTCAACGATGAACTACTCACTGAACTCAGCCGGCAAATCAACCCAGACACCAATAGCGGCCTGATCTTTCGCCCATTACCGCGACCTGGGGAACGATTCCCAGTCGATGATCCATCCTTAATGCCCATCCTTGAGCCACGGCCCGTAAGCGATGCCTTATTTCTCCAGGGCTTGTTGGAGGGACTTGCCGACATCGAAGCGCAGGGGTGGCAAACCTTGACCGCATTGGGAGCAAAACCACCCAAACGACTGATCAGCATCGGTGGTGGCGCACGAAATCCGCAGTGGCGACGGATCAGGGAACGTCGCTTAGGCATGCCAGTGATCACATCTCAGCAGCAGCCAGCAGCGGGAGTTGCCCGGCTCGCTCTCGCCTCCCTCAATGAATCCAGACCATCGACTGAGCAAGGCTGAGGAGAATCATCTGTTGGAGGGCATCAATTCAACGAAAACGAGCTAAAAAAATTAGGTGGCAAACATTTTGTTGCAAGCCTGGGGTATCAAGGGCCTAAATAACTTCATCGCTTTATTCTCACGCAACGAATCCTTGTAAGGCTCATTAATGGTCGTCATCAAGCCGACACGCGATTTCACCAGTCTCGACCGCGTTTCCTACGTTGCGAACAACGCTGCGAAGTCCAGACAAAACACCGCGATCAACCGCTACCGCGAAGAGCAGAAACTGGGGAATTTAATTCCAAGAAAAGGCCTTGTTGGCAAAACATCCCTGGAATACAAAGAAAATCTCTGTGGAGCGACCGGCATCGGTACCGGCCCTCGCATTCATAGCGAGTGTCCGTTTAGTGCCGTTGCGGATGAATTCGCCTCAACAGGAAGTGAAGCTTTAACAGCAACGATGACGGCGGCCTACCGCCAAGTCTTTGGAAATCTTGGGCCAACCGAGAATCAGCGTTGCACCGAGCTGGAGTCCCAGCTGATGAATGGAGATATCTCGGTCCGTGATTTTGTCGCAGGTCTTGCCAAATCAGATCTGTACAAACAGAACTATTTTTTCCGGGTGTCGCCAATCCGTGGCATCGAATTGAATTACAAACATCTACTTGGACGTCCGCCGCTCAACCAGGCTGAAGTGAGCGCAGCGATCACCGTGATTGCTGAGCATGGATTCGATGGTCTTGTCGAGAAGCTCACTCGGTCGGGTGAATACCTGGAAGTATTTGGCACCGATACTGTTCCCTATCTCCGCGCTTGGACCTCAGCAGCAGGTGCTTACTGCTCCACGTTCGTGAACCTCGGACGCGTCACGCCAGGGAATGCCGCTTCAGACACCACGATTGAAGGGCGCAGCCAACTGGTGATGGAATTCACGAATGCCAGACGCTTGTCCACAGCAGAGGGTGGCTACGAAGTTTCAAGCTTCTCCTACTCGCGTGCGATGAACGATCCAACATCCGGCGCTTTTGCCAGAATGTATGGGTCTAAAAATTCCAAATCCTGGGGCTGAATAGGGCTTCTTGAATGACCATTTGAAGGTCTTCAATTCAAACAACTATCACCAAAGCATCGTGACCGAAAGGTTTCGATGCTTTTTTGAATTTTATCCCCACCACCATGCCAACAAAACCCCAAGAGGTGCTTTCCCTGCTGTTGTTTGTGGCACTGTCGTGCTATGTCGCATTCAGCGGTATCCGGCTTGGAGCTCTTCTATGGCAACGTTTTAGCTAAGACAACATTTTTTAGGACTATTCACCATGCCTACCGACCCCTTAACTCCCGCTGTCAGTGCACGCATTTGTACGCACATGAATGATGACCACGCTGAAGCTGTGTTGGATTACGCCCGTCATTACGGCGGCATCAATGCACCAGAATCAGCTCGAATGGTTGCGGTGACGCCGAATTCAATGGAATTGGACGTGGATGGCAGCAAGCTGCAAATCCCCTTCGACCACACCCTCACCGACAGCGAGGATGCCCACCGCACATTGGTGGCCATGTTGCGTGCCATGCCAAAAAACTGACCCTCGCGGTAACGGGGAACACTTAATAGCCCCCATCAGACCCACGGTCCTCGATGCACTTTGCTGGACGCACTGAATCAAGGAGCACTGAATCAAGGGGCACCGTGATTCAGTCAATACTCCAGACTGCTCAGTCCTTCCTGATTCAACCCTCCTGTCCTATCTGCCGAGCGAGTCTCGAGGACAACATTCCGCCCATGACCGATGTCGAGCATCAGCCATGCGGCCGCTGCATCGAGGAGTACGGCCTCGGCGAATCAAACACCAGCGGGAGTGAACCACTTCCATGGAAAGCACTCGGCACCTATCAAGGTCGGTTCCGACAACTCGTGCTGAAGATCAAAGAGCAGCCTCAAAGCCGCACTGGACGAGCAGTGATTCAGCTGCTTGCCAAGGCTCACCCTCTTCCCAAGGAAGTTCTGTTGGTCCCCATTCCAAGCTGGAAAAAGAAGCGTTGCAACCCTCTCCCAAATCTGATTGCTGCAGGGTTTGGGCAGCCCAGCACAATGCTGCTGCACCGCACTCGAGCTGGGCTTAGTCAGCATCACCTCAATCGTTCCATGCGAATGCACAACCTGACAGGCGCCTTTCACGCAGCCCCCGCCCCACAAATATCCCTGCAGTCGAAAACAACGGTTTGGCTGGTGGACGACATTCTCACGACTGGTGCAACCGCCTTGGCTGCTCAAAAAGCCCTGAACGAAGCCGGACATTCGGTAAGAGGAATTATCTGTCTGGGGCGTACACCAGCGAAACGCCTCGGGCGGTGATTTAAGATTGCGACGTCGCGAAAGCGGCTAGCCGGGATAGCTCAGTTGGTAGAGCAGGCGACTGAAAATCGCCGTGTCCCCAGTTCAAATCTGGGTCCTGGCATTTCCCTAAACGCCATGCAAGGCACGTCATCGCAACAGAAACGTTGTGATGACGTGCCATTACTATTTGGCATCCTTCGACAAATCCGCCAATTGGGTTGGGAGCGCTGGAGGATTTTTCAAGAGTCTTCAATCACAAGACAAACCAGAACTCCCCGACAAGCACAAAAAAGGGAGGCCTCCCCAGACCCCCCCAAGTTCGACGCATCCCCGTTCCCAAGGACAATTCAATTGTTGTGTATCACGAAGAACTTTTTTGTAGGGACGGACACCTGATGACTTTCATTCCAAATCATCCATCCATTCATGTTCGTACCACGTGGGCATGACTGGTCCGAGCTGAGAACAAATCCGGAAGTCTTTAAGTCCGGTAAAAATCGTTGCTGATTCTCAGCCAGAGCGCACCTATACAGCCATCAGATGGTTGTTATCACAATGGATCAGGGCGATACAAAGCATCTCCAGGAGACCCTCAAGCGACAACTGTGGAGCGAAGCCGGCCTATGGATGCAAGACAGAGCGCAAACTCTTTGGGACAGCGGGATGCCTGATGAAGCAGCGGCGCTCTACTCAGAGTTTGCCCGAGGCCCCGCGATGGAACAAGCATCCGGAACTTGACCATTTTTCAACGACCCAGGCTTGGCATGTCCCGAGAGTGCTCATCCCATTAATCGATTTCAGGTCGACGACGTCCAGCATGAATCGTTGCCACTTCAGTGATCGCCTCGATCACCAAATGCTTCCTCCAATCCTGGGAAGCATTGAGCAACTCATCAAAATCCTCAGCTGTCATTTTCTCTGCAAGGCCACCAAGAGTTCCTTTGATAGCGCACTTGAAAATCACTTCCTGCTCATAATTCATTGGGCTATTCCTGCTGCTTCCATTCTGTCAAGGAAACATTCAGCCAACCCCATAAGCAAAAAAAAGAGGCCCCCTCCCACAGGTTCCTCTTGAAACGTCTTTAATTGCGATCCCGTCCAAGGAAACGCTTCACACAAGTTAACGGCAGTGTTACAAACCATTGAGGCTTCGTGGTCCAGTGGCGCATCTGGCTTAGGGCGGTACTCCACGGTTGCTTCAAAGGCAACAGAGCTGCAAGGCATTCAGCCTTTTCAAGCTGGCGCCCCTCGCTTCCCCTGATCCGTACAACGAGGGGGAATCACGAGCGACATCCTCTTGTTAGTTGGAGTGCCTTCGAGCAAGGAATAGAGTCATGACTCGTGTCACCTTCCAGGAGTGATCCGTACAACCGCTCGGCAAACCTCAAGGTCTGACCCTGCGGCCTAGAAGCCGTATGCAAACTCCCGCAAAGGTGTTTTCTGTACAGCTACTAAACCAATTTGAATGCTTTAAGGGCCACATTGTCGTAGCGCCCTAGTTCAAATCAGGTTCCTGGCACCCAACGATGCCGAATTAATTGTGTCCTTCGTGGCGGCTAACGCTGATAGCGACCGCGTTTTCAACAATGCGGACAGCTTCGCGATGGTGTTTGATCGCACCTGGAAGAGGTTGAGTGATTCCAGCGACGCATCAAACTCGCCGGATGAACGAATCAAAGCTGTGCTCGAAGCGATGGCTGATCATCCATTTGTGATCAGCTCCCCTGAGATGGCGCAACAGGTCGCCATCTTCAGGATTCGCTTACTGGATTTGTCTTAACTCAAGCGGACAACAAATCAATCTGAGGATCATCCACATATTCCATCTCGTCGTCAGAAGACGCCTCGATTGGCATCTCACCGGACGGCAAGACTTCTTCGATGGACTGATCTTCGAACGCTTGATCTTCAGATGGTTGATCGTCGGTGCGCTGGTCTTCAATTCTCTCCTCGTTGACGGCCTCAGACTTGAAAGGCACGACTGTTGAGGGAGTCAAACGGTTACGGAGCGAACGCACTTTCAACTCACTGGCAGACAACAATTCACCAGCCTGCTCAGAGTGCTCGAAATCTGCCTCTGCCTCGAGTTGCTGGCCTTCGACCAACTGCAGACGCTCTTCCAAGTCCAGGACTCGTTCCACTAAAACTTCAACCACTTCGCTAAGACCCAGCAGCTGTAAACAGAGCTGCTGTTCGAACTCGGACCGCAGAGAGGGCTTAGCCACTAGAGACAACCTCGTTTCGAGTACTTCGCTGATGGTATCGATGATGAACCTACTGTCCACGTCCACTGGCGGAACAAGTCACGATGGCGGCCAATACTTCAACGAGTCGCAACGCCTTCTGTCGAACTTGTGTATCACCGAAATGAGGCCCTTGACTGAATAAAGCGTTACCAATCAGTGGAAGGTCTACCTAACCGGCCTAGAGTCTTTACCAAAAGATTAAACCCGACCGATGCCAAGGATAAAGACTGGAATAAAAATAGCCTTAATTACTATATTTGTAATTCTAATAGTATATTATCTACAAAAATATGGGATCGAGCCTCTTAAAGAAGCCGTGCAGAGCATGGGCATTTGGGCTCCAGTCGGAATAGCATTTCTTCGCGGAATTAGCATCGTTTTACCGGCATTACCAAGCTCGGTTTACTCATTACTCGCTGGCTCGTTACTGGGATTTGAAACCGGTTATCTCACAATTATTTTCGCCGATTTCGTGTTTTGCAACGCAGCATTTTTCATTGCCAGAATTTGGGGACGCTCGCCCGTAAGCCGCCTGGTAGGGCACAAGGCTATGGAGCGGATTGATGGATTCAGCCAGAATCAACTGGAGGGAAATTTCTTTTTGATGACAGGTCTATTAATGACTGGCTTGTTTGATTTTCTAAGTTATGCGATTGGCATCAGCCAAACCCGTTGGAGAATTTTTGCGCCTGCCCTTGTAATCAGCATATTAATTAGTGACTCAATCTTAGTCGCCGTTGGTGCCGGGGTTACACAGGGAGCCAGCGTGATGCTGGGCATTGCCTTACTTGCAATGTTTGCCTTGGCAACACTCACAGGCTTACTCAAGAAAAAGTCAGTCGAAACAAACAATTGACGAAGCAACGAAATGATCACCAAGTCAATCAATATGAGACAGTTGAATACATAAGCCGGCTAAGGGCATCGAAGAATCATCTATACAAAAAACAAGATCTTTCAAATTACAAACCTCCCAAACTTTGCTCAGAGAACAAGCACGGAGGCCTTACAAATACCTAGTGCTGACATTCGTCACCCCAACAAATATCAAAAGTTACTTTCTACGCAAGAACGCTGGGCAAGCACATTCTCAGATCGCGACTTCAATCACCGCAAGCCATTGACCCACCGCGATCTGTAATGCGACAAGTTCAAAGGGAAAGCCCCTCGGCACTGGTTAAATGAACGACTTCTGATCAGTGCGGATGAGCTGTCTCGCAGATCCAAGAATCGAGGCACTTCAAGAGCATGCCGATGCCAGCGGAGAGCTGAGTTTCCCAGCAGGTCCTGACTGCTTTCGCATCAACTTGCGGGACGAAAACATTCAGCTCTGGCAGGAAACGTTTGAACAAATCATCAGTCCGGCCAACCTTCTGCTGGCCTGCGCGGACAATGACGGCGATCTCATTGATACAACGCTCACCTGGGTCGTGGGGTCTGCCATCCGTGGCACCACAATCAGCTCAGCAACTGAAGCGAAGCAACTCCTCCATGCCATGGGATCGTCCAGCGAAGTGGCGCAAATCGCGATCGAGCATTGCCCAGGACTAGGGGAAAATCTGGTCTGGGCTTTTTATCTTGAGCGGCATGGTGGGCTCATTGCCACCCCCGTCTCGTCGTTTCAGCTCTAAAAAAAGCCGATGCCGAATGATCCAGTGCTGAAGCAGTTGATCGCATCAGCTCAAGTGTTGGGACTGCAGAACGATCCTTCTCTACCAGCTTCTGATCGCCAGATTCTTCGAATGGCGGATGAAGAGAAGCGCGCCTTATCACCAGCAGAAATCCAACAAATTTGTCAATCCTCGAAGGTTGATGCTCAGCTGATCGAGCAGCTCCAGGGCAAAGCCAATCACTTGGTGCAGCAAGCACGTGAATTCCTTGTGAGAGAGCAGCCGCATCTCGTGCAATCGGGTGGCGCGCTGTTCCCATCGGAACGCGCCGAAGCCTGCTGGAGAGACTGCTGGCAGTTCTTCCGCGTGATCGTTTATGCGATTGCGTGCAAACAAGACCAATTCACAGATCCAGAAGGAATGGGCGCTTTGCTCGCTCTGTATGCCCACGTCGGAGTGCCCATCGAAGGACTCAACATCGCCCTCAAACGGCTAAAAGTCCTTTCCGAGCACGAGGTTTCAGGCGCAATCGAAGCCCAACTTCTTAGCGATTCATTTATGCACCTACTCAAGGAACTCAACAAAACTGCAGTTAAGTACTGATACGAGATTCGTTGAAATTCCGGCAAATAAGACGAAGATCAACACCGAGTATTTTTACCCATCGTCATTTCAATGGCTTTGCCCCTGCAGGCGTATCCCCTCACAACGCAGAACGCACGGGTGAGCAATCTGGCGGGGGATACCAGCACAGTTCGAACGGAGCTAACGGGTTCTTCTGAAGGCGGCGCGGATACTTATCGCTCCAACATCGACTGCTTGATCGAACAGGCCTATCAGCAGATCTTTTTTCACGCGATGCAAAGCGATCGTGAGCCGTTTCTGGAATCACAGCTGAGAAGCGGCAACATCACACTTCGAGATTTCATCCGAGGCCTGCTGCTGTCTGAACGTTTTCAGCAGGGCTATTACCAGTGCAGCTCGAACTACCGGATGGTGGATCAAGTGGTGGGGCGTGTGCTCGGCCGCCCCGTCCATGGCGATGCTGAGCGCTTGGCCTGGTCGATCGTGATTGGGGAGAAAGGATTCACCAACTTTGTGGACACACTCCTCGATAGCGATGAATACATGAGCTGCTTCGGTTACGACCTTGTGCCGCAGCAACGCTCCCGCGTCTTGCCAGGACAATCTCTAGGAGAGACACCGATTTATCAGAGCTTCCCCCGCTACGGAGCCGACTGGCGCGACTCTCTGCAAGAGAGAGCTCCCAGATCTCAGTTTGACGGTATGCAAGGCCAAACATTGCAAGTCTCTGAGCTGTGGGTCAACGGACAACCACCGGCGTGGCTGCTCAAGGTCTGGTTGGGCCTCTTCGTTGTTGGAGGCTTCGAGATCACCAGGGTGCTGCTTACGATCGCGATCTCAATGGTTCGCAGCTGACTCTCTGATGGTTGGAACGGTGGCTCTCAATCTGCGCACCTGGGTTGCACCAGAAACAGTTCGTCCACAACAATTCGAGGGCGAGTGCATCGATGCACGGGGAGCCAACTGGAGCGAACAAGATCTTGGCGAGCAAGACCTTCGCAACGCCAATTTGTGCAGGTGCGACTTACGAGGCAGCAATTTAAGTCGCTGCCAACTGGAGGGAGCAGACCTTCGGCTTGCTCGTTTTGACCATGTCACGACAGTCCCTGAGGGCTTTGATCTGTTGAGAAGTGGGGCAGTCGGCCCAGGCGCGAAGCTCAACGGAGCATTTCTGAACAATGCCGATCTGCGCGGTATTGATCTGCGTGGAGCTGTCTTAATGGGGGCCTACCTCAGCGGTGCCGACCTCAGTGGTGCACTGCTCGATGGTGTCTCTCTCGCTGGATCCGATCTTCGTTTCGCCACTCTTCGTGGCGCGATGTGCCGGGCGACCCGGTTCGGCACGAGCCAACTTGATCTCGCTGATTTCCGTGGTGCTGATCTCCAAGACGCTGCTCTAGACAGCGTTGAATCCATCAAAGGGGCTGATTTCAGCCATTGTTCAGGGCTCAACGAACAATTAACAACTCTGCTGAATCGATCGGCAATGGAACTGGATCACTGGAATCCTCTGACGCGCGGCACAACACGAACAAGCCTCGAATCGCTCCGCAGCCCCCAGAGCTGAACGGCCTCAAAACACTCAACCGAGGCGTTCACCCTAAAAAGGCAGCCAAAGCCCTTGCGATGGCAAGTAATTGATGTGTCACGCAATACTTGGCAACACTTGATTGAGGTTTATAAAGAAGCTGCTCTACATCAGCACTTCTGACTGAGTATTGCCTGGTGCTAACGCGAGAAAATTCATGCCTTTCGGTCCTGCCTCGCTTCTGGGGGTAGAACGCTTCTCCGAAGAGAGTGAAGCGCCACTAGAACTTCTCCCGGGCGATGAAGACTCCAAAAAGGAGCAGATTATTCGCGCTGTTTATAAGCAAGTGCTTGGCAACGCCTATGTGATGGAGAGCGAGCGTCAGCTGGTTGCTGAATCGCAATTCAAGCTTGGTGAGATCAGCGTTCGGGAATTCGTTCGCCGGATCGCCAAGAGTGATTTGTATCGCAGTCGCTTCTTCGAGACATGCGCTCGATACCGCTACATCGAGTTGGCATTCCGTCACCTGATGGGTCGAGCACCCATCGACTTCCAGGAGATGCGCGACCACTCCGAACGGCTTGACGCCAAGGGGTACGACGCTGATATCGACAGCTTTCTTGATTGCGACGACTACCAAAACGCATTCGGAGAATGGATCGTTCCCTACCAACGTGGCTGGAAAACTGAAAGCTGCACCACCCTTCAAGAATTCACCTGGAGTTTCCAACTTCTGCGGGGCAACAGCAGCAGCAGCCTGAAAGGAGATCTCGCCGGCATTAGCAGCAAACTTGGTGGAGCTGCCTATCAAAACCGCCCTCTTGCGGTGATTCCACCGTCCTCCAGCGAAACCTCAGGCTGGAGTTTCCGTCCGTCCCGCAATCTCCAGGATGCTCCGACCCGTCTTGGCGTGGGCGCAGGCGAAGAGGGCATGACCTATCGCGTCGAAGTGACGGGATACAGCGCCAATAATGTGCGCCGCATCTCCCGCTATGTGCGCAGTAACCGCATTTATTACGTGCCTTTCAACAAGCTCTCTGAGCAATTCATTCGGATTCACCGCGAAGGCGGAAAAATCGCAAGCATCACTCCGGTGACCTGATCCTTTCAGGATTTTCTTCAACGACACTTCCTCGAACCATTCCCCCCCTCCCCTGAACCATGGACACAACTCAAGCTTCAAAAGGATTCGGCGCAGAAACAAAATGGAGCAGCCCCGTCAGCTTTGAACGCAAAGGGGTCGGCAAAAAACCTGCTCTCACGATTGGTGAATTCCTCAAGCAATCATGCGATCAACTGGCGATCGGGGTTGGACCTCGCAGTCATGCGGATTGCCCTCACCGCGTCACCTCAGAGTGCTATAGCCCAGATGATTCATCGGCTCTGAATGACGTCATTGCAGCCGCCTATCGGCAGGTATTTGGCAATGCGCATGTGATGGATTTCGAGCGTTGCGCCGAGCTGGAAGCTCAACTGCGTAATGGAGACCTCGATGTCCGTAATTTCATTCGAGGCCTGGCGAAATCAAGCTTTTACAAAAGCCGCTTTTTCTTATCCGTTGCCCCTCAGCGCGGCATTGAACTGAATTTCAAACATCTCCTTGGCCGGGCACCGCACTCCCAAGCAGAGATGTCGGCAAAAATTTCCCTGCAGGCGGAGCACGGGCAAGCAGCTGTCATCGACAGCATCGTCGATTCGGCCGAATACCTCGAGGTGTTTGGTAGCAATGTGGTGCCTTACGCACGGTCTTGGAGCTCCCCGGCGGATCTCTCCACCGCAGCATTCCCAATGCTCGCGGCGATTCAGAAAAGCTTTGCCGGTAGCGACAGTGCCCGTGGCGGAAGCAGCGCTTTAACCACAAGCCTTGGCAGCGGTACCGCTCCTCGAATCAGCGTCCCATCGCAACCATTTGGGATCCGCCCATCTGCAGGCGGCGGCGCTCGCTTCGCAAGCAAAGCCCCTGGTGTCACCAGTGGGAAAGACAATGCACCCATGCGTGGTGACTCCTACGTGTACTTCGGTTTGGGGCAACGAGAGCAGGAAACTTATCAGCGCTGCCCAGGCGATAGCCCAGATCAGCTCGCAGCATTGATTCGCGCGTCGTACAAGCAAGTAATGGGCAACCCCCATCTGATGGAATTTGAGCGCGCCATCTCAGCGGAGAGCAAGTTCATCGATGGTTACCTCAGCACTCGAGAATTTGTCCGTGCGATTGGATTGTCGGCTGAATACAAGCGTCGTTTCTTTGAGACCAACGCCCCTTATCGCTTTATCGAACTGAACTTCAAGCACTTCCTCGGACGCGCGCCAAAGTCTCAGGCTGAAATCAGTGAGCACACAAAAATTCTGGCTGAGGGCGGCTACGACGCAGAAATCGCCAGTTACGTCGACTGCGAGGAATACCAGAGCACCTTCGGGGAAGACACCGTGCCATTCGCACGAATCCTGTCTGAAAATGGCCGCTCTCAAGTGGCTTTCAACCGTCACCTGAAATTGGCTGAAGGCTTCGCTGCTAGCGACACCGTTCAAACCAGTTCGTCCCTCGTAACGTCTGTTGCAACCGGCATGGTTCCTGGAGGCTGGAGCTCCACCACCACAAGGATCAACCGGACTGGCACACAATCTGGTGCGCCTGATCCCACCAAGAAGCGTTTCCGGATTGTGGTGGGTGCTCAAGCAGCCCGAGGACGTCAACGCACTGCAGGAAATACTTATCTGGTATCCGGCAAAGACATGTCGAGCCAGATGAAATACATCCATGCCCGTGGCGGCAAGATTGTTTCTATCACTGAAGTGATGTAACTGAAGCATTGATCTTGCATTTCATTCAATAGCCTCCCCACTGGGTGGGGGGGTGAATCCAACACTCTTCCCTCCACTTTCATCAAACAATGACGGACACCCAAACACTGGTCGCACCTGCTAATACTGACCTCGGCCATGCCGATGAGGTAATTCAGTCGATCTACAAACAAGTCTTTGGCAACCGTCATCTGATGGAGCTTGATGTGAATCAGTCACTCGAAGCCTTGTTTATGAATGGTGATCTCACCGTGCAAGGTTTTGTCACTGCCTTGGCACAGTCAGAAACCTACAGAAAGCTATTTCTTGAGCCAAGCAGTCCTTACCGTTTTGTTGAACTCAACTTCAAACACCTGCTTGGACGTGCACCACATGATCAAGCAGAACTGATGGCGCACGTTCGTTTAATGAACGAACATGGCTACGACGCTGAAATTGCTAGCTACACCTACAGCGATGAATATCTGCAAGTTTTCGGTGTTGATCAAGTACCCCATAACAGATCAACTCAAACCGTTAGCGGTGGCAGAACAATTAATTATCCACGTGCCGCAGCTGTTGACGCTGGCTATGCAGGGTTTGATGGTGCCGCAAAGGGATCCAGGCTTCTAAACAGCCTCTCAACGGGAAGTTCGCCAACCATCATTGATCGCAAGAGCGTCGGAAATGCCAATGCCCTCAGAATCACATGGACGTCCGGGCGTCAAATTGGCGCCAACCGGCGGGCTGTTCAAAACTCGGTGGTGAGCCAAACCTCCATGTCGGCAACGATCCAAAGCATCCTGAAGCAGGGTGGACGGATCTCTTCTATTGCGAAGGCTTAACGAATAGGGCCTTTATCGGCCACACATCAAAGAGATCGGCGATGATTTGGGTCAGGCTTAGCAAGTCGATTCCCAAACGGGTCACGATCTCTCAAGCATTTCGTCAACCGTCCTTTTAATTTTACAAATGCCCATCCTTAGCCACAGCACAGGTCCACAACACAATCAAAGCGAAGCCTTCAATGAGTCTGTGTCATCTGTACCAATGGCGATGTCCATGATGGTGGATTCTTTGGTGAACATGATGCAAAGCAATTTACCTAATACACAGCACGACAGTCGATCAGCTCTCCATCAAGATGAATATTGAGCAATTTGTTGCTCAAAGCTTGGGCGAATGGCGATCAATGAGATCTGGCCATTCATTGGCTTTTCAACAATTCGAAGATGTTCTCAGCGAGATCACCATTACGCAACTCGATACGGATAACAAGGAAATCAAAGAGGCAATAAAAAATTCTTCTCAGCCAGACGACAGCGCTTATACTTCTCCATTTAAAATGGAATGGAATGCAGAAAGTGATTGGGAACCAGATGATCCAACAGCTGTATCCTCAGGCTCGTGCATCATCATTCCGATCCCTAAAGATCAAACATCAGGACATCTTCTAAGAAGCGTAGGGTATGCAGAATCTTTCCCTGCAGAGTCCAGCTATCGATTCCTCAATGATGGAACGTTTATTTTAGAAACTAATTATGAGCAATCCATCGCTCAAGAAAGGATTTGGTTCGTATCCGAGCATGTTCGCTGTCGCTCTTCCGTCTTAAAGACATCCGAGGGATCTGGAATCCTCCAATCATCTTTCGCATCAGAAGTTCGAAGAATTAAAGTTTAGAAAGAGGTTAATTCATGGAAATAGAACAGCAGCTGAGATTTGCCAGAACACTCGCAGGAATTTATGACAATTATGAGCAAGCACAAGTCAACCCGAAAGATTTTGCTCGAATCAATATAGTATTTCGTCCATTACCCTGGGAAATCTTTGAGGGACCTGGATTTTATTCTGAGCAATTTTATGATTACGCCAAATGGAACCCTTATCGCCAAGGGATTCATCGACTAAAAATAAAAGACGATACCTTTATTGTTGAAAACTTTGATTTTGCTAATAAGGACCGATTGGCTGGCTCCGGAAGTAATCCTGAATTACTTGAATCGCTTGAACAAACAAGTCTTAAAAGCCGTTGCGGATGCGCAATGCATTTCACAGAAGAAAGCGACGGCAAATATATCGGATCAGTAGAACCCGGAAAAAAATGTTTGGTCCCTAGAAATGGCAGTCTTACTTATTTAGTAAGCGAAGTCGAAGTTGATGCAAACAATTGGATCAGTCGTGATCGTGGCTTTGATCCTGCAACCGATCAACCACAATGGGGTTCTGAGCATGGACCTCTGCGGTTCAAACGGATCGAAAATTTTTCAGAACTCATTTCAACTAGCTGGATAGAACAGAAGGAATCGTGAATGCTTGATCATGGGAAACAAATTAAAGCCTGGATTCGCTCACAGCATTTGATATGCGACGGGACTGATTTTATTTTTGAGACTGTTGATCAAACACAATTAGAAAAATTCGAACTTTGCATTGAATCTATGGGGGGAAAAGTCCGTGCAATCAAAGCTGTTGGCAATTGGCCAATGGGTCCGAATCGATCGTTCAAAATCTTGAGAGCGATAGCCAGTGTTCCGCGCCCAGGCGGAGAAGAGTTCGTGACGTATTGGGCGAAAAAAGGAAACCATCAAACGCGCTACTCGGAAATCAACAGCTAATGTTTATTCATCGAACCATCCCATCCATGTGGGTTTAGAAAAATCGGTGTGCTGACTCCATTTTCTTAGAATTGCCAAGGAATCCACTGCAAAACCATGACGTTCTGCGATTGAAATCACCTCATCTTGATTTAAGGCACTTTTGATTTCATCACGAAGATCGTCATTTGTTCGAGCTAAGGCAATAAAACGCTCAAGGAGTTGATCTTGTTCTAAATCAGACATAAGAACAAATAACTAGTTTGCAAAGATCGCTGGCTTTAGGCACTTCCATCGCCAGCACCATGCATCAGCATAGCCCTCCATACTGTGTGTTGTCGAAATGCCCACGACCAGTGAACTGGGTTCGCAGACAGAATTGATTGCTGAATTGAGTCTGACTGGAGCTCAAAATCCTGATTAAAAAGGGTATTCCACTCACTTTCAGTGAAATCAAAACCTTGGCTTTGCCCAAAAGCAATAATCTGATCATGACTGGACAGTGCCTTAAGACCTGTCGCCAGCTCATGGAATCGGACCACATCATTTAAAAAACAATTTAAAGACTCGATTGACATCAGCAACTCTCTATCCAGATCGCAAAATTAGCCTTCTTACAGATAAGTTGCAAGACCAATGGGCCACCGGTACAACGCAACAAACGCCAAGGTATTGCCTGAGCTGATACACCGGAATCTACGAGAATCTTTGGAGTTCTTGTCGCTTGTTCAAAGGGAATTAATGCTGCTCCTGTGAGTGAAGACTCAACAGATTGAACAACAATACGCAGCCTCTCTAAATCATCAACATCATTCAAATCATCCTGAACCTGAGGATTACCGCACATGGTCTCAACGAAGTGAGACAGGGCTAATTCAGCTTCAGCTCCGACAGGCATCTCATACCAGTTGTTGTGTAGAGATTAACAGACACGACTCTCCCACATTCACCACCTCAAAAAAATGATATGCAACACTGCCTACACCAAGGATCTGTTCTGGCAACAGGGCCTTCCTGCCTGAAGTGCTAATTTTGTTCAGTGCTTCCGGAAATGGTCGTGTCTGAGAGATTTGACATTTTGTTTGAAGGAATGCCAGAAGAAAAAGCATTGCTTTTATTACAGACAAACCCTGACGATCTGCCCAATCCTGTTGACAAATATATGGCAGCAACCAAGCTTGCTGCTTGCCGAAGCGAACGCTCTTTAGAGGGATTAATTGCAGCCGTACAACTCGATCCTGAAAATCTCATCAACAGAATCACACGCAGAAAAGCTCTGGAAGCCCTTGGCCGCAGGAAAGACGAGAAAGCCTTACCAAGCTTATTCAGTGCGCTGCGTTTCGATGACGAACCTTCAGTGATCAACGCACTGGATTCGATCGCGCAGATCGGATCCCCACTCACCGCAGACCAAAGCGATCAACTCCTTGAGGCATTGCAAAGCAGTGACAATCAAAAGCGATCGGCGATCCAAGCTCACACTCGGCTCAAGCTTTCAACGGGGGAACAAGCAATCTCAGCCTTTGAGAACGATGAAAATCCATTGGTCGCTGGAGCAGCCCGGGCCTACACCGCCAAAGTTCTTGGGAAGGTTGAATCCCTTGGGCCACTGGTCAAACAACTCACTGATCCCGTCGCAGGACGACGACGATCAGCTGTGATCGATCTTGGCGATGCTGGAGATGCCAGCTTGCTGGGTCATTTGGTCACTTGCCCAGTCTCTATGCCGTTGAGGGCAAAAAGCGCCTTTCAGCTGGTAGATCCCGAGAAGAGTGGTCAAATCCCTGACGACTACGTGGCCCTCCTGGAGCAACTACTACGAGACGACCCTTCCACGCTCGCTTTACAGAACGATTGGATTTGTGAGGGGCAAACTATAGAGATCGAAAAGAATCTGCAACATCGCGACGAAGGCAAGCAATACGGCGGTGCACTAAGCCTGATCAGGATGCAGAAGCAAGAACAAATTGATGCGATTGAGCAGATTCAGACCAAGCATTGGAGTGATTACGGCGCGAACTACCTCTTGACATCGGTTATTGGACTTCAGAAAGTTCATGAACACAGCCATCTGGTCCGGACAGCACTGGCAGAAACACTGCCGCAGTATGCAAAGTCGAGGGTTGCAGCGGCCTGGGCTTGTCTGAGCCTGAACCTCTCAGACCAAGTCGACTTACTCAGGGAGATCCAGACCGAAAGCAAATGGACACCGCTTAGATGGAGCTGCGAACAGGTACTTCAACAGTTGTCATAAACGCAAATTTCCAATCAAGACAGTACTTCTTGAGCAAAAGCGAGATCATTCCGCTTTTATTCATATTTGATTCAGATTCAACGAATGCAAACTTTCTTGTCTACACATCTGCATTGAGCTGGGAGGCAAGGAACCAGGGTTACTG
This sequence comes from Synechococcus sp. BL107, assembly GCF_000153805.1. NCBI lineage: Bacteria > Bacillati > Cyanobacteriota > Cyanophyceae > Synechococcales > Synechococcaceae > Synechococcus > Synechococcus sp. BL107. The sequence continues at coordinate 798,500 of NZ_DS022298.1, read as the reverse complement.
TCAACCCGATGCGGATTCGCATTCCCCCAACAACACTCCCACAACCATGCTCGACGCATTCTCCAGGAAGGCCGTATCGGCCGATTCCAGCGGTGCTTTCATCGGCGGAGGCGAGCTGGCCTCTCTGAAGTCTTTCATCGCTGATGGCAATAAGCGCCTTGACGCAGTGAACGCTATTTCTGGCAACGCCGCTTGCATCGTCTCTGACGCTGTTGCAGGCATCTGCTGCGAGAACACCGGCCTTACCGCTCCTAACGGTGGTGTGTACACCAACCGCAAAATGGCTGCTTGCCTGCGCGACGGAGAAATCGTCCTTCGCCATGTGAGCTACGCCCTTCTTGCTGGCGATGCTTCTGTTCTTCAGGACCGCTGCCTGAATGGTCTTCGTGAGACCTACGCCGCATTGGGCGTTCCTACTGGTTCCGCTGCCCGCGCAGTCGCCATCATGAAGGCCGCTGCTGGCGCCCTCATCACCAACACCAACAGCCAGGCCAAGAAAGCTGCTGTCACCCAGGGTGACTGCGCAAGCCTGTCTGCTGAAGCAGGTAGCTACTTCGACCAGGTGATCAGCGCTATCAGCTGAGCCACGTCTTTATTTAAACGTCCACACCCACTTACTTCCTCAAAATGAAGTCCGTCATCACCACCGTGGTCGGCGCTGCCGATAGCGCTTCCCGCTTCCCTTCTTCCTCCGACATGGAGTCAGTTCAGGGTTCTATCCAACGCGCTGCTGCACGTTTGGAAGCCGCTGAAAAGCTCTCCCAGAACTACGACGGCATTGCTCAGCGTGCTGTTGACGCTGTGTACGCCCAGTACCCCAACGGTGCTACTGGCCGTCAGCCCCGCCAGTGCGCTACTGAAGGCAAAGAGAAGTGCAAGCGTGACTTTGTTCACTACCTGCGTCTGATCAACTACTGCTTGGTCGCCGGCGGCACAGGCCCCCTGGATGAGCTGGCTATCAATGGCCAAAAAGAGGTCTACAAGGCGCTCAGCATCGACGCTGGCACCTACGTGGCTGGTTTCTCCCAGATGCGTAACGACGGTTGCGCCCCTCGCGACATGAGCCCCCAGGCTCTGACCTCCTACAACCAGTTGCTGGACTACGTGATCAACTCACTGGGCTGATCAATCAGCCTGGTTGTTGTTAAAACACAGCAAACAAAGGGGTGGGCAATGCCCACCCTTTTTTTTACCAATTGCAAGCAACAATCAACCGAAAGTCTCTGACATTTTATTTAGCCAACAAATAAAGCTTGAATCTCTAGAGAACGTCACTTTGACCAAAAGGTTTTTACAAGACCTGTAATTCCTTCAGGGAGATGTGACGAACCGTCCACAACATCACCCCCTCACAAATCATGCTCGGCACAGAAACCAGCCTGAAGTCTCTCACTTCGGCTACTCGAACCGGACCCGCTGCTTTCTCCACACAAAGCAAAGCCGGTAAAAACACAGCACACCGAACAGTCGCAGGAGTACGCGCTGAGTACAAGCGTCAGCACTGTGCATCGATGGGGATTGGAATTGGGCCCCGCTTGCACGCCGAATGCCCCTTCGGATCAGTGTTTGATCAGTACAATCCAGACAATGCAGCAGCTCTTGAGCGAGTGATCGCGGCTGCTTATCGTCAAGTACTAGGTAACCTGCACCCCAGAGAAAGCCAAAGAGAAACGTCACTTGAGGCGCGACTATTGAACGGTGAAATCACTGTTCGTGACTTCGTAAACGGTTTGGCTAAGTCTGATTTTTACAAATCAAACTTCTTCCATTCAGTTGGTGCCCAGCGTGGAGTCGAATTGAACTTCAAGCATTTACTTGGCCGAGCACCTCTGAACCAAGCAGAAGTTCAAGACCACATCAAGCTACAGGCTGAAGAAGGTTTTGACGCCCTAATCGACAAACTGACCGATTCTGCTGAATACACAGAAGTCTTTGGTTCGGACATCGTTCCTTACGAAAGAACTCACGATTCATATGCTGGAATGTTCACACGTTCCTTCAATCTGATGCGGGAACTTGGTGGCACGAAGGTTGCCGTCAGCGACAACGCACAAGGTCGCAACAGCCGCACCATCAACCCTCTTGCCATTGCTGCACGGGAAGATTTAAAACCTTCTCCTTTCTTCAGCTATACGGCAATCACTCGGACACCTGCCAAACTTCCCCAACAGCAGTACACAGGGCACAATCCACCGAAGATGACGGATTACGTGGCTTTCCGTCCATTTGGCTGCCACTTCTGATCCATTAAAGATCAAGAGAAAGCAGACACACGCCCTCAACCCTTCCATGTATATGGAAGGGTTTTTTATATTCTTTCATTACAACAAAAGAGTTCTTCCTTAACAATGATGAACTAGATTTAGTTCAGATACTCATCAAGAGGACTGTGGCCGCAGAAGCTTCAAATCATCCAATCAACGCGGCCGAGCAACTCACAGAGCAAGAAGCTTACGAATTAGCAGAGGAGTTAAAACAGAAACTCACAGAGAAGATAATACCCAGTTCCAATCAAGAATCAATCAAAAAAATGGTGGCCGGACTCGGGGATCCGCGAGGTGCTCTCCGCCTCACCTTTGCACAAAGCCTTGGCTCAGTAGGAACGGCAGCTATTCCCATACTGTGCGATGCCCTGAAGAACAATCCCAATGTTTTGATCCGACGTGCATCTGCGAAAACACTCAATATTATTGGCAGTAAAGTGGCATTACCAAATCTAATTGAGGCATTTCGAACAGACGACGATCCTGTCGTTCAAGGCTCATCGGCAGGCGCAATGGCAACCATAGGAGAACCTGCTGTTGAATCTCTATTGGAATTACTAACTGATAGCCAGTGCAGTGCATTTCAGATTGGTCTGATTAATCTCGCCTTGAGCTTTACTGGATCCAAAGCTCCTAACGCATTCAACCAAGCTGCCCAATCAGATAATCCTGAGATAAGAATAGCGGCCCTTACCGCACTGGCCGAACAGGTTCATTCAGGCACAAATGAACATGCTAAAGAGCTACTAATTCGAGCCTTAAATGATGATTCAAGCGAGGTACGGGCAGAGGCCGCCACAATTACTGGGAAGACACTGGAGCCCGAGGAGATTATCAATGAACTCTGCGGATTACTAAAAGACAAAGACAATCAGGTAAGAATTAACACAGCTTTAGCCTTGATGAAAATAGAAGAAATTTCATCAATAAATTCCTTAAGCGAAGCTATTTCGGCAGAAGAGGATGGCCAAGTCAAAACTGTACTAGAAGTCGCTCTTAATCAACTTATCGCACTTAAATAATGACAATTACTTGAGATTTAAGCTTGCTCGTCTCTCTAAACTGGACTGAGCAACTTCACGAATGAGAGGATCCTTTGTATCATCTAGGGCTAACTTTTCTAAGAAAGCCGATACAAGTGGAGAATCAAGTTCCGCTAAAGCCATAGCCGATCCTTGAACATGAGCAATATTCGCCCGATCGCAAGCCTGAATTAAAAGAGGTATAACACGGTCCTTCTCAGAATCATGCTTTGATAAATAACCAAGGGTCATCAATGCCGATTGAGCAACGACTGGGCTGGAATCGTCTAGAGCTTGCTCAAGCATAGATAATATATCTGCGGGAAACGCAGCATTAGGGAAATTAACCGATATCTGGACAATGGCTTTAACACAACAAGCTCTTACTGTGCCATTGCCTGATGATTGAAATAATTTAAGCAGATCAGGCAATGTCCGCGGCCCCAATGTACCTAGGGCCTTTACAGCTGTTCTGTAAACAACTGGATCAGGATCTTCTAATTCGGAAAAAAAATATGGCATTGCCTGATCAGGCCAGTGCTCCGCCAACAAAACACATGCCTCATCTCTTATGTTTGGATTGGGGTGCTTGAGGTCTTGAACTAAAGATTCGAACGATGGAAGTGAATCACTCATATCAACAACAAATTACTTAGTTATTACCTTTATTTTAGCATCACAAGGAATAGTCAAACGACTACCCTATGAAGATGTTGCACTCAAGCGCAATAGACAAATCTCAGATCTTGCGCGAACGAATGGATCAGGGTCGACAACAAACTGGCTCAAAATATTCTCCCTTAGAGAGATATTCACTTCAGCCATACTCTCAAGACAGAGAGCAGTCACATAGCGACAGTCCCAAGGAGCATCAACACCTGCAGACAAGAAGCCAGGAATAGACTGAATAAATAAATCAGGAGACAAAAAGTGAAGCGCCTGAATAGCAGCAGCACGGCTTTTTCTAAATTGAGGCCGACGATTAATGATTGATTCTTGAATTATCTCAAGAACGTGACGAAGACCATCTTCTGGCCAATCAGATCGCGATCCAAAAATACGCATAAAAAAGTAGTGAGCGCCATAGTCATTGTGAGCTTCCCGCGCCCATAAATCTGACATCAGTGGCCATAAGACCTCGGACGAACATTGTCGCAAGCCCATCAGAGCCAAATAACAACGACTAAAATCAGTATTAAATAGATCTCGCAATAGAAATTCTATACTTGGCTGCTGATCATACTTATGGACAATGTCAATACAGGAAGGATCATCGCGCAAAATAGTGTCAATTAAAGACAAGATATTTGCATCAATTAACATAGAATCTGAATCATTCAAAATCTGACGACACGCACGCATCCGAAATGCTGGAGATACTGGTGCCGAAACTATTGCCGGAAGAAAGTCAAAAGCATTCGCATCAATCAGATCCTGTACAGCCGATTGTCGATCCATCTGATTTGGGACAGTTAAATGTTCCACAATCTTGTCCAAATTTAATTTTTCGTTTGAAAGTTGTGCAATTGCCGAAATAGCAGCTCCACGTACTCCAAGGTTCTCAGAGTCCTGAAGGAGACGAATCGATTCAATACTTTCCTGCACCTTCAGGCTGGCAAGACATTGAATTAATACACGAAGATTTTGAGTTTTATCCTGAAGCAAAGCAAGCATTCGCCTAATGATTGCAGGATCACAACATTTCAACTGCTGTAAAGCCCAAACTGAATTTTCAACCAAGTAAATATCGTCAGATTCAAGACATTGCCCAATGACCTGAACTGACCGAGTAGAACCAAGACGGCCGAGAACTTCCACAGCCTTCCTCTTGGCAATCTGTACAGCCTGTTCGCCTGAGGGTTGCGAAAGAAAATCCAAAAGTATTTGCTCAGTACGGTTCCCAGGGAAATTAATTAAATGCGCAGCAGCCATATAGAAATCACTTTTAGACTCAAGTTGATCAATTGGCGTAGTTAAAATTTGATATGCATGGGCGCAAGTGAGCTCGGGATGAATATTATTAAATGCATCACCCATTGAGATATAAGCCTATAAAGTCATATCAATATTTTACCAAAAGAGATCGTTGACATTCGCAATCTGATTAAAAAAAGTAACGCTTTGGGGCGGCATCCGAATAAGTCTTAAAATCATCAAAATACATTAAAAAAGATGGGTCCATTCACGGGAGCACAATTCACGGTTCAAGTCAGCTCGCTAAATAGATCGAGACCATCATTAACGACACATTTTAAAATCCCATTTAATCAACTGAATAATGGCATGCAAGTAATGCACCGTACTGGTTTTTATATCAACAGCATTTCGGGTGGAACCCAGAGCCCTATAGAAAATATGACAAGCACATCAAACAAGCGACAACCAGAATCTCAAAAATTAAACGCTAAAAAGCCTAATTCACGACGCCGTCAACGTAAGAACGGTTAGGGAGCACTTGTTAGAGGTTTAATCTGACACCTCAAAGACTGCATCTGACGGGCGACCAGCTTTGAGGGCATTCCAATTAATGCTCTCCAAAAAGGCATCAGGATTACCGCATTCGACGACATCAACTCCCCAGCTTCCTTGTGATAGTGGGGATCCTGGACTCCCAGCGGTATCCTTACGTCCACCAAGGGCGAGCAAATGGTGATCAATGTTGTGCTTCTGAATTAAGCGATATTGCTTCCAAGCTTTCACGAGTTCTTGAGCCATCTCATGGGCAACCAGGTGAGATTCAATACGCACCAACCAATGAGGATGACTTAACGCCTCAGCATTAGAGAAAGAGGATGAGCTGCTCAAAAGCCCTTTTGCCAAATCTGCAGCAGAAATCGAAGGTACAAGCTCAGATTGAACCTGGAGATTATGAGAAAGAATAAAAATTGTCATTGTTAAGGTCTAAGGTTTGTGGAGGTAGAGCGCATGATTGCAAGTGACAACCAAGCCGAACTTGAATTCGAGCCAGGAGTGGAATTCTCAATCCGAATCGAATGAGCATATTCAGCTAAGCGAAGCTGAGGCTTCAGATTTGGCTTCACACCTTAAGGAGAAACTGAAATTAGGAGAAGCCATTGAATCAGATCCTGATTCAATTTCTAAAATGGTAGCCGGCCTAGGCGACCCTCGAGGCCTGTTGAGACGAAGTTTTTCGGAGAGTCTTGGATCTGTTGGCAAAGTTGCGACACCAGCTCTCTGTAAAGCGATGTTGACCAGCGATCAAGTCACAGTTAGGAGAGCAGCTGCAAAAACACTTACTTTGATTGGCGATACTGACAGCCTCCCAGACTTACTTTCTGCTTTTCGTGGCGATAACGACTCAGTTGTTCAGGGCTCAGCTATGGGTGCCATAGCTGCCATGGGAGAACAAGCTGTCGAACCAATTCTGGGCATCATTGAGAACCGCCAAAGCACTGAAATGCAAATTGGCTTAGCAAATTGGGCGTTAACAATTGTCGGAGATAGAGCACCGCAAGCCCTTTACAAAGCAACTACTTCGGAAAATGCAAATGTGCGGAAAGCATCAATATTTGCTCTAGGGAGCAACATTCAAACATTAGATATTGAAGCTGATAAAAACCTATTGGTCAATGCACTATTAGATCCTTCTGCAGAAATTCGTGCAGAAGCAGTTACCCTTTTGGGCAAGCTAGACGACACGGAAACTGCAGGTCCATTGCTTGTACCTCTTTTGTCTGACGCAGACATTTGGGTGCGGAAGAATTGCGCGCTTTCGCTGATGAAACTAAGGGCCACATCATCAATCGAAGCTCTTCAGGAAAGAGCAAAAGTCGAAGATGATGAAGTTGTCTTAAATGTAATCAAACTTGCCATAGCACAACTGCTCAAAGTATAAAAAAGGGAATCATCATCAGACAAAAAAAAGGGAGCCGAAGCTCCCCTCTTTTTTGATTATTAAACGGATCTCAGGAAAGAGCGTTAATCAGATAATCAAGGTAACTCTTGAACTCATTCAAAGCTTGAGGGCTCATGTCACGAGGTGCACAGGCACGGTCGCGGGTGTAGGTCAAGGCTTCGACGTAAGGGCCAGTGGGAAGGCTCAAACTGCGATAAACCTCACGTGCACCTGCAATGCCCCACTCATCAAGAGGACCGGTGCCGCCAACAACCAAGCAGTAGTTGATAAGGCGCAGATAGTGGCCGAGGTCGCGGTAGCACTTGTCTACCTTGACCTGGGTGTCACCAGCCTCACCAGGCTGCTTGAGGTAGGCGTACTTGTTGAAACAAGCATCGCCAGCTTCTTTAGTCACTGCGTCTAGGCCAGAAGCAAGTTTTTCAGCAGCTTCTAAACGAGCAGCCGCACGCTGAATGTTGCCTTGTACAGCTTCGAGATCGTTCTGAGAAGGGAAGCGACCTGCTGCATCAGCAGCAGTCACGACGGTGGTAACGACGGACTTCATTGTTGAATTCCTTTAAAGGGGAAAGTGTCTGAGAAGAAGAAGAAAGGCCGTTTAGGCAACGGCGCCGATCACGCGATCGAAGTAGGCACCAGCTTCGGCAACCAAAGCTGAGCAATCACCTTGCGTGGTCTCCATCTTGCGGAAACGCTTACCACCTGAGGCGGGAGAGTTGGTTTCGCCGATGAGAGCCGTGGCAGAGGCCTTCATGATGGCCACGGCGCGAGCTGCAGACTGAGTCGGAACGCCCAGAGCGATGTAGGTCTCTTTAAGACCGTTCAAGCAGCGATCGTCGAGCACGGATGCGTCACCAGCCAGCAGGGCGTAGCTGATGTAGCGAAGAACGATCTCACCATCACGCAGGCAAGCAGCCATGCGGCGGTTGGGATAGCAGTTGCCACCAGCCTGAATCAAACCAGTGTTTTCGCAAATCATGCCTGTTACGGCATCAGAAACGATGCAGGAGGCGTTGGAGGTGATGGCGTTAACAGCGTCTAGACGCTTGTTGCCTTGACTGACGTAGGAACGCAGACCAGCGAGGTCGGTACCACCAACAGGTGCAGTTTTGGCGTCAGCGCTGACGACCGAACGGGAAAATGCGTCGAGCATTGGGGGCCAGACAGTTATGTGGGGAGGGGGCTTCTGGTGCAGCGAGTAGTCGAAGGAGAAGCATTCAACGAGGAAGCCTTAACCAGGGACTAGTGAACTCAAAGGACTCGAAGCTCCTTAGCAAGGTAAGCCCGCTGAACCAAGCAGTGGCAGTGGATCTGCGGATCACGCAAAAGTTCGTCATCTTCTGAACGTCAACGTCCATCCAGTGATGCTGAGATTTTCGTCTCAGTAACGCATCCAAGAGGCTCAGCGATCGTCCTTTCACACAACCGCGACAGTCAGTTGGTCACCAATCGCAACGCCGCGGGGTCGGGTCAGAGGGCTGGCGGGGTAATCTTCCTACACTGATTTACTTAGTAGTAGTCCGAATGACGGATCAAGCTGATCAGGCTCCATCAGTAGAAGAATTACAGGAATCAATTGACGAACTTTCTGCTTACCGAGAGCGCCTTTATAACGACGTGGTTGGGATAGGAAAAAAACTTCGCCTATCCCAAAAAAAAATCGATGCAACGGTTAATGAGCATCCTGAATTAACACGAATTGATGAGATCCTTAGTCAACTGAAGCATCAGCGCGACAATCAGGCTCTGAGCTCATGAAGCCTCTGGTTTCTCCACCAATGACGATGGCAGACTTCTTTGAAGCGAGCCGTGGTACCTGGCTGAATCGACGCGTTGTTCATCATTTGGATAGCCAAGATGATGAATTTGCCGATTCAAATTTGATCATTGAGCCATTTGATTCAACAGATCCTGTTGTTGAAAACGTTTGCCAAGCTCTGAACATCAGAGCAAGCGAAGCCAATGGTGGGGCAAGATTTTGGTGGGAGAGCAACCTGATGAAAGAAGCCCAAAATGACGATTACGCAGCGGTCGTTGTTGATGCACCCAACCCGGACGATCCAACAAAGGGCTTTCTATTGAGAGATAAAGGATACGTAGAAAAAAAGTCGGTCGTTAGCACTTATTACTTCGCAGACGATGGCGTGCTCACCATCAAAACCCGGTACGACACCAACGTTGGAATCGAACGCTGCTGGTTTGTGAGTGACCAGATCAGGATGCGGGTGAGTTCGATTCAGTTCCTAGACGGTGTTGCCATGACCACGTACTGCACAGAATTTCGCTGCCCAAGCCAGTCCGACATTGTTGAGCTATCAGCCGCCGCGAAAGCACGAGCTGATGCTTCTCCTTCCGACACCGCGAGGAATTAGCCGTGTTTGATCCTTTTCTCGACCAATTACACGCCGACATCACCGCACGGGGAGGAACACCGGCCGAGGTTCCTGATGGTTTAGCCGAATGTCATTCAGCCAAAGGAACCAGCGTGATTCGGAGTTGGCTGTGGCAAGTCCCAGGCTTTCGCCGCTGGCGCGTCACCCGCTTGGATGCAGGCGAAAGCCTTCAGGTTTTGAATTCTGTGGCCTATCCCGATTACGGCTTTGATCACCCACTAATGGGTGTTGACCTGCTGTGGTTTGGCGCAAGACAGAAACTGGTGGCCGTGCTGGATTTTCAGCCGCTTGTTCAAAACGAGGCCTACTTCGATCGATACTTCGACGGTCTTAAAGCTTTAAATCGTCAATTTCCAGACCTCAATGGCGAAGAAACCATGCGGTCCTTCGATCCAAATCAATATTTCTCCTCTTGGCTGCTGTTTTGTCGTGGCGGAGCAGACCAAGCCCAAACGTCACTCCCACCAGCCTTTAGTGCTTTTCTGAAGGCTTACTGGGCGCTGCATGATGCTGCGAAGAACACTCCAGCAACGATCGCCGCGGATGAAGTGAAGCGGTTGCAAGAGAACTACGACGTTTACAGCGCTGAACGCGATCCTGCCCATGGGCTATTCACCAGCCATTTCGGCAAGAACTGGTCTGACCAATTCCTGCATGAGTTTCTCTTTCCTGCATCAGGCCAGTCATGACCACCACACGACACAGCAGCACTGATTCCATCAACATTCCAGGCTGGGGTTGGCAACCTTTTCTGGAGGATGCAGTCCAGGCACTTCAACCGCTGAATCTTGCGCCTTACCCAGTCGCGAACGACTTCTTATACAAGCAAGGCCAAACGGGTTCAAAGGCAAAGCCAGTTCCCGTAACCACAGCCACCTGGGCATGCAAAACAGACAAATTTCGGCAGGTGAGAGCAGCCTGCGTCTTCGGAGGCGCTGCAGCATCGGTTCTGAATTTCGTCATCAATCCATCGGCAAGGTTTGACCTTCCCTTTTTTGGTGGAGATCTCGTCACGCTGCCGTCTGGCCATCTTCTCGCCCTCGATCTTCAGCCCGCCGATAAATCGGATGCTGCCCACACCCAACCTGTCTGGGACAAATTGATCCCGATTTTTGAGCGTTGGCGCTCCAAGCTTCCCGATGGTGGGCCGATCCCTGAAGAAGCTCAACCTTTCTTCTCTCCAGGCTTTCTTTGGACCCGGTTGCCGCTTGGAGACGAAGGGGACCAACTAATTGAAAGCGTTGTACGTCCAGCCTTCAACGACTATCTCAGGCTTTATCTGGAGTTGGCCGAAGCAGCGAAACCGGTGACAGACGATCGCCGCGACCACCTGCTTGCAGGACAACGGCGCTACACCGATTACAGAGCAGAGAAAGATCCAGCAAGGGGCATGCTCACTCGGTTTTACGGCAGTGAATGGACCGAGAACTACATCCATACGGTGCTGTTCGACCTCTGATCGTTGACTGAGCAAGGAAGGGCTGGAAAATCCCTGTCTCAGAACGGGGATTAAGCATTATGAACAGCAGTCGAAAGGCTCCAGCCCATTTCGAGAGAATGTTCCCAGACCCAGCTGGGACCTTCTCAAGATGTCCTTCTGGTATCTCTGATAACCACTTAGACGCAGCCAAGAGGAGTTCAAAATGTTCGACGCCTTCACCAAGGTTGTCGCCCAGGCCGACGCCCGGGGACAGTTCATTAGCACCAGTGAGATTGATGCCCTGGCCGCCGTCGTCTCTGACAGCAACAAGCGTTTGGACGCTGTGAGCCGGATCTCCAGCAACGCTTCAACCATCGTTGCCAATGCTGCACGTCAGCTGTTTGCTCAACAGCCTGCACTGATCGCCCCTGGTGGCAACGCTTACACCTCCCGTCGGATGGCTGCTTGCCTTCGCGACATGGAAATCATCCTCCGCTACGTCACTTACTCAGTGTTCACCGGTGATGCTTCCGTCATGGAAGATCGCTGCCTGAATGGCCTGCGCGAGACCTACCTGGCCCTCGGAACTCCAGGCGCATCCGTCGCATCAGGCGTGAATCTGATGAAAGATGCTGCCCTTGAGATGGTGAATGACCGCAATGGCATCACCGCTGGCGACTGCGCATCACTCAGCAGTGAAATCGGCGTTTACTTCGACCGTGCTGCCGCTTCCGTCGCCTGATCAGGGCACAAGTTTTTCATCTAAATCTTCTAACTCCCCACCATGAAAACTCCCCTTACCGAAGCCGTTGCAGCGGCTGATTCCCAGGGCCGCTTCCTGAGCAACACCGAAGTTCAAGCGGCCTCAGGTCGTTTCAACCGCGCTAAAGCAAGTCTGGAAGCTGCGAAAGGCCTCACCAGCAAAGCCGAAGCTTTGGTGAATGGTGCAGCCCAAGCTGTTTACACCAAATTTCCATTCACAACGCAGATGGAGGGCACTAACTATGCATCTTCACCTGAAGGCAAAGCCAAGTGCTCACGTGACGTTGGTTATTACCTGCGCATGATTACCTACTGCCTCGTTGCAGGTGGTACAGGACCCATGGACGACTACTTGATTGCTGGTTTGAGCGAGATCAACCGCACCTTCGAGCTCTCACCCTCTTGGTATGTCGAAGCTCTGAAGCACATCAAGACCAACCATGGCCTAAGCGGTGATGCTGCCACTGAAGCCAACAGCTACATCGACTATGCCATCAATTCACTGACCTGATCTGATCAGGTATGTGTTCATTTCAAAAAGCCCCCTTCGGGGGCTTTTTTATGCTCTATATATTAAACATATGAAATCTTCTCTTAAACGTTTTCTAGATCTTCTTTGTGGAGAGTACAGCAATCAAAAACAAGCAATCGAAAATCCTCCATTTTTTGCACACATATTTCTAAAGTATAAAGCAATTAATCACTTACAGCCTGGCTCCATACTTTTAGAACAAAGCTATGCAGTAGACCCCAAAAAACCCTACCGATTACGCATGATTAGGGCTGAAGAGACCTCTTCTGGAACAATAAAACTTTGGAATCACGCCTTCAAAGATCCCAAACAATTTACTGAGGCGATGGGAGAACAAACGCAAACAAAAAACATAACTGAGGAAGATCTGATTTTATTAGACAACTGTCATTATCATGTAGTCGAAAAAGACGATGGATACCATGGCGGAATGGAAGCAGGATGTCGCTGCATCGTATGTCGCGATGGGAAAGACTCTTATTTAAAAAGCTCTTTTCACTTGGAAGGCAATAAGTTATCTACCCTTGACCGGGGATATGACCTGAAGACAAATGAACGACTATGGGGATCCATTGCTGGGGAATTTCAGTTCATCCGCACAAGCTCATGGAAAGCTGAGTGGCATTAACCCAGCAGACTCCAAAACCTGCAACAAAGACTGCTCGGCGAGCAATGTCACCAAGATTAAAAATGTTTAGAATATAAATTCAAAACCATCAAACAATACGTCCCAAAAACTTGAGCACAATCAATTCCCCCGAATCCGCAATCAAGGCTCTCGAAAATGAGGATGCTGGTATTCGATATCATGCAGCATGGTGGCTGGGAAAGCATCGGGTCGAGTCTGCTGTTCCAAAGCTGATTGAATGCCTTAAAGATGAGAAAGATCAAACATCTGCGGGTGGCTTCCCTTTGCGAAGGCAAGCAGCACGCTCACTTGGGCTCATAAATGATATTAGTTGCACACCATATCTTCTAGAAACTTTCCAGACTAATGATACTCAATTACACGAAGCATCTTTAAGGGCATTAATTGAAATCAATAATCCTGCGTGTATCGACACGCTGGTCACTTATCTAGATAAAAACATCAAAGATAAACCGATGGAGGCTTTAATTGAGGCACTTACCACTTACGAGGCATGGGGAAGCAATAAGAAGATAGAACCATTCCTAACATCTTCATCAGAGCGAATCGCTAGCGCCGCAGCAGCTTACTTTTACAAATATACCAACAAAATGTATTACTTAAGCAAGATACATTGTTATTTGGAGCATAGCAACCGCTTTATAAGGCAATCGGCAGCATTTGATCTTGCCAAAATTGGGTCCATTGCAAGTACTCAATTAATTTTGAGTGCAGAAATCCCTAACAACATAAAAATGTATTCCTTAAAATCAATCCTCAATAAAACCTTATCTCACCAAAGAATAAATCATGATCAAGACTTATGCGCCCTTAAGAATGAGCAACGGGACATTATTATTAAACTCGACAGTCTCGTCAGGGAGAATTTCGAAGGAACCCTTTCTATAAAAGATGATTTCATTAATAACAACGAAACGACAGACAAATCTGCAGCACACGATAACCTTAAATACTCTGATATCTTGCATCTACTTAGGAGTCGCTCTATTGCCGATCGAAATCTGGGAATAACCCTGCTAGCTAAAAATAAAAATTTTAATGAGTTAAATCTTTCTGATCTTTATTTCAGCGAAACCGATCAAGACATCAAAATGGGGCTTATAAAAGCAATTACCCTTAAAAAAGACAGCCAATCTGAAGCCGCACTAATTGATGCTGTTGGCGTAGAGATTGGAAACCACTGCCAAGGCAACATTCGCCGAGTTGCAGCATCTGCACTTGGCTCAGCTGCACTTAAACTGCATCAAAGCAAACGAAATATACAGACAATACTTGACAAGTTAGCTTGGGCTTTGGTCGAACCAGATGATTGGGGCTTGAGGTATAGCTCATGCTTAGCATTAGAAGAAATCAATGAGGATCGGGCAATTAAAATTCTTTCCCAAGCTTGTCTACTTGAGCCCGATTCAATCGTTTCCCTTCGTATGCGAATAGCTCTATCTACAGAGTTTTGCTTAGATTCCCTCTAGAACGTTTCGTAATACACCTAACCAAGACCGAAGCTTGAAGATTCTGTTCGTCTGCCTCGGGAATATTTGCCGATCTCCGGCTGCCGAGGGGGTGTTCTTGCACTTACTCGCCGAGCGCGACCTCACCGATCAATTTGTAGTGGATTCGGCAGGAACAGGTGGATGGCATGTGGGGAACCCAGCAGATCGCCGCATGCAGGCGGCAGCCAATCGCCGAGGGATTCAGTTACCCAGTCGAGCCCGACAGATCAGTGTTGACGACCTGGTGGATTTCGATCTCATCCTCACCATGGACGATGCCAACTTGTCAGCGGTACGAAGCCTGTCCGATGAGATGGGCGGCCGCGCCACAGCGGAGCTGAAGACAATGCTGAGTTTTGCTCGAAACTTCACTGAAACAGAAGTCCCAGACCCGTACTACGGCGGTGAAGCGGGTTTCGAGCACGTCCTCGACCTGCTCGAGGATTCCTGTTCTGCACTACTCGATGAGTTCACCGCTGGGGAGTAGGCCAAGCCTCTTCAGCCACCCGGTCACGAAACAAACGCACCAGGGCTTCAATCACGACATCAATGTCCATGCCATCCGTCACAAGCTCGATGGCATCATCGGCCTGCATCAGAGGAGCTTCCTCTCGACTGCTATCGAGACGATCCCTCTCCGCGATCTGAGCTTCCAAATCCGCCCGATCTGGCACCGCAAACCCTCGCTGCTCTAAATCCAGAGCCCGACGTCGCGCTCGCTCAGCAACGGTGGCCGTCAAAAACACTTTGAGGTCAGCGTCGGGGAACACAGCCGTTCCAATATCCCGTCCTTCCGCCACCAGTCCCCCCTTCGAACCCATCGCTTTCTGCTGCACCGTTAACGCTTGACGCACAGACCGATGGGCAGCGACGGCAGACACAGAGGCCGTGACCTCAGGGGAACGAATCGCGGTGCTCACGTCCTCTCCATTCACAAGAACCTGCTGTGCCCCTCCCGGTAGGGATTGCAGCTGGATATCTAGATCATTGAGCAGAGGTTCAATGGCCAAACCATCCGATGGATCAACACCTCGCTGCTGAACAAACCAAGTCACTGAGCGATACATCGCCCCGGTGTCGAGATACACAAGCCCTAAGCGCTCCGCGAACGCCCGTGTGACCGTGCTTTTTCCAGCTCCAGCCGGACCATCGATAGCAACAAGAGGCTGGCGAGTCATTAAAAACGCATGATCAATCAACCGCGTTGAGCCACAGCGAACAGCCGCTGCGAGCAATGAGATGGCTGTCTCATGCCCACAAGGTTGAAGCGTGCGGGGATCAACGCGTTGAACGTATTCCACATCAAAGCCTGCATCAGAGAGAGATCCCCGTAGTGCTGAGAGCGGATCAGATGCATCTCCCCGGATCGCCTGTAATGCCTTGGGCAATGCCGCGGCCATGCGTCGCTGATCCGGCGAGAGGTATTGATTCCTGGAACTCAAGGCCAGTCCATCGGCCTCTCGAACGGTGGCGACACCTTGAACAATCACCGGTAGGGCCAAATGGGCGACTAACCAGCGAAGAATCACAAGCTGCTGCCAATCCTTTTCACCAAGCCAAAGCTGGCGGGGACGAACCAGATCCAACAATCTGGCCACAACCGTCACGACCCCATCGAAGTGTCCCGGTCGCACCGCTCCACAAAGGTGCTTCTGCAGACCAGGCGGAACTTGAATCGTTGGTGGATGACGCTCCCCCCCCTGCGGGTAGATCTGTTCCGCCGAAGGTGCCCAAAGCGCTGCAGCACCCCATTGCTCTGCCAATGCCAAATCCGACTCGAGACGGCGGGGGTATCGGGCCAAGTCCTCGTCAGGGCCGAACTGCAGGGGATTCACGAACACACTCACCAAGACCGGTCCCATCGCGGACGCGGCGCGGATCACGGTTCCATGGCCAGCATGGAGAGCACCCATCGTGGGCACAAATTGGAGATCACCCTGCTGAGTGGTGATCCAATCGTTGAGTTGAGCAGTGGTGCGTAGGAGGGGAAAACTCAGCGCAATACCTCGAGCCGAACTTGAGCAATGCCAGAGGCGGTTAAACCAAGACTGCTGGCGGCTCCATGGCCCAAATCAATCACTCGGTGGTGCACAAAGGGGCCACGATCGTTAATCCGAATCACTTCCGAACGTCCATTCCACAAATTGGTGACTCGAACTTTGGTGCCAAACGGCAAGGTGCGATGGGCTGCGGTCATTGTTCCCCGCTGGTACACCTCACCATTGGCTGTGCGGTTCCCAAAAAATCCTGGTCCGTACCAACTGGCCTCCCCCGTGATCACGCGAACGACGGTCGGGACAACTTTGATTTTTGGTGGAGGAAGCACAGCCAGCGCAGGAGCCGGATCCTCGGCTTCTTCCACGTCAGCCGGGGTCAAGCTGGCCTCAATCGATGCCGAGGGAGTGACCACGGGAGGTGTAATCAGATCGCCGGGGTCAATGGGGTCAACAAGATCCTGATCCAAAAAATCAGCTGCATCGACGGGTAGAAGCGTTGCGCTACCTGATATCGCTCCACAGATCAGAAGCAGCGTGAAAGGAACTCGCATGCCATGCAAACCAACGAAAGCAAGAGCCGACATCACCCGGCGCTAACCCAAGAAAGTTTTTGAAAAAAGAGGAGTCCAAAACTTAGGCAGGAATGAGAAGCACGCTCCTCAAGAACGAACCTCTGCCCCAGCACAGCCAAGACGCAGCGATAGCGCCTTGAATCGCCTCAAGCACTGCATAGACGCCCAACAGAGGCCGAAACCCATTGATAAGCGGAAGACGTGATTGACATCAGCAGGCATGATCAGCCTGCGGACACCTGTGCACCCGGACCACCAACTTGGTGAAGGAGCAGGATCATGAAATCGGATTCAATCCATGGACTACAAGAGCGCAGGTGTTGATGTAGAAGCTGGACGTGCTTTTGTTCAGCGCATCAAAGCGTCTGTAGAAGCCACCCACCGCCCAGAAGTAGTTGGGGGTCTCGGCGGATTTGGTGGCCTCATGCGTCTTCCAACTGGCCTGCGCAAACCCCTTCTGGTTTCCGGGACGGACGGAGTCGGCACCAAGCTGGAGCTTGCCCAAAACCATCACTGCCACCACGGGGTGGGCATTGATCTTGTGGCGATGTGCGTCAACGACGTGATCACGTCTGGAGCCGCTCCCTTGTTTTTTCTCGACTACATGGCGACTGGGGCTCTTAGCCCAACCGCCATGGCCGAAGTGGTCGAGGGAATCGCAGATGGCTGCCGTCAGAGCGGTTGTGCACTACTTGGAGGCGAAACAGCTGAAATGCCAGGGTTTTACCCCAAAGGGAGATACGACCTCGCCGGCTTCTGCGTTGCCGTTGTCGAGGAAGACGACCTCATCGATGGACGATCCATTTCACCGGGGGATCGCATCATCGGGATTGCCAGCAGTGGAGTGCACAGCAACGGATTCAGCCTCGTCAGGAAGGTTTTGGAGAAGGAAGGCATCAACGAAACCACCCAATACGGCCCTGATCACCGACGACTCCTCAACGACCTTCTCGCTCCAACAACGCTCTACGCCTCATTGGTTCAACAACTCCTCAGCAACGCCATCAGGATCCATGGCATGGCCCACATCACTGGTGGGGGATTGCCTGAAAATTTGCCCCGCTGTCTGCCAGAGGGCACGACGGCCAAAATCGAGGCTGAAGCATGGCCTCGATCTCCTTTATTTCAGTGGCTGCAGTCCGCAGGAGCGATTCCAGAACGCGATCTTTGGCATACGTTCAATATGGGAATCGGGTTCTGCCTCGTCGTACCAAGAGAAGCGGAACCAACTGCCTTGGATGTTTGTCGTTTGAACAACCACCAGGCATGGGTCATTGGTGAAGTGCTGAAGGCCCCTGCAGGGGAGCATTCAGCCTTACAAGGACTACCCAGCTAATTGCATCAGTTTCCAACCTGGTTGGATTTCAGCTCTCGACAGCTCAATCAAGTCAATAATGTTGTGTGAGCACATCGGACGATTTTCCGATAGCAACGCCGATACATCGTCTTTTTCTATGCCATTTGATAAGCCACAGCGCCTTACTCGGCGTCGCTCATCGGCGGGCCCCGTACCCCCTAGACGTCCCCTTGAGTCTGGCCCAGGCCACCGGCAGAGTCCGCGCCCAACGTTTTTAACGCTTCGGGACCACGGAAAAGTGTTTGTGGCAGACATGCCACATTTGTCTGACGGCCAGTTATCCCATATTCATAAGGAAGCCGACGAAGTTTTCACCAGCCTTGAACGTCGAATCCAAGAGCTGGAACAAGAACTCAGCCACAGCCCGCAAGACCGAGACACATTGATCAAAGCGTCGACTAAACGCGATGTGACTCGGCGTTTTTTGCGAGCCATCCAAGAAGAGCAAGAGCAACGGCGTAACAATCCCGCCATCCGACATGCAGCGGGTGAATCTCTTCCCCGAACGTTTCTTGAAGTTGCACGCCACCGCTTACCCGGCGCCACCTTCGATTCACTGCTCCAAGAAGCGCTCACGGCATGCGAACAACAACAAGCTGCCGCAGCTGAGGCTGAAGCAGAGACACCGGCTACAGAAAAGGTCGTACCCATTCGAGTCGACAGCGACAGCCTGCCAGTGGTGGTAAGCCCAGCGCCCGAGTCAGTATCGGAAGCCTGAACCCAGACACTTCAACGGCTTTGAAACGGATTGGAGGGCATGCGGGCGATGCAGCGCTCCCTCGCTTGCGTGAGTGCAAAGCATTCAGCATCCGATAACTGCCAGGTGAGTGCCGCAGCCACATCCATTGCTTGCCGAGGCGATCGAAGACCTGGAATTGGCGATGTTCCAGTGGCTCGACACCAATTCAAGGCCACCTGAACCATCGATACCCCCCGTTCCTGCGCGATAGCTGCAAGCAGCTGCCTGATTTGAAGACTGTCCGGCAAGAGTCGGCGAAACAATCGTTGGCGCACCCAGGTCGATGGCCGAGGTGTCTGGCCCGGCTTACAGCCCAGCACCCCAAAGGCCAAAGGGCTATAAGCCAACACTTCAATATCCAGCGACTGACAAAGATCCAACAACTCTTGCGCTTGTGCCACTCCCGGAGACAACAACGACCATTGGATTTGGACACTGCGCAGCTTGACCCCTCGCTCCCTCAGCCGGGTCTCCATCCAACGCAAACGGCGAGGCCCCACATTCGACACCCCCAGCTCGTCCACTTGCTGAGCCTGAACCAGATCGGCCAAGCCATCCAGGAGCGCCGCCTCCTGCCAAGGCGCATACCGCGCTGTACTCCAGTGCAATTGCACCCGCTTCAAATGGCCACGCAATCGCTCCCGACTAGCATCAAAAGCGCGATTCAGCCCCCTTCGGCCCTGGCGCCAGGGAAAGGGAGCCAACTTGGTCGCCACCACTAATTGGGAACGACGCGATGCCGGCAGAGCATCAATAAAGCCTCCAAGAAGACTTTCGCTGCGGCCATTTAAACGACCCGTACCGTAGGAATCGGCCGTGTCGATGAGATTCAAACCTGAGCTGAGAGCCTGGCGAAACGTGGCAGCTAGGCGCCCATCATCTGCGTTTGGGTCATACCCCCATACAAATTCGTTGCCCCAGGCCCAGGTTCCAAAACCGATGCTGTTCAACCGGCACGAGCCTCTGCCAGCCATGATCACCTTCCCGAATCAAATTTTTGATGTCTGACCACAAAGCGTCGGAATCATCTCCGTGCCTCTCACCCCAAACCGCAGATGAAATCGCGCCAGCGGAGGTCGAACGAATTCTGTGCAACCACTGCCGTCGCACAGCAAACAACGGAATCCGTTGCTTGGGTATGTGCGTTGCAGACAACGACTACTAAATGGAAGAGACCGTCGAAGCCAAGGGCAATTTTGAAGCGTTGATGAAACGCGTGAATCCCAAGGAGATTTGGGAGACTGGAATCAATGAAACGGTGCCCAGCCGTTAAACCGATTGTGTTGTCGAACGAAAGACCACCCAAACAGCAAACGTTGCGACTCGTTCGGTCGATCTTGAAAAAGGCGGCACCCAGATTCGAACTGGGGATAAAGGATTTGCAATCCTCTGCCTTACCACTTGGCCATGCCGCCGCAGGGGAACGTCTAGTCCCTCAAAAGGATCGTATCAGCCATGGTTCAACAGCACTTCTGGTGATCTGCAACGGCCATGGAGAAGATCTCATCGCCCTGCGCATCCTGGAGGCGGTCCATCGCCTCAAACCTCAACTTCCATTGGAAGTGATGCCTCTGGTGGGCCAAGGGAGAGCCTTTACAGCAGCGGTGAAGGCAGGTTGGCTGCAACGGATTGGTCCAACAGCAACTCTGCCAAGTGGGGGGTTCAGCAACCAAAGCCTGCGGGGCTTGCTACGAGATCTTGGAGCGGGATTACCGCTCTTGAGCTGGGGTCAATGGCAACTCGTTCAACGACGGGCTCAGCAAGGACGCTTTCTGGTCGCCGTTGGGGATCTTTTACCTCTGCTGATGGCCTGGGCCAGTGGCGCTGGTTTTGGATTCATTGGAACGCCAAAAAGCGATTACACCTGGCGAAGCGGTCCTGGCCGACATCTGAGCGATCGATATCACCGCCTGAAGGGCAGTGAATGGGATCCCTGGGAATGGATGTTGATGCGCTCCAAGCGGTGCCAATGGGTTGCGATGCGTGATCAACTCACAGCCCGAGGACTGCGTCGCCATCGGGTGGCGGCCCAAGCGCCCGGCAATCCAATGATGGATGGCCTCCAACGACGGACGATTCCGACAGCACTTCAGCGGTGCCGAAGAGTGCTTGTGTTGTGTGGAAGCCGAATGCCTGAAGCCCAGGCGAACTTTGATCGTTTGCTGAGGGCGATCAATCTGGTGAATTCAGCGGTGCCGATGGCTTTCCTTGTCGCAGCGGGAGCCGAACCCTCAGAGGACGGGTTTCAAAGAAGCTTGGAACAGCTGGGCTTCAGGCAAAGTTTGCCTCCATCCGATCAACTCAACGCAGAAAGCTGTTGGGTGAAGGGCCCCTGCATGCTGCTCATTGGACGATCCTGTTTTGAAAGCTGGAGCGGCTGGGCTGAAGTGGGCCTTGCCACGGCTGGAACAGCCACGGAACAGCTGGTAGGCCTTGGCATTCCAGCCCTTTCATTACCGGGTCCCGGCCCCCAATTCAAGACAAGCTTTGCGCGCAGGCAAAGTCGATTACTTGGCGGCTCAGTTCAGCCTTATTCATCCCCGATTGCGCTGGCAACGGCCCTCGAACATCTTCTTGCAGACGCAGATTTGCGCAGGAGGCTGGGCCAGATTGGCCAGCGGCGCATGGGAGCATCAGGGGGTAGCGATCGGCTCGCCAGGCTGATCCTTGATCACCTGCACTGATACTGAGGAGCCCGAGAAGAGAGCGATGGCGTCGATCCAAGATCCGGTATACGTAAAACTCTGCGCCCAGCTCGCCAGCAAACTCAGCATCAGCTTGGCGAGTGCTCGGCGCCAAGTGGATCAAGCCGCCGCCAAAGAGGGGAAGCGTGATGTGGAGACGCGTCGGTTGCTTGTCCAGTCGATGTTGGATGCCCTCGATAAGAGTGGCAGCGAAAGTGCTGCGACCCTTGACGATCTACTCAAAGACAGTGAGGGCAACAGCAATTTCATCCTTGAGGACTAACGACCAGATCGAGCTCAATGCTCAAAGGTTTGGTTAAACCGCATCCGATCCAATTCAGCTATTACGGGAATACAGGTGAAACAGCGCTGCGCCAACTCCCAGCGCCCCTCCCGACGCAACATCGTTTCCAGCTGATTTCTCGCTGGGAGTAAGTAGCGAACATCGTTAGCGGCGTAGGCGAGCTGCACATCAGTGAGCTCATCAACCCGTCCCCAATCGCTGCTCTGAGCTCCCTTATCGAGTTCGACTCCCACCAACTCCATCACCAAGTCCTTCAATCCGTGTCGTGGGGTGTATGTCCGTCCCAAACGGCTGCCCACCTTGGTGCAAAACAAGGGCTGAACAGCAATATCAAGCCCAGCCGCAAGGGCAGCCACATCGAAGCGAGCGAAGTGAAACACCTTCTCCACGGATGCGGCCTCAAACAAACGCTGAAGGTTGGGGGCAGTGGATTGACCCAGACCGATCCGCACGCACGCGACACGATCTTGCGCATCAGCGATCTGAACCAAACAAAGGCGATCGCGGCCATGGATCAGACCCATGGCTTCGGTATCGACCGCAAGACTGGGCATTTGGAGATATCGCTCCGTCCAAGACGCATCCAAGTCCCCATCGAACACAGCGAACTCGGCAGGAATGGAAGGAGAACCGGCCATGGACCCAGCAGATGAATCAACCCAGTCTCGCCGGCGGAGATCTGAAAATCCAAGCCAATCCCTCTTGAAACTCAAAATGAGATCGACTTTGATGGGGGAAGTGTGTTCCTCGTCGTGTTCTCTCGTCGCAAGCCCTCACGCACCTGCCTCGCAGACATCGAACAGTACTTTCATCAGCCACCACCACAGTTCCTCGATCTGGAACTCGCGGTGTGCTGGATTTTGGAATGCCTTCTCAAGGACGACAGTTACCCCTCCTGTCTCCTGCAGAAGCTGATCCAAGCCGAACCCCAATTACGACTGTCTGAGACTGTGCTTCAACAGGCTTTGGACTTCCTTGAGCAACAAGGATCGATCAGCAGCTACACCCAACGCTGCCCATCAAGGGGCCGCCCACGCCGGATGTTGCACCTACAAGCTTCAGCACGCAACGAAGCCGAACGCCTGATGGGCCCATGGAGAACATGGCTGGATTCCCATCGATTCGCATTGAACTGAATCGAAACGGTCCCCCTTCGAAACGGTCCCCCTTAGAAAGGGGGCATCGAATTGAGGGGGATCCATGCCGTCGGGTTTCCAGTCCGTCCTGCTGCTCACAATCCTCCTAGCCATTGGTCTGGTGTTTTTCTTGCGCGCTGCCAGCAAGGACCGCACAACTGTGGTGGATATCACTTCACCGCAATCTCCACTGGCCGTTCTGGAAGGACTCAGCAACTGGCTGGAACAACGCGGCTGGAGCCGCAATGGCGGCGACGCAGAACGACAGGTTCTTCGCTTTCAAGGACAGGTGGCCTCAAGCCAACCCCTCGCCATTTTGCTGTCCATTCTTGGCACCATCGGCTCAGCCTGCTTCGGATTGGTACTGCAGCAGCTAGCGCCCCAACTGGCCTGGTGGTCGCTTCTACCGCTCGTGGGCCTAGGCCCTCTTGCTGGCGTGATCTACAGCAGCCGCGCTGCGCGCACGGAAACGCTGGAATTGCGCCTACTGGATGCACCAGCCCAGGGAGGAAGCGCCTTGCGGTTGCGAGCGCACCGGGATGAATTAATTGCAATTGAACTCGAACTGGCCGAGTCGCTCCAGCTTGCGAGTGATGGATCCCTGCTGACATCACCCATCTAAACCATGCCTTTCCCGAACTGGATGCGTCGCCCAACCATCTCTGTTCCGCTGTCCATCAGCGTTTTGGCCTTCACGGGGATGGGCTGTCATCAGGCTCACAGCCAACAAAATTGGTTACCCGTGGCGAAGCCTGTAACCCCGCAACGCCTTGGATCCGACCTCAACAACTGCCCGCTGGCAGCGAATCCGGATCCCTTGCTGGGCCGCCGCACCAAACAGTCCGGACGGTGGGTCGGTCGAGGGGCAGTGCCGTCAACCACCCCGATCGTGGTGATGGCAGGCCATGCCGACTCTCAAAACCTGGGTAGTGCTGGAACGCCTGGCTATGCCGTTGACGTCCGCAAACAGCCGCCAATGGACGGCTCCATGCGTGACGAGCTCTACTGGAATCTGCAAGTGCAAAACGCCGTTGTGCGTCTCGGACGGGAGCGAGGTCTGAACATCACCTCGTATGTCCCGCCCTCACTCACCATCCGAGATGACAACGACCCCAGAACCAATTGGTCGCAAGCTCGCGTTCGCTCCGGCAAGGGGCACTACATCCTTGAAATTCACTTCGATGCCTACAGCCCCTACGGATTTGGTTCGGGACTGATCCCCGCCCTTAATCGCCCTCTGAATGAGCTGGATGAGTCCATCGCCCAGTCTTTTGGACGCTTCCCCAGATTGTTTCGAGGCGGTCTTGGAGGCCCTCGACGCGGAATCGGCATTCTTGAGATAGGGATGCTCGAGCCTCCGTTGGAGCAAAAACTTCGCGATCAAACAACACGAGCCCAGACCATTGAATGCCTGGGTGCAAGGGTCGTTAACGCTCTGATGAAAGGGGTTAGTTGATCGCCTGATGAGGCCGGCAACGATCTTCAAGCGATGGATCGCCCAACCAATCTTGGGGAGTCGTGAACAAGTCCGTTAAAAGGGCTTCGCGAGAGCCAGCCTCAGCGGTATACCCGTACTCCCAACGCACCAGTGGTGGCAACGACATCAGGATCGATTCCGTCCGACCGTTGGTTTGGAGTCCAAAAATCGTGCCGCGATCCCACACAAGGTTGAACTCCACATAGCGACCACGGCGGTAGAGCTGAAAATCCCGCTCGCGATCGCCATAGGACGTCGCATGGCGCTTTTCGACAATCGGTGCATAGGACGGCAAAAATGCTCTGCCATTGGCCTGACCAAGGCTGAACAGTTGTTCCCAACTCAGCGGGGTTGCACCCAGTTCCGATGAAACCTTGGCTGCTGCCCCTGTTGGATCCTGCCCCTTGTAGAGCGTTCCTCTCGAATCCTGGTAGTCATAAAAAATTCCACCAACACCACGGGTTTCATTGCGGTGTTTCAAGTAAAAGTATTCGTCGCACCATGGCTTAAACACCTTGTGCAGGTTGGGATGCACAGAATTGCAGGCCTGTTGATGGGTGCGATGGAAGTGACGTGCATCGTCGAGAAAGGGGTAATAAGGCGTGAGATCCGCTCCACCTCCAAACCACCAGACGGGACCAGCCTCGAAATACCGGTAATTGAGATGCACCGTCGGGATATAGGGATTACGGGGATGCAGCACCATCGACGTCCCGGTGGCAAACCAAGGATGTCCCTTGGCTTCTGGCCGTTGTTTCAGGATTGAGGGCGGTAACTCGTTTCCCTGAACCTCAGAGAAATTCACACCCCCCTGCTCAAACACCCGCCCTTCGCGCATCACGCGCGAGCGGCCACCTCCACCCTCAGGGCGAACCCAACTTTCTTCTTGGAATCGCCCCTCCCCATCCAGTGCCTCAAGACCCGCGCAGATTTCGTCTTGCAATCCCATCACCATCGAACGGGCCCGATCCCGCGAATCGGTGGGCGGCAGCTCCAGCTGGGGCGTGGATTGATCGTTCTCCTGGCGTCCGAGAACGCGGCGAATCAGGGCGCGGACCATTCCTTCAAAATGAAACCAGTGAAAAAACTTAAACAGGTCAGACCAGGCCACGACAAGACACCGTGAGGGTCTGTCATGGGAGCCCCCCTAGAATTTGAACCTGATCAGAGCAACAGATGACATCGGCCGAGCAGGCGACCAGGGCGCTCGAACAGATCAAAGACGCTGGAAGCGGCAAAACCACACTGGAACTTGGCTGGATTGATCAGGTCCGCATTACTCCGCCACGGGCAGTCTTTCGTCTCAATCTTCCTGGGTTTGCCCAAAGCCAGCGTGAACGTATTGCCGCTGAAGCTCGCGAGCTTTTGATGGGTCTTGAGGGAATCAACGACGTCCAAATTGAAGTGGGTCAAGCGCCCACTCCCAGCCAGGGCAGCATCGGCCAGGCGGGCCATGGTCAACCGGCTGAACGCCAATCGATTCCAGGTGTTCGTCAAGTCATCGCGGTTAGCAGCGGCAAAGGGGGCGTCGGCAAAAGCACGGTGGCCGTCAATCTCGCCTGCGCTTTGGCTCAACAAGGATTGAAGGTTGGCCTTTTAGATGCAGACATCTACGGCCCCAACGCTCCCACCATGCTGGGGATCGCCAACCAAACACCTGAAGTCACCGGCAGCGGAGACACGCAAAGAATCAAGCCGATTGAGAGTTGCGGCATCGCCATGGTGTCCATGGGACTCCTCATCGATGAGCATCAGCCAGTGATCTGGCGAGGGCCGATGCTGAATGGCATCATCCGCCAGTTTTTGTACCAGGCGGAATGGGGTGAACGGGACGTTCTCGTCGTGGATCTTCCGCCAGGTACCGGAGACGCACAGCTGTCCCTGGCTCAAGCGGTCCCCATGGCAGGCGTGATCATCGTGACGACGCCTCAACTGGTGTCGTTACAAGATGCCCGCCGTGGCTTAGCGATGTTTCGACAACTGGGGATCCCAGTTTTAGGTGTCGTTGAAAACATGAGCGCTTTCATTCCCCCCGACATGCCCGATCGGCGATACGCCCTATTCGGCAGTGGCGGAGGGCGTCGACTGGCCGATGACTATGACGTGCCGTTGTTGGCCCAAGTTCCGATGGAGATGCCCGTCCAGGAAGGTGGTGACAGCGGCAGTCCAATTGTGATCAGCCGCAGCAGCTCTGCGAGTGCAAAGGAGTTCACAGCCCTTGCCGAACGGGTTCAGCAACAGGTCGCGACGCCGGCCTGAGCATGTTCGCCAGGAATCCCCGCCAAAAACCTCAACGGGAGTGGATTCTTTGGGGGTTACCGATCGGCATGGTCGCCATTGCTGGTCTTCTCATTGCGAGCACTCAGCGCCAAGCGGACTACGCGGATTGGTACCACCACTGGATTACGGCGGGCGTCGGCGTTGTCGTGGCGTTCATCCTCGAGCGCTTACCGCTCCAGCGGCTTAAACCATTTCTCCTTCCAATCTTCGGGCTCACCGTCGCCAGCCTGGTTGCGGTTCGCCTCATTGGCACCACCGCCCTTGGCGCCCAACGCTGGATCAGCATTGGAGGCATTCATGTTCAACCCTCGGAATTCGCCAAAATTGCGGCGATTCTTCTGCTTGCCGCTGTGCTTTCAAAGCATCCAGTGGAACGACCGGTGGATGTCTTACGCCCGCTTGGGGTGATCTCAATTCCGTGGCTACTGGTTTTCATCCAGCCCGATCTCGGCACCTCCCTCGTTTTCGGGGCCCTGATGTTGACGATGCTCTATTGGTCTGGAATGCCCATTGAGTGGGTCATTTTGCTCCTATCCCCGCTCGTAACAGCTCTATTCGCCGGCATTTTTCCGTGGGCGATGGTCATCTGGATCCCATTGATGGCACTGCTGGCCTATCGGTCGTTGCCCTGGAAACGCTTCGCTTCAACCATCACGATCGCGATCCATGGAGCCATGGCCATCGTGACTCCATGGCTATGGATGCATGGTTTAAAGGACTATCAACGCGACAGGCTCGTGCTGTTTCTTGATCCCAGTCAAGATCCCCTAGGTGGTGGATACCACCTCCTGCAAAGCACCGTAGGCATTGGATCTGGAGGCCTATTTGGGGCAGGACTGTTGCAGGGTCAACTCACAAAACTGAGATTCATACCTGAACAACACACCGATTTCATCTTTAGTGCTCTCGGAGAAGAAACCGGCTTTATCGGGTGCCTTCTCGTTGTTCTGGGCTTTGCTTTATTGATGGCACGATTGCTTCAAGTCGCCAGACATGCGCGCAGTGATTTCGAATCTCTCGTGGTAATCGGCATCGGCACGATGCTGATGTTCCAAGTGGTTGTGAACATCTTTATGACCATCGGCCTTGGTCCTGTGACTGGAATTCCCTTGCCATTCCTGAGCTATGGACGCTCAGCGATGGTCGTGAATTTCATTTCCTTGGGACTGTGCCTCTCGGTGGTCCGCGAAAGCCGTCGCTCCTTCGCTGGCCTCCGTTGAGCTCACCCACCTTCACCGACCTGCGGAAGCGACTTGCCGAAGGAGTGCACCCTGGACAATGCGACGAGATCGGTGTTCGCCGCCTGTGGTGGGCGGCCCTGGACACCCTCCAACAGGAACTGATTCGCCTCAACGTCAGCCAAGGGATCTGGCTCGCAGCCCCCCTTCCAGCGCTACATGAACCCGAGCTCCTTCAACATCTCCAGGGATGGGTTTGGGCGCCAGAACATCTCGATCAATTGAGACGCGGGGTGGCGGCGCTACCGGCTCGCCTAGGACTCCCCATCAAAGGGGGAATGGAAGCTAGAGGCGAGGGGCTTTTCAACTACCAACGCCTTGCCTTGCGCCACGACGATGGCCAAGACCCTGTGCTTTTGGTCATCACACCTTGCTTGCAGGTGGCGTTGGCTCTGCATGGAGAACCGCAGCAACGTCAATTGCTGATGCGCTGCGACCCCACCAGCTTGGGCGACGTTTTGTCTCTGCTCGGACGACGCTTAAAAGATCAATCTCCAAACGATGCGGAGCAACTTCATGCCGCCCTGGAAGCCCTGGGGCCTCTCCACAGTGATGACGATTTCACAGGGCGATTTTGGCCCAGCATCGCTGAACGGCTGACGGTGTCTGCGCCTGCGCTGATGCTGCAACCCGTTGTCTCCCCAGCAACAAAACCAGAGAACGCCTCAGACGACCTCAACTTGCTGGAAGCACTGACCCATGAGGTGCGAACGCCTCTGGCCACGATCCGCACATTGATCCGTTCCTTAGTCCGTCGCAAGGATCTGCCAGACCTGGTGATGAAACGCCTCAAACAAATTGATGTGGAATGCAGTGAACAGATCGATCGATTTGGATTGATTTTTCATGCTGCGGAACTCCAACGTCAGCCCACTGAAGCCAACTTGGCCCACACCGATCTGGAGTCGATTCTGCGCAGCTTGGCGCCGGGTTGGAGCGAGCAACTCAAGCGACGCGAAATCAGCCTGAGCCTGGATTTGGATCGCGGCTTACCCACTGTGATGAGTGACTCCCACCGCTTGGAAGCCATGTTGGGCGGCTTGATTGACCGGAGCAGCCGCGGCCTCCCGGGAGGAAGCGAATTACACCTTGGACTTCAAGCCGCAGGAGCGCGCGTAAAGCTCCAACTCCATGTGGTTCTGCCGGGCAGTGCCACAAGCCCAGCCAATGCTTCTCCGGCCAGGGAGGAGCTGGGCACTGTGTTGAGTTGGGATCCAACGACGGGAAGCCTTCAACTCAGTCAAGACGCCACCCGACAAATGATGGCGAGCCTGGGAGGTCGGTATCAACCCCGTCGAGACCGAGATCTCACCGTATTTTTTCCGGTCCAGAGCGACGCTGATTGATCCCAAACCATCGCGTTTGTTCAGGGGTGTGAAGCTTGCTATCGGCCCACGAATTACGGTCTGATCGCGGTGCTACTTTTCAAATCAATCAGCCCGTCTGGATTTTTTTCACCATGACAGCATCGGCGTTGAATGGTCAGCTGCCTCAGCACATCGCCAGCACTGGTGGCTTGCTGAACTCCGCGGAAACAGAGGAGAAGTACGCGATCACCTGGAGCAGCAACTCAGCTCAAGCCTTTGAACTACCTACGGGTGGTGCAGCAATGATGAATTCGGGCGAAAATTTGATGTATTTCGCTCGCAAAGAGCAGTGCCTGGCACTTGGCACCCAATTGCGCACCAAGTTCAAGCCTCGGATCGAAGACTTCAAGATTTACCGCATCTATCCCGGCGGTGATACCGAATTCCTCCACCCCAAAGATGGTGTGTTCTCTGAAAAGGTGAATGAGGGACGTCCCATGGTGGGCCACAACCCCCGCCGGATCGGACAGAACGTCGACCCATCCACCATCAAATTCAGCGGTCGCAATACCTACGACTCTTAAGTCGGTCAGCACTTCCCAGGGGCTCTGACTCCTGGGAAAGGGCTGTAATGATGCACGCATGTTCAGTCCTGATCGCGACGCCTTTCGCAAGGCTGCAGCCAACGGCGCCAATCTGATTCCATTGGCCCAGAGCTGGCCAGCAGATCTGGAAACGCCTCTCACCACCTGGATCAAGGTTGGTGCCAACCATCCACCAGGAGTTTTGCTGGAATCCGTCGAAGGGGGTGAAACCCTGGGTCGATGGAGTGTGATCGCTTGTGATCCCCTTTGGACAGCATCAGCAAGGGGCAATCAACTCATCCGGCGGTGGAGAGATGGACGTGAAGACAGTCTGGAAGGGAACCCCCTCCAATCCCTACGGACTTGGCTTAATCCTTACGAGTGCGTCAATTTGCCCGGGCTGCCGCCCCTCGGGCAGATCTACGGAATGTGGGGGTATGAGCTCATCCAATGGATTGAGCCCACCGTTCCCGTTCACCCCAGGCTGAGCAGCGATCCACCCGATGGGATCTGGATGATGATGGATGCCATCCTGATCTTCGATCAGGTGAAGCGCCAGATCACAGCCGTTGCCTTTGGTGATCTCACCAGCGGAGCCTCAGAAGATGAGGCCTGGCAGAGCGCTTTGGCCCGAATCGAAAGATTGAGGGAGCGCATGAACGCTCCACTTCCAGCGGTCGAGCCCTTGCAGTGGGATGCCAATGCTCGCGATCTGCCTGATGTTTCCAGCAATCGCAGCCAAGCCGAATTTGAAACGGCCGTTCGAACCGCCAAAAGCCATATCGCAGCGGGAGATGTGTTCCAGCTGGTGATCAGCCAGCGACTCGAGGCCCATGTTCCCCAGAGCCCATTGGAGCTTTACCGCAGCCTGCGGATGGTGAATCCCTCGCCATATATGGCCTTCTTCGATTTCGGTGATTGGCAGCTCATCGGATCCAGCCCTGAGGTCATGGTGCAAGCGGAACCAGCCGCCAACGGCATTCAGGCCAGCTTGCGTCCAATCGCCGGGACGCGACCCCGCGGGAAAACCCCACTGGAAGACCGAGACCTTGAAGTAGACCTGCTAGCCGACCCCAAGGAACGTGCCGAGCACGTCATGCTCGTTGACCTCGGACGAAATGATCTCGGGCGCGTCTGTTTACCCGGAAGTGTTTCCGTCAAAGACCTCATGGTGATTGAG
The DNA here is from genome assembly GCF_000153805.1 of Synechococcus sp. BL107. Taxonomy (NCBI): domain Bacteria; kingdom Bacillati; phylum Cyanobacteriota; class Cyanophyceae; order Synechococcales; family Synechococcaceae; genus Synechococcus; species Synechococcus sp. BL107. Next base: position 767,239 of record NZ_DS022298.1, on the reverse strand, counting down.
CGCTACTCCCACGTGATGCACATCGTGAGTGAAGTGGAAGGATGTCTTGCTCCACACCATGACGTTTGGGATCTGCTCATGGCCTCATTCCCAGCAGGGACAGTGAGTGGCGCTCCAAAAATTCGGGCTATGCAACTCATCCATGCTCTGGAACCCGATGCGCGAGGGCCCTACTCAGGGGTGTACGGCTCCGTTGACTTGGCCGGTGCACTGAATACGGCCATCACGATCCGCACGATGGTCGTGCAACCCAATGGCAGCGGAGGCTGTCGGGTGAAGGTCCAAGCTGGGGCTGGCGTCGTGGCCGATTCCAAGCCAACGGCCGAATACGAAGAAACCCTCAACAAAGCCCGCGCCATGCTCACCGCTTTGGCTTGTTTAAACCCGGCTGAATCATGACTTCACCTCTTTTACTCAAGGGCTTCGAAGTCGAGTTATTCACAGGATTACCCTCCGGCCAAAACGTTGGCGTCGCCAGCGATGTAGCGGCAGCTCTCGATGATTTCGTCACCGAACCTGACTGTCGCAATGTGGAGTACATCACAGCTCCAATCGCTGAATACGGCCAACTCAGCGAAGCGCTCCTTCAACCGCGTCGTCGGTTGAGAACCTGGCTCGCCTCCCGCAATCTCACCTTGCTTCCAGGCAGCACCCTCAGCCTCGGAGACAGCAGCTGCTTTGAGCGTTCTGATCCTGAGAATCCATATCACAGCTTTATTGAATCGACCTACGGCACGAGGGTTGTCACCGCCAGCATTCATATCAATCTCGGCATTACCGATCCCGAGTGGTTATTTGCAGCGGTGCGGCTCGTGCGCTGTGAAGCCGCCCTTCTTCTAGCGCTGAGCGCCAGCTCACCATTTTTAGATGGACGTTTCACAGGGCACCATTCCCAGCGTTGGCAACAATTTCCACTCACCCCCGCGCAGGTGCCCCTGTTTCGGGATCATCGCCATTACATCGAGTGGGTGGAAGCGCAATTGGCCTGCAAGAGCATGCGCAATGAGCGACACCTATGGACGTCAGTTCGACCCAATGGTCCAGCCCGTCCCCATGACTTGAATCGCGTCGAGCTTCGCATTTGCGACCTCGTCACAAACCCCGATGAGCTCCTCGCCATGACGGCGTTTCTCGAACTGAGATTGTTGTCGTTACGCGATCAGCGTGAACGCCTCGACCCGCTGCTCGCTAGTTCCCTCTCGGCAGACGAGCTGGCGACGCTCAGTGACAGCAATGATGCAGCTGTCGCTCACGCCAGCCTCGAGGCTGAACTCCACCACTGGAAAGACGGTCAGACCATTCGCTGCAGCGATTGGATCCAATCGCTGATCGATGACGTCACGCCTATGGCGGCACAACTCAATCTCGAATCAGTCCTCACGCCACTTCATGCGGTTCTCAAGGACGGAAATCAAGCGATGCGCTGGGCCGCAGCACATTCAAAGGGTGATGACATCTCGCAGTTACTTCAAGCCTCAATCGAAGAAATGAAGGAGCAAGAGCTCCAACGCCCCATCGCGCGCCTCTCTTTGGGATGATCATGGAGTCCCGAGCAGCGCAGAGTCTTCATGCCCGAGTCCACCGCCCATGCACTCCAAGGCGAACAGCCCAAGGAGAGCGGTGTGACTCCCGGTGCCGGACGATTGCTCCAGAACCGTTTGGTGTTGGTGGAAGACCTTTGGCAGACGGTTCTGCGCAGCGAGTGTCCGCCGGAACAAAGTGATCGCTTACTGCGGTTAAAACAGCTGAGTGATCCCGTCGCCCTGGAGGGGCGAGACGGGAAAAGTACAAGCGAAGCGATTGTTGAATTGATCCGTGCCATGGATCTTTCAGAAGCGATTGCAGCCGCGAGAGCTTTCTCGCTTTACTTCCAGCTGATCAACATCCTCGAACAACGCATCGAGGAAGACAGCTACCTCGACAGCCTCAGTCCCCGGAAATCGGAGGACGGAGGCCGCCGGGAGGCCTTTGACCCCTTTGCTCCCCCATTGGCGAGCCAAACCGACCCCGCCACATTCGGCGAAGTCTTCGAGCGACTCCGGCGCATGAACGTGCCGCCAGCCCAAGTTGAAGCCCTGCTTCAGGAGCTGGATATTCGACTGGTCTTTACCGCCCATCCCACAGAGATTGTTCGCCATACCGTCCGCCATAAGCAGCGACGGGTCGCCAATCTTCTCCAACAACTGCAGTCCGACTCGCCCATGGCGCTTCAAGTCAAGGACGACTTGCGTCAACAACTCGAAGAGGAAATTCGGCTTTGGTGGCGGACCGATGAGCTGCATCAGTTCAAGCCAACGGTTCTCGATGAAGTGGATTCAACCCTTCATTACTTCCAGCAAGTGCTGTTCGAAGCCATGCCCCAACTGCGGCGACGGCTCACATCATCACTTCACCGCCACTACCCCGATGTACAGGTTCCGCAGGCTTCGTTCTGCACCTTTGGATCTTGGGTTGGTTCCGATCGGGATGGCAATCCCTCCGTCACAACAGAGATCACTTGGCGCACCGCTTGTTATCAGCGTCAGCTCATGCTTGAGCTGTACATCAGCTCGGTGCAGGCACTTCGCAATCAGCTGAGCATTTCAATGCAGTGGAGCCAGGTTGCTCCTGCGTTGCTGGAGTCCTTAGAAATGGACCGGCTGCGCTTCCCAGAGATCTATGAACGACGCGCGGCGCGTTACCGACTCGAGCCTTACCGACTGAAGCTGAGCTACATCCTCGAACGCTTGGAACGCACGCTGAAGCGCAACGATCAGCTTTCAGATGCGGGGTGGAAGAGTCCGAAAGATGCCATTCCAACCGATGGACCGCCTGGCTCAGAGGCGCTCCATTACACCTCCGTCGATCAATTCCGAAACGACTTGGAACTGATCCGCAACAGCTTGATCGGCACCGAGCTCACCTGTGAACAGCTCGACACCCTGCTGCATCAAGTCCATATCTTTGGTTTCTCACTAGCCAGTCTCGATATCCGTCAGGAGAGCACCCGCCATAGCGATGCAATTGATGAACTCACGCGTTTTCTCGAGTTGCCACAGCCCTACGGCGAGATGGAAGAGTCCACGCGTGTGGCCTGGTTGATCGAAGAGCTCCGTACCCGCCGTCCGTTAATTCCTACGGCAGTTCGCTGGTCAGAGACCACCGCGGAGACCATGGCCGTTTTCCGCATGTTGCATCGACTGCAAGAGGAATTCGGCCAGCGGATCTGCCACTCCTATGTGATCTCGATGAGCCACACGGCCTCCGATCTCTTGGAGGTGTTATTGCTCGCGAAGGAAGCGGGATTGGTTGATCCAGCCGCCCGCAAAGCGTCCCTGCTGGTGGTGCCACTGTTCGAAACGGTGGAAGATCTACAACGTGCACCAGCCGTCATGGACGAGCTGTTCAATACACCCCTTTATCGCGACCTACTCCCGATGGTGGGGATCCAAGGCCAGCCCCTACAGGAGCTCATGCTTGGCTACTCCGACAGCAATAAAGACTCAGGCTTCCTCTCGAGCAACTGGGAGATCCACCAAGCCCAACTTGCCCTCCAAGACCTATCCAGTCGACAGGGCGTTGCCCTTCGCCTGTTTCATGGTCGCGGCGGTTCCGTGAGCCGTGGCGGTGGACCGGCATATCAGGCCATCCTGGCCCAGCCCAGTGGAACCCTTCAGGGTCGCATCAAAATCACCGAGCAAGGGGAGGTGCTGGCTTCGAAGTACAGCCTGCCGGAGCTTGCCCTTTACAACCTTGAAACGGTAACCACAGCCGTTGTACAGAACAGCTTGGTGACCAATCAGCTCGATGCCACACCGAGCTGGAACCAACTGATGAGTCGGCTCTCTGCACGCTCCCGTGAGCATTACCGCGCCTTGGTGCATGACAACCCCGACCTGGTGGCTTTCTTCCAGCAGGTGACACCGATTGAGGAGATCAGCAAGCTGCAAATCTCCAGTCGACCCGCCCGACGCAAAACTGGAGCCAAAGATCTGTCGAGCTTGCGGGCAATCCCTTGGGTCTTTGGCTGGACACAAAGCCGGTTTTTGCTCCCGAGTTGGTTTGGCTTCGGCACAGCCTTAGCCGAAGAGGTGAAAGCAGACCCAGAGCAACTCGATCTTTTACGGCGACTGCACCAGCGCTGGCCATTTTTCCGAACCCTCATTTCCAAGGTGGAGATGACCCTCTCCAAAGTGGATCTCGACTTGGCGCATCACTACATGAACAGCCTGGGCAAACCAGAGCAACGTGAGGCCTTTGAGGCAATCTTTGCTGTGATTTCGACGGAATACGCCTTAACGCGCAAACTGGTCTTGGAGATCACTGGACAACCACGGTTACTCGGAGCCGATCAGGGATTGCAGCTTTCCGTGGACCTCCGGAATCGCACCATCGTGCCCCTGGGATTTCTCCAGGTTGCGCTGCTGAAACGGCTACGGGATCAAAATCGTCAACCGCCGATGAGTGAAAGTCCAGGAGCACCCGAAGACACCCGCACTTACAGCCGTAGTGAGCTGCTCCGAGGAGCCCTACTCACCCTGAATGGCATCGCTGCTGGCATGCGCAACACCGGCTGAACCTTGCTTCCCTTCCTTCAACAGCCTGCCGTCCCCAAACTGCCAAGCGGATACAGGCTCGACACCACTACGACCCCAAGCCCAGCCGCCATCAATCGGCTGCTTGAATCGTGTCAAGAGACCACCCACGATGAACAACGGTGGCCCCTCGCGCTAGAGCGCAGCCTTTGGCAGATCAGCATTTTTGAAGAAGCGGGGGACGAACTCGTCGGATTCGTTCGAGCCACGAGCGACCTAGCCCTGAACGCCAATCTTTGGAACCTCGCAGCACGGCCAGGCCCTGATCAAGCCGATATCTACGCCGTTGTTGTGCATCGAGCTCTTCACATCCTGCGCCGCGATCTGCCGGGATGCAGCCTGTCGGTATCTGCACCACAATCAGCCCTCGAAGCATTGCGCGGCAACGGATTTGTGATTGATCCGAATGGAATTCGAGCGATGGGACTCAGGCTGAACTAAGTCGCAACGGATAAACACGAGCATGGAGGGACTCGAACCCCCGACCCTCAGAACCGGAATCTGATGCTCTATCCAACTGAGCTACATGCCCACTGATCGGCTGGATGCCGCAGCAGAAGATCGGCCTACAGACCGGTCCTTAACAGGTACCTTAACCAAGCACCGCCCGATCACCCATCCGGCTTCACAAGCTCCAATTGCAGGGGTTCCGGAACCACTCCGTTCTGCAGTTGGAGCTGACCGAGTCGCGTTTGCTTGTGATTGGTCCCAACGGGATCGGGAAATCCAATCTGCTTGAAGCCGTGGAGCTACTGGGCAGCCTGCGCTCCCATCGCTGCAGCCAGGATCGCGACCTCATCCAATGGGATCGCCCACTCGCTCTGCTGCGTGCAGACGTGGGGGATGGCGACCGCTTGGAACTCGAATTACGTCGGCGTGGGGGCCGCCAAGCTCGACGCAACGGCAAAGTGCTGGATCGGCAACTGGATCTGATTGGCCCCCTGCGCTGTATCGGCTTTAGTGCCCTTGATCTAGACCTCGTGCGGGGCGAACCAGCCCTACGCCGCCAATGGCTCGACCGGGTGGTGCTGCAACTGGAACCTGTCTATGCGGATCTGATCAGCCGATATACCCGCTTACTTCGGCAAAGAAGTCAGCTGTGGCGTAGCCACCGACAAAACACTGCAGAACGCAGTGGGCTCCTCGATGCCTTCGACGTTCAAATGGCCCTGATCAGCACCCGCATCCATCGACGCCGACGCCGGGCCTTGCACCGCCTTGAACCGATTGCCCAGCGTTGGCAATCGCATCTCAGCAGCGGGAAAGAACGTCTAGAGCTTCGCTATCAACCGGGAAGTCGACTGGATGGGGAGGAAGCCGAAGAACCCTGGCGGTTGGCAATTGAAGAACAACTACGCAACCAACGGGAGGACGAAGAACGTCTCGGGAACTGCCGCGTCGGACCGCATCGCGATGAGATCAACATGGTGCTCGGCGAAAGCCCCGCCCGTCGCTTTGGGTCCGCAGGTCAGCAGCGTTCACTGGTCCTAGGCCTGAAGCTCGCCGAACTAGAGCTAGTCAAGGAACTTTGTGGGGAACCGCCGCTCTTGCTCCTTGATGACGTGCTCGCCGAACTCGATCCAATCCGTCAACAACTTCTCTTGGAGGCCGTTGGGAATGACCACCAATGCCTGATTAGTGCCACCCATCTCGATGGTTTTCACGAGGGCTGGCGTCAGGAGGCTCAGATTCTTGGGGAAAATGAACTCAAAGAAGGAATGAACGTCGGATAGTCTCGTCACCTGTTTTTCAATTTTCGCCTGATGGAGCAGAGCTTGTCTGCCCTGCATCCCCACCCGGGATGGGGGGACACCGCCCTTCAAGCCACCGACATGGTGGGCAAACATTGCATTCTCGAGCTGTATGAATGTGATCCCAGCCGGCTCAACGACGAATCTTTTTTGCGGACCACCATCACAACTGCAGCAAAACGTGCTGGTGCCACGCTGCTCAATTTGATCACCCATCGATTCGAGCCCCAAGGGGTGACTGGATTGGCCTTACTGGCTGAGTCCCACATTTCCATCCACACCTGGCCTGAATCTGGGTACGCAGCCGTTGACGTGTTCACCTGTGGTGACCACACCATGCCCGAACAGGCTTGTGCTGTGCTGTGTGAGGCCTTGCTGGCCAAGCGTCATGCCCTAAAAAGCTTTCTCAGGGAAACGCCTGCGGACATCGCAACAGGAGTTCGCGAGCCGTCTGCGGTGTCGATCACCCTTTGAACCTGGGTTCAGCCATCGCCGATAACAACCTGTTCTAAGCGACGGTTGTTATCGGACCCATGCTTTCGATTCAGCTTTCCGCTCACGAGTCCCTCGAGGTCCAAGCTCACCGAGGTGAAACCCAGGGATTGAAAAAATGCCACAAGCCCATCGGTCGATGACAACGCCAACACGGCACTGATCTGTTCCTCTGGGACTTCAATCCGTGCAGCAAGCCCATGGCTGCGGACGCGCACACGTTGAAACCCCCGAGCAATCAACCAAGCTTCGGCTTGTCCCACCTGGTTGAGACGTTCCGCCGTAATCCCTTCGCCATAGGGGAAACGAGACGACAAACACGGTTGAGCCGGCTTATCCCACCAGGGGAACCCAAGGGCACGGGATAGCTGACGAATCGTGGCCTTGTCAATCTTCAATTCAGCAAGCGGAGAGCGCACTCCGGCCTGACGCGCTGCATCAATTCCTGGTCTGTGATCGCCGAGATCGTCCAAATTCACGCCATCAATCACCAAGGCATCCCCAGCTGCTGTTGCAATCGGTTTGAGGTGTCGGTGCAATTCCCGTTTGCAGGCAAAGCAGCGATCCACAGGGTTGCTGCTGTAGGCGGGATCCTCAAGTTCCGCCGTGGGCAGCTCCTGATGACGGATCCCAATCCAACCGGCCTGATGACGTGCTTCTTGCAGAAGGTGGGGCGCCAACGCCGGAGACACGCCTGTTACCGCAACAGCAGATTCGCCTTTGCACTCGTAGGCAATCGCCGCAACAAGAGTGCTGTCGACCCCACCTGAATAGGCGATGCAAAGCGACGAAGACACCTCCATCCATTGGCGGAGGTCTGCTAGCTGCTGCTCCTGCTTTTTCGGCAATAACTCCTGCAACTGGAACATCAGCAGATGAAACGGGGCGATGTCGTTAGGCTCCAACGGTAAGAGCCGGCACCATGCCCCGAAGCATCGGCATTGTCACTGCCGCAGATAGCCGCGAACGCAGCCATGGTCAGCTGCACATCTACGACGGTGAGGGCAAAGGCAAAAGCCAAGCAGCACTCGGCGTCGTCCTGCGCACCATCGGCCTGGGAATCTGCGAACAGCGTCGAACCCGTGTTCTGCTGCTTCGGTTTCTGAAAGGGCCCGGACGGGCCTATGACGAAGATGCCGCCATTGAAGCGCTGCAACAGGGTTTCCCGCACTTAATCGACCACCTACGGACGGGCCGAGCCGACCACTTCACCGCCGAAGAATCCACCCGTTTCGATCGCGATGAAGCCCAACGGGGCTGGGTGATTGCCAAGGGAGCCATTGCTAGCGCTCTCTATTCAGTGGTGGTGCTCGACGAACTCAATCCCGTGCTGGAGCTCGGTTTGCTGGATATCGATGATGTGGTGCGCACCCTGAGCAACCGACCGGAAGGGATGGAAATCATCGTGACCGGACGGGCCGCCCCTTCAGCGCTCGTACAGGGTGCCGATCTTCACTCAGAAATGCGGGCCCATCGCCGCCCCGGCATGGAGGGCGACAGGGTGATTCCCCTCAGCGTTAACAGTGGGATCGAGATCTACACCGGAGAAGGCAAAGGCAAATCCACCAGTGCCTTAGGCAAAGCACTTCAGGCCATCGGTCGGGGCATCAGCCAAGACAAGAGCCATCGCGTTCTAATCCTGCAGTGGCTAAAGGGGGGAACCGGCTACACCGAGGATGCAGCCATTGCGGCACTTCGTGAGAGCTACCCCCACTTGGTCGACCATCTGCGATCGGGCCGCGATGCCATCGTCTGGCGCGGGCAACAGGAACCCATCGACTACGTGGAAGCCGAACGGGCCTGGGAAATCGCCCGTGCCGCCATTTCCAGTGGTCTCTACAAGACCGTGATTTTGGATGAACTCAACCCCACCGTTGATCTAGAGCTTTTACCGGTGGAACCGATTATGCAAACGCTGCTGCGAAAACCGGCCGAAACCGAGGTAATCATCACAGGACGCTGCAAGAACCAGCCCGCCTACTTTGATCTCGCCAGCATCCACTCTGAGATGGTGTGCCACAAACACTACGCCGAACAAGGTGTCGATCTCAAGCGAGGAGTGGATTATTAGCGAAATAAAGGGCGGTCAGAACAAAAAAATGAATCCAACATGCAAAAGATAGCTAGCTAGACGAATGACTTAAATAGGCTGGATCTAACATTGATAGACATTAAGACTTAGCCTGCAAGTCGACAGCAGCAGGAACGATCTAACGCTGCGCTGCAAGCCCAGTTATAGGAATGGATTACATCATCAGCAGGAATAGATAATGCATTGGCCAGGGAAATAGCTCCAACTTCACCAGCCAGCTACTGCTGTTGTGTGCGCTGATGTTGTTGATGGGAAACAACACTTCTCTGGATTGTCAAGAAGCCATACAGAGGCACAAACAACAGCAGCAAGTAGAGCACGGAGCACTAGATATGGTGCATTTCTTGCATGCAATACTAGCAAGGGCACTACATAGCGCAAGCATGCAACCAGATGCAGAGAGCCGCCCTGGCAAGTGCAATCTCCGTTATTGCGATATCAGTTCGTGCCAATCAGATATTTCCAGCTGGCGGGAACAGTGGAACTGCTTGCCCCTCTGGATCTCTATACCTACACAAAAGGCTCAAGACATTTAAAAGATTTTGCTGGGATTTTTACAAGCTTGAATGATACTCGATACTAGAATTAACAAGCCAAATAAAAGACAATTAGAAGGCGAAAATACTTCATTTAAAATTGATGACTATTATATCCTTCTCGGCTAATTTCTTTTGAAAATACATGAGAAGTAATACAAATAAAATCGCCATCCTCCTGGTCAGACCGAAGAAACTCTACGTGAATACCTGCATCATCCAAGTTAAAAATATTGCTGACATAGCAATCTATGGCCAGGCTTAAATCCTTAAAAGTTCCAACACAATTAAAACTAAATCCATCAAGAATGCAGATCTTAAAAAATGCATCTACAAGACAACTGCATTGCTCGGGTTGATTCACTAACTGCTTGATAAGCTGTGATCGATTGAAATTATTCTCCTCATAGTCTGACATTTGATGTATTAGATTATGATACCAATTGAATGGTTCTGCGGCAGCAGCCAAACTTTCGTCGAATTCCATCAAACGAATAAGCTGAAGTGCAGCGGCGTAGGATTTCTGATTCATATTAATTGGAATACCATCCTCGAATGCCAGCCTTTCTTTTAAAAGTGCGGTCTTGATACAACCAAATATCTGCTGAAGACACGTGGTATCCCGCCTCCTCGGCGATCTTCACTAATTCGTTATCGCTATTTGCAATGCTGATTCGATGGCGCAACCTACAATCGCTTTTTACATTCTCTAAAAAGGCTTCCGCCTGTCTGCGTCGCTCCGAGGCGTGGTAAAAAGCAAACGGTTGAACTTCTTTTACCAAGGCTTTGCTCCTAATACAATATCAAGTCTGCAACAAATTAAGCCATGAATTCAAAGTTATTTTCATTACTTAAGTATTTAGACTATCTCGCAATAATTGGTCTTATAGATTCATCAAGTTTTGTTTTTGCTGATTTTTAGGCTTCTTTATTTTCGCTGCAATCCTGGAGGGAGTTGTGACGATGATCTCTCAACAAATGAACATGTTAGTTTTTTCAGCGGCAGTGCAGAAAGTCAATTCGATACTGTTCTAAACCATAAGCAACTACTGCATCAACTTCTTCATGTGTTGGGCTATCTCCCAGCACAGCACGACAAACCTTGCATTCAAAATTTCTCTCTACTTTATTAGATGGAAGTAATATTTATAATAAAATTACTCCATCACTCAAATACAAAGGCACTGCATTTGATCGCCACGAATATCAAGAAGAGCGTATTTTGCAAGACCAGGTAAAAACCTAAATTTGAATCAAATCCTCAATATTTTAAAGAACAAGATTATTAGTAACGGGGCAACATTGGATCAACCTCTTGAGCCCAGGCATCGATACCTCCTGTCACGTTTGTTGCCAAGATTCCATGCTCAGCAAGGAGTTGAGCGGCTTTCGCCGAACGCATCCCTAACTTGCAGTGCACAAAGAGACGGCGCCCTTCTGCCAGGGAGCGGACCTGCTCAATCGCCTCTCCGCTTTCAATCTTGGAGAGTGGAATAAGTACCGCAGAAGGGATCACCACAATCTCTGCTTCAGCAGGATTGCGAACATCAACAAGCGCCAAATCACCAGCATCTCCATCGAGAAGAGCTTTGAGCTCAGTAACACTGATCGTTTCCATCGCAAAAGAATCCATCTCTGTTGTGGCTGCACCACAGAACTGCGAATAGTCAATCAGGTCCTTGATCGGAGCACGACCAGAATCACGCCGCAGCGTGAGTTCTCGAAAGCGCATGGATAGAGCATCCACCACCAGCAAACGGCCATCGAGGCAACGACCAATGCCAGTGATTAACTTGATCGTTTCAGTGGCCTGAAGTAGGCCAATCAAACCCGGCATCACACCCATCACCCCTGCCTCTGAGCACGAGGGGATCGCACCAGGCGAAGGAGGAACAGGCAACAAATCGCGGAAGTTAGGACTTTCAGGATTGCAATTGAAAACAGTGACCTGACCTTCAAAGCGTTGAACAGAGCCATAAATCAGTGGCTTGTCTGACAACACACAGGCGTCATTAATTAAGTATCGACTAGCAAAATTGTCGGTGCCGTCGCAGACAACGTCGTAGTCCGCGATTAGATCCATGACGTTGCTCATATCAAGCATCATGTCGTGCACATCAACCTGGCAATGAAGGTTCAACGCCTGAAGACTTTTGGCAGCAGACCTGGCCTTGGAGCGACCCACCGCATCGGAGCGATGAATGACTTGACGCTGCAGGTTTGAGAGCTCAACAGCATCTCCGTCAACGATGCCAATGCGACCAATCCCCGCTGCAGCTAGATACAAAAGAAGGGGAGAGCCCAAGCCCCCTGCGCCAACACAGAGCACTGCTGCGGCCTTGAGACGCTCCTGTCCGGCAAGTCCGACTTCCGGAAGAATGAGCTGTCGGGCATAGCGCCCCCGCTCATCAGAGGACAGGGTCTGCTGTGGGGTGGGATGACTTGGCTGCATGGATGGGATTTTCCCAGATCTCAATCGGGATTTCGAGGGGAACCCGATCAGCACCCAACCACCAGGCACGCAGCTTTCGCATGCCAGACAAAATCAGCATCAACTGATTGGGTTCCGCCCAATCACAATCCCAAATTGACGGTTCTGGTGCCGTTTTGGGGTGGGAATGGCAGACACCCAAGACCTGCAAGCCATGCAACCTGGCCCATCGCTGCGCTGCAATTTGTTCCCTGGGATCCAGCGCAAATCGGGTCTCACGATCTCCTAAAGCATCACTCACCCAGTCTGATTTGCCCCATGCATTGCAGGTAGGCCAAAGCGTTACGAGCCTCAGCCGTGAGGTTCGCAGACCTGTTCCGAGGAGCAAACCGCATCCTTCTTGGGGGGCCACCGCCAGTAACGAACGCTGGAGAACAGTGAGGCATTGGAGATCGAAGCCTAAGAGTGATGGCGCAAAGGGCTCCTCACCGATACGCTCAGCTGAATGAGTTAAGAATTTCACCGACCCCATGAGTGACGCCACCACCGAAGTGAAGGATGACGCCACCGGCAACACCTTGACACCCGACGTCGGCGCAACCGCATCATCGAGTGAAGAGACCACTTCATTTGCTGATCGCTACAGCGATGTTTTGGGGAAGGTGAATCAGACCCTCGACCAGGTTGATTGGAATCAGATGGGTCGCATCGGCAAAATCGTTGGGATTTTTGCAGCCGTGATCGTTGCTCAGATTCTGATTAAAGGAATCCTCGACACGATCAATCTGCTACCAGTTGTGCCCGGTTTGCTTGAGCTATTGGGCGTTGTTGTTGTGGGCCAATGGAGCTGGAAAAATCTCGCCACTAGCGACAAACGCAGTGCTCTTCTCCAACGTGTTCAAACCATCCGTCAGGAATATTTGGGCTGATCCATCAAGAGGACATTTGCCGGGCTAGTCGACGAAGACAAGCTCGGCTTTGGTTGAGATACCCACCGCCAAATAAATTGGCATGGTTTAACAAGTGGTAAAGGTTGTAGATCTCTAAACGCTCTTGCGCGCCTGGTATCGGGGGCAAGATGTCGTCATAAGAACAGTAGAAGTCTTCTCGAAATCCACCAAAGAGATGGGTCATCGCCAGATCGACCTCTGCGTCTGCCCACCAAGATGCTGGGTCGTAAACCGAGCCGCGGCCATCGATCAATGAACTTGCGTTGCCCCCCCAAAGATCTCCATGGACCAAGGTCGGAATCACTTCTCGCCGATTGAGTCGATCCGCCACACCCTCCAAGAAGGCCTCCTCCTCAGCAAGACTCATTCCCAACCGGTTGCACAATTTCAGTTGCGGTCGAAGGCGTAGATCAGCGAAGGCATCTCCCCAACGCATCCGCCACCCCCCCGGCTGCGGTCCTGCGCCGATATACCCATCTCGGTGCCATCCAAAACGCTGGGGGTTCTGTTCACGTGAAGCCTGATGCAGGAGAGCTAGGCCACGTCCAAGGGACTGCTGATCCCCTCCTCCCAATGGCAACCATGGCAGCAGCAAAACAGCACCATGGGGCAACTGAACCAAGGACAAAGGCTGAGGAACAACCAAGACATCTGAATCCACGTATTGACCGAGAGCCGTCAGCGCCTCAGCCTCCACATCGAACAGATCGAAGGCATCAGCAGAACCGGTTTTGGCAAACAATTGACGACCATCGCTCAGCCTGAGCTGCCAGGCCTGATGAATACAGCCTCCTCCCACCGGCGAAACATCGGTGATCTTGAGTCCCACGAGAGGTCCATCCGCCGCGACGAGATCGTCCCGGAGACCAATATTCATCCTCAAACTGCCGCTGTTGTTGCCAGCATGGCTCTAATCAGTACACGGTCTTGACGAAACACCGCGTGATTGTGATCGGTGGTGGCATCGCAGGCCTCACTGCAGCCGCCCTACTGGCCCACGACGGAGTAGCGGTGACCTTATTTGAGGCCCATCGCCAAGCAGGAGGCTGCGCTGGCACCTTTCGCCGCGGCCCTTGGATTTTTGATGTTGGTGCCACCCAAGTGGCAGGCCTCGAACCCGGTGGGAGCCACGCAAGAGTCCTTCAGCATCTTGGGTTAGCTCTACCCAAAGCGAGCTTGCTCGATCCAGGCTGTGTCGTCGACCTTGGCGATGGTTCAGAACCCATCAGTCTTTGGCACGACCCAACGCAGTGGGCTGAAGAACGAGTTCGTCAGTTCCCTGGCAGCGAACGGTTTTGGCAACTCTGCGAACTGCTACACAACAGCAACTGGGCATTCGCCGGGCGTGATCCTGTCGTCACACCCAGATCTTGGTGGGACCTCAGCACGCTGGTCTCAGCCTTACGGCCTGAGACGTTGGCATCAGGACTGTTCACAACGTTCTCAATCGCCAATCTCCTGCAGCTCTGTGGCTGCCAAAACGACAAGCGACTGCGTCGTTTTTTAGATCTACAACTCAAGCTCTATTCCCAGGAGCCCGCAGATCGCACGGCAGCTCTTTACGGCGCCACTGTTCTACAAATGGCTCAAGCCCCACTTGGGCTTTGGCATCTTCAGGGGTCAATGCAAGTGCTCAGTGCACAGCTCTCTCAGGCCATCGAAGCTGCTGGGGGGGAGATCCGACTCCGTCATCGCGTCCATGCAATGCATCCTTCGAAAGAAGGCTGGACCGTCTCAACGGCAGGGGCTGACGCGCCATCACAGACATGGCATGCGAGTGACGTGATCTGCAGCCTCCCACCGCAATGTTTATTGGACTTGTTACCAGCAGACGCCACACCTGATCGTTACCGGCAACGGCTCACAACCCTGCCGGAACCCAGTGGAGCCCTAGTGCTGTACGGCGTTGTCCAACGGAGTGCTCTGCCAACCGACTGTCCAGGCCATCTTCAACGGGGCACGGAAAACCCCGGTTCGTTGTTTGTTTCGATCAGCAGAGAAGGCGATGGCCGCGCCCCCATCGGGGAAGCCACCTTGATCGCCAGCGTGTTCACACCAACGGCCGACTGGTGTGAGCTTGATGAATCCGCCTACCAGAGCAGAAAAACAGAACGGCTGAAGGCGATGAAACATGAACTCAACGCATGGCTCGGCCTCAGCGATGACGATTGGCTCCATACGGAGTTGGCCACACCGCGCGGCTTCGCCGGCTGGACCGGACGGCCCCGCGGCATGGTGGGTGGCCTCGGACAGCACCCAAGCCGGTTTGGCCCCTTTGGCCTCGCAGGCCGCACTCCCTTGCCAGGGCTGTGGTTATGCGGCGACAGTCTCTACCCCGGAGAAGGCACTGCTGGTGTAACTCTCTCCGCACTGAATGCCTGCAGGCAGCTGATGGAGCGTCGGGGGCTTCAACTGAGTTTCAGTCGTTGACACCAGCTGGCATATCCAGAAATCCCGGCCGCAACGCCTGGGTTCTCTTCAATTCGATCTGCAGCTGAGGCCAGTTCTCCTGCAACACAGCATCCTCAAGCTGTTCAAGACTCCATCGATACGCCGCGAGGCTCCGAAGCAAGGCCTCACGATTCGTCGAAGCCATCGCCACACCGAGGTCGGGATTTCCACCACCAACCCTCGTGGTGTCGGCAAATCCACTAGACGCCAAAACAAGCGCTAAGCGTCGAATCTCTGGATCACGCTCATCTCCAACGGCCCGTAACAGTGCCGCACTCACCAAAACGGGCATATGGGAGATCAGAGCCACCGCCTGGTCATGTTGTGCAGCGGCAGCCGTCAACCAATGACTCCCCAGGCTGAGGGCGAGGGACTGGACCATCGCTAAAGCCGATGGATCCGTTTTTGGTTCTGGAGTGGCAATCCAAGGACGGCCTCGAAACAAACCTTTGATCCCTGCCTCGACACCCGCCAACGCCGTTCCCGCCATTGGATGGCTGGCCACAAATCGAGGATGACGTCCTCGCCAGGCCTCCAGCACTGGCTGTTTCACCGATCCCACATCCGTAATCACCGCCTCTGCTGGCAACGCCTCAAGCAACGAGGGCTCGGGATGCAGCAAAAGGGGAATTGGCAACGCCAAGATCACCAAATCGCAGCCGTCCAAACAGGCGGGATCCGTACTCACATCCGACACCAAACCGCGCTCTTTCGCCCGTTCAGCCGTCGCTGAACGATGGACCAATCCCTGTACATCCCAACCATCAGCCTGCAGATCCAAGCCCAACGATCCTCCGATGAGCCCTAGTCCAACGATGCCAACGCGTTTTGTTTCCCTCGCCATCAGGCTCGATCGCTCGTAACGCCATGTTGATCGATGGCTCGCAATGAGCCATCTGGCGCAACAACGCTGCTTATGGTTTCCCAATGCTGGAAGCCCAGGCCCACCACCGGCTTAAGACCCTGCTGAGGCAGGAAGAATCCGACTGGCCCCACCACTTAACGCTGAGTCGTCTCGTAGGACGAAGTTTGCGGCGGCGCGACACCACGCTGTTGCAACTGCCCCCAAGCAGCGGGGAACGCTGGTGGCTGGGTGTAATGGTGCCGTTATGTCTGAACCCAGGTGCTGCAGCCATTGTTTTAACGACGGCCCAGCGCAAATGGCTGCTACAACTCGAACTTCCCCGACTCAAAGAACAAGGATTGCAACTGCCCTGCTGGCAAGGGCTCACCCCCCCACCTGGCCAGCAGCTTTGGATCCTGAATACCGATGAACTGATTGCAGTTCATCAAAACAATCTTTTGGGTGAGCGACAGTTACTCATTCCCGATGCAGATCAACTGAGTGATCGCCTACGCCGAAGTTTGGCCATCAGGATTGATCACCACGATTGGGAACGGCTACGCCAAGCGCATCCGGTGACGGACCAGGCCCTCCTTGATTTGCATGAACGACTCAGTCGGCAGGTGTTCCAAGAAGCAGCGAGGGCCGACGATTGCATCCGTTTACAAGGCGGAGCCTGCCAATCACTGCGCGATCTCCTTCATCTCATCGAGCCTTGTCCAGAGCCCTGGACGGCCCTGCTCGCAACAGATCCTGTCCAGTGGGCTGAATGGGCAGAACTCGACCATCGCCTCCTGCAGTGGACTTGGCAGCTCGAACCCCTTGAGCCACTGCAATTGCTCAGTGGTTTGCTCAAAAATCGACCCGTTTTAATGCTGAGCGAATCGGGGGAATGCTCTCGAATCGAGCACGAACTCACTCAAGCCAACGTCTCAATCACAGTGACAGCCAAGTTGAGGGAGCAAGAGCTAGAAGAACCATTACCGCTGTACGCCCCTCGCCGGCAGCCTTTACCCAACACAGAGGTTTATGCCCAGCACCTGCTGGAACAAAGTCGACGCCTAATCCTGGGCCGAACGGGTCTCACCATTGTTCTGGTCGACGACCAACAATTACGACGACAACTCACCAGTGCCCTTGCAGCAGAGTTTGGGCGGCGGGTTGTTGAAGAATCCACAGCTCCAGAAAGCAACGGTGTCATTAGCGCCCATTGGCACTGGTGGCTGCAGCACCACGAACAGGTTCCTGCCCCAGAACAGTTGATCGTGGCGCTGCTACCAATCGCCAGCCTCAGTTCACCCTTAACAGCCTCGCGGGTGGAACGGTTAAAGCGACGCGGCGAAGACTGGTTTCGCACATTGCTTCTACCCGAAGCCCTCAGCCTGATACCCGGCGCCATCGCGCCACTTCGCAGGGCTGGCGGACGTTTAGCCGTCCTTGATGGACGGCTCCGTGGGCGATCTTGGGGTGATCAAGTGCTGAAGCAACTGGAGCCATGGAGACCATTGCAACGCCTACTCCCGGACTAATGACTCGTCTGGATTCAGCCAACCACGGCATCCGTCTTTAACCTCCAATCATCACTAAAACCGTGAATGGGAGAAGCTCGTCGCCGCGCTGTTCAGGGCTTACCCCCACGTCAGCCCAAAAAAAACTCGAAACCCGTGGACACCTCTCCAAGGGTTGTGCCTTGGTTACCACTCACAAAAAATCAGACTCAACAATTCGTGGCCGTCACCACGCGGGGGGCATGGTTTGGCATTGGTGCCATGGTGCTTCTTTGGATCACGGTGCGCTTTATCGGACCAGCGGCTGGATGGTGGACGCTGTCAGACATGCCCTGACCACCTGCTGCACCGGAGCAGCCGCCCCATCAACCACGAATCAAAAGAAAACCTTTAGGATTGAGTCTACTTAAGACTCGGCCATGTTTCCTCGGCTTGCGGAGCATTACAAGTCCGTTGTACAGGATCTAGTTATGAGTCTTCAGGCATTAACGAAAAGCCTGAAAAGCACTGGAACTAACGCCACTTGTTATTCATGCGGGGATGGCCGAGATGGCCATGGAGCCTCCTTTGTTGCAGAGATTGGAGAGGGGCACATGGTGCGCTTCCTGGTTTCCGATTTCGGCATTAGCTGGGTTGAGTCCAGGAATGGAAGGGAGCTCGTCAAGCTGGAAGGAGCAGAGGCCATCCATGAGCTCCAACGAATGGCCGACCTCGTACAAATGAGCCAAGGCGCCATCGCGGCACCAATGGCTCAAACGGCTTAAACGAACTTAAGCAGCAGCGTTGGCTCCTTTCGTTTCGACCGGCTTATCCGATGCAGCCTTTGCCCCAGCTGGCGCCAAAGACTTCACCGTATTAGCGGTGACTTCAGTGCCCTCACTGAGCTTTTGACGCACCAACGTTTCAATCGTGGTTGCAGCTTCGGGGTTCTGTTCCATCCAAACGATGGTGTTGTCGCGACCTTGGCCAATGTTGTCGCCTTCGTAGCTGTACCAAGCACCTTTACGAACCACCACGCCGGTTTCTTCTGCAAGATCCAGCAGACAACCAAGCGTACTGATGCCGCGTCCGAACAAGATATCGAATTCCGCGATACGGAATGGAGGCGCAACTTTATTTTTGGCCACTTTCACCTTGGCTCGAATTCCAAACTCCTCTGTGCCCTTTTTCAGAGTTTGAATTCGCCGTATATCAAGACGAACTGATGCATAAAACTTCAGAGCGTTACCACCAGTGGTGGTCTCAGGATTTCCATACATCACCCCAATCTTCAAACGCAACTGGTTCAAGAAAATCACCGTGCAACCAGACTTGCCGATGTTTCCTGTGATTTTTCGCATCGCCTGACTCATCAGACGCGCCTGACTGCCAACGGAGACATCTCCCATCTCACCCTCGATCTCTGAGCGAGGGGTTAAGGCAGCCACAGAGTCGATCACCACAATGTCGACAGCAGCAGAACGAACGAGCTGGTCAACAATCTCCAGTGCCATCTCACCGGTATCCGGCTGGGACACCAAAAGATTTTCAACATCAACGCCCAGGGATGCCGCGTAATGGGGATCAAGTGCATGCTCAGCATCGACAAACGCTGCAACACCGCCACGCTTTTGAACCTCAGCAATCGCATGGAGCGTCAGCGTGGTTTTACCTGAACTTTCAGGGCCATAGATCTCAACTACACGTCCTTTCGGATAACCACCACCGAGGGCCAAATCAAGGGTCAACGCCCCCGTCGAGATGGTTTCCACCCTCATGCGGGAGGCATCACCAAGGCGCATGATTGAGCCTTTGCCGAAGTTGCGCTCGATTTGACCGAGCACCAAATTCAGCGCCTTATCGCGCTCTCCGGAGGAACGAGCATCGGAACCGGGAGCGGTGGTTTTCATGTCAGCAGGCATGGAATCAATCTGAAGCTAAGGAACGAGAGACCCAATGCCACAGAAGCGCCGAATCGTCTCAGATAGTACAAACGTACGTTAACGGCTTATGGCCAGTGCGCTAGGGGTTTGGCAAAAGCAACCAAATCAATCAGCTGGATGCCAGATGGCAATCCAATGAGGTCAGAGGGTTTCAGATAGCCCCATCGAACTAACCAGCACTGAAGAGACTCCAGCCCAGGCGTCGAGCAAACCATTTCCAGCGTTGCGCGCCGATCTTCGATGAAGGAATGGACGCGACGCTGGGTTTGCAAGCGCCGCAACACATCAGGCTTCGCCCCGGCCTCTCGCCCATCCAGGCGCCAAGGCGTCAAAGCGAGACTCTCCAGCAATTCAGCCGTAAAAGCTGCGCTCTTTGTTGTTAAAACCGCCCAATCAACACCCTCACCATCCAGGGATTGCAGCCGCTCCACCAAGCCTGGGAAGGGGCGATGCAACGCCAACCATGCAGCGCGATCACTGCGGACCGCCTCCTGTCGTGTTTGATCGAGCGCAGGCTGCAACTGATCGGGCTGCCAACCACGACGCTCCATCGCTCGGCGTTGCTGCCCGGCGTAATCATTCAGCCAATGCTGCAGATCCAGCTGAGGAAGCTCAGCGGCGAGCAACACCATTTCCCAGCCGTGGTGGACCCAAGGGCGCAGAATTCGAAATGCGTCAGGCACGACATCCGAGGTCAAACCCGACACGTCTGCCCCAAGTGCGCAACTGGCATGCCAGGAGCTCCACCAATATTCGGCCATTCCGTCGACGATGACTCCGTCGAAATCGAAAACAACGAGAGGACGGTCCGACATATCGGAAAAAACTGGGCCGCTAGGATTCGAACCTAGGAATGGCGAGACCAAAACCCGCTGCCTTACCGCTTGGCGACGGCCCATTGATACAGATGTGATGCCCTTCGGCTATCTCATCTGGGCCTACATAGTTACCCATACAACGTTGACCTTCGTCAATCCATCAAATCCACTTAGGGAGGGAACACCCTGAGTCGACCATGTTCCGCTTGCCCAAAGACATCACAACGCAAGCGATACCGGCTCACCAATTCGGCCTGCAAACCTCGCACCCGTTCCGTTCGGGGCACGAGCTCAACAGGTCGGCCTTGAGGCATCACCACCTGTTCAATCGCCAGGCGGCATTCCTCTAAACCGGCGAGCTCATCATCGTTTCCGCTTAAATCAACCAGGACAGCATTTGGCTCAGGAGCAGAAGCTCGTCGACTCAAAAGGCGCTCTAAAGCACGCTCGATTTGCGGAAGGGTGTCAGCTTTGATTACCAAGATCGGCACGTGCTGGTCTTTGGCTTGACGACGCAATGCAGACGCACGGCCGAGTCCTTGCCGCACGCTGAGGACCACATCAGCATCACAAAGGTCGTCGACGAGGCGAGCTGGCCAGCGATGACGTCGAATCACCTGCTCCACCAATTGCGGTGTGATCCCACAACACAGCACCTGAAGAGCACTGGTGCGCACGGCTTCGTCGATTAGCTGGGGCTGGGGCGAATCGACAGGGGATAACGATGGTGATTTGGGTTCGGATGACGGCCCTAAGCGGGGCGAGCGAAGAGAAGAGGCAACTGCTCCGTAAGGACGGCGCAGCGGGCCCTTTAAATCCTCTGGCTCAAACCGTCGCATCCCTCCTTCGCTGGTGAGTTCACGCTGCTCAACCCTTGGTTTTTGTCCACGAAGGAGCTGATCAACGGTGGCAGCCACATCAGCATGAATCGACCAGCGATGCCGGCTATGCATCTCCACCGCCAATGGAAAGGTGGGTTCTGCAGCACGCTCCAACACGGTTTTTTGCGTACGACGACGACGAGCCTCGTCGTCCCCAAGCGTGACCGACTGAATTCCCCCAACCAAGTCGCTCAGCGTTGGGTTTTTGATCAAATTGGCTAGTGCGTTGCCATGGGCCGTCGCCACAAGCATCACGCCTCGCTCCGCAATGGTGCGAGCTGCCATCGCTTCGAGCTCTGTGCCGATTTCATCAATCACGATGACCTCAGGCATGTGGTTTTCCACGGCCTCGATCATCACCTGATGCTGACGTTCCGGACTTGAGACCTGCATCCGTCGGGCCCGGCCGATCGCCGGATGGGGGATATCACCATCACCAGCAATCTCATTACTGGTGTCGATCACGACAACCCGACGCTGCATTTCATCAGCCAGAACTCGGGCAATTTCTCGCAATGCTGTTGTTTTTCCGACCCCCGGTCGTCCCATCAGCAGCAACGATTTGGCGCTGTCGAGAAGGTCGCGAACCATGGCGACGGTGCCAAACACTGCACGGCCGACACGACATGTGAGACCAACCACTTCTCCCTGCCGATTTCGTATGGCACTGATTCTGTGGAGGGTGCGCTCAATTCCGGCGCGATTATCCGCACCGAACCGACCCAATTTGTCGACCACAACAGCGAGATCGTCTCGCGTGATCGCACGATCCCCTAAGGCGCTTACACGACCTGGATAGCGCGCTTCCGGAATCCGCCCCAAATCGAGCACCACCTCCAGGAGTTGGTCATGACTCGCTTCTAGAGACAACGCAAACTGCACCGATTGCGGCAGCAGATCGAGAAGTCGATCGAGATCATCCGTGACCCGCTGCGTACCCATGAGCTCAAACACTCATTGCTTTTTAGCAAGGGCGATTCATCCATGGCGTCACCAACTCGCGCGCCAATGCCACAGCCTGCTCCAAACCCTCAGGCCACTCCCTTAGCGACTCACCTCGCAATTGGGCCTCCTTCAAGAGCGGAAGAAGGAGCCGGCGTGCCACACCACCGAAAGCAATCCCTGCGGGTTGTTCATCGCCATTGAGATAGTGCAGGGTGTGGTGGTTGGTACCACCGGCCAACTGGAGAGGGCCAGGAGGCGCGATGGAACGCATCGCCCTCCAAAGCTGAACCGCAGAGCGGGCAGTCCCAGCCCCCACATCACCGCTCATCGGCCGTCCATCGAGCTGCCACAGCGGGCTAAAACCGCGGCATCGCAGACGGGCATGCCGCCGCCAAAACGTTGTTGCGAGTTCCTCAGCTGCCATGCCATGGGCTTCCAAACCACAACTCACGGCCAGGCGTCGCAACGAAAGTGATGCCTGATCAAGGCTCTGCAACAAGGTCTCGAAACCTTCGTCATGACCGGGAGCTGTATGGATCTCAATGGCGTCGGGGCGTATCGAGATCAAGAGCTCTGCAACTGCCCCCAAGCCAAGTCGGTGATCCCGTTCCTCAATCAAGCCATAGGGACAGGCTGGCAGGCAGCGTCCGCAGCCGTAGCAAAGCAAGGAGTTAACAGCTCCGCGATCGCCAATGGCTTCAGCGGGACATACCCGCTGACAAGGACGTTCACACTGAGGCGGGCAGACTGCCGGGTCGAACCAAGCCTTGCGAAAGTGAAGGTCCAATCCATCGCTGAGGCTCACCATCAGCCATGGACGCCAACCCGTTCGCGACTCCGCCCAATCCAGACCCTGTCGCGCCGCATGCGCAACGGCTGGGTCGGCAGCCACATCCACACAATGAACTCCCGCTGTGGCGAACACCGCACACAGGTCTGCAATCGCAGGAAGATCTTGGTTGCTGGCACCACAAATTAATTTGACCCAACGGCCACGAACCAGCGACTCCTCAGGACCTAGGCGTTTAGTAGAGCTTTCATTGGCTGCCATCGGAGGCTCCGCGCTCCACCCATCTCCACGATGATGCGTAAGCGAGGTTCTCGCTTACAAAGATCGCAAAGAGACAACAGCTCTGAGCGCGACAAAACCTGACCCTCGAGAATCCACAGCGCGACTGAATCGTCTCCCTCGAGGAGATCTCCGATCAGCGGGACAACCTGCTGAACCTCACCAACGGCTGCACCGCGTCCAACACAGTTGTGACCAAGGTGAGGCGGACGAATTCCGTGCTTTTGGGTTAAAAACACTTCTGGGTCACCCAAGCCACGAGCCGATGTCATTCGTGTGCGATACCCCGCACCGCGTAGGCGACGGAGAAGACGCGTCTCAGCACCTCCTTCGAGGGGAGCGTGGACGGCAAGGCATCCATTGGCTTCGAGATCTCGACGGAATCCCCGACCGGTGAGAAGCAGGGGCATGGGGGCATGCATGACTGGCGGAATTCTGGCAGCTCAACAGGCGACTTCGGCAAGGCGCTTTCAGTGGTGATGTAGGTTTGTTGTTTGTTCTGCGTTTCTGTGCCCGTCCGCTAGCCGGGCCTCCAGTCGGCAGAACAGATTCGGCGATTGCGCCGGATCTTTAGGCCAGAGCGGTTTTCAATTCTTTTTGAAATTCCGCCGAGAAACTTTTTGAGCAATTCGTTGCCCAAACAAGTCTCAGCCTCGCTGAATCGTTCGCTAGCTCCATTCGAACTCCTCCATTCCTTGGGCGTCGTTCGAACCACGACTGCGTTACTCCGATCAGCACTTTTGCTCTATCCGAGAAATCGGGTGGTGCTTGTCCCCGCTGGCGCTTTCTCCCCCCATGTCAATCGGCATTCTCGGGAAGAAGTTGGGCATGTCCCAGCTCTTCGACGAGCAGGGCAGAGCGGTCCCCGTCACTTTGATCGAGGCCGGTCCCTGCCGCATCACACAACTCAAAAACGATGACACCGATGGCTATGCCGCGGTGCAGATCGGTTTCGGCGAAACCCGCGAGAAATTGATCAACAAGCCTTCTAAAGGCCATCTCACCAAATCCGGTGAAGATCTTCTGCGACACCTACGCGAGTACCGCGTCGACAACGTCGACGGCCTCGAGTTAGGTGGGTCCATCACAGTCAGCGACTTCGAAGCTGGTCAAAAAGTGGATGTAAGCGGCGACACCATGGGTCGCGGTTTTGCAGGTCTTCAGAAACGCCACGGTTTCAGCCGCGGCCCGATGACCCACGGTTCTAAAAACCACCGGCAACCGGGCTCCATCGGTGCTGGCACCACGCCAGGACGGATCTACCCGGGTAAACGGATGTCTGGCCGTTATGGCGGCAAGAAAACAACCACCCGCGGGTTGACCATCTTGCGCGTCGATAGCGATCGCAATCTTCTGGTTGTTAAAGGTTCCGTGCCTGGCAAACCGGGCGCACTCCTGAACATCAAGCCAGCAGTGCGTGTGGGCGCAAAACCTGCCAAAGGAGGTAAGTGATGGCTAGTTGTGTAGTTCGCGATTGGCAGGGGAAGGAAGCTGGCAAGGCAACCTTGGACCTCAAAGTGGCGAAAGAAGCCACAGCAGTTGACTTGATGCACCGTGCAGTCCTGCGACAGCAGGCCCACATGCGCCAAGGCACTGCAAGCACACTCACCCGGTCAGAAGTCCGTGGTGGTGGCCGCAAGCCCTACAAGCAGAAAGGAACAGGCCGTGCAAGGCAAGGTTCTGTTCGAACTCCTCTGCGTCCAGGCGGCGGCATCATTTTTGGACCCAAGCCTCGGAGTTACAACCTTGCGATGAATCGCAAGGAACGTCGCTCGGCCCTGCGCACAGCGCTCATGGCTCGTATCGACGACATCACTGTTGTGAAGGACTTCGGGACATCCCTTGAAGCTCCAAAAACACGTGAGATCACGGAAGCCCTCGGACGCCTCGGCATCGCCGCAGACACCAAGGTGTTGATCGTTCTGACGAACCCATCCGAAATGGTCCGTCGCTCCGTCCGCAACCTGGAGAAGGTCAAGCTGATTTCAGCGAATCACCTCAACGTCTTCGACCTTCTCCACGCCAATTCTTTGGTCGTGGGAGAGGACGCTCTCACAACCATCCAGGAGGTTTACGGAGATGACTGAGCGTTTCCAATCCCGTCTGGCGGATGTCATTCGCCGACCACTGATTACCGAAAAGGCCACCCGTGCACTCGAGTTGAATCAGTACACCTTCGAGGTGGACCACCGCGCCGCTAAACCAGACATCAAAGCCGCCATCGAGCAGCTCTTTGATGTCAAGGTCACCGGCATCAGCACCATGAACCCTCCTCGACGATCCCGTCGGATGGGCCGCTTCGCTGGCAAACGTGCCCAAGTGAAGAAGGCAGTGGTGCGCCTAGCGGAGGGCAACTCGATCCAACTCTTCCCCGAATCCTGAGGAGTCTGAATCGTCATGGCAATCCGTAAATTCCGCCCCTACACCCCCGGTACACGCACCCGCGTTGTCACCGATTTCAGTGAGGTCACCGGCCGCAAGCCGGAAAGAAGCCTTGTGGTGTCGAAGCACCGCAAAAAAGGCCGCAACAACAGAGGCGTCATCACTTGTCGCCACCGAGGTGGTGGTCATAAGCGTTTGTACCGCCTCGTTGATTTCCGCCGCAACAAGCACGGCGTAACCGCCAAGGTGGCTGCGATCCACTACGACCCCCATCGCAATGCGCGATTGGCCTTGCTCTTTTACGCCGATGGCGAAAAGCGCTACATCCTTGCTCCAGCAGGAGTTCAGGTGGGCCAAACCGTCGTGTCTGGGCCAGAAGTTCCGATCGAAAACGGCAACGCAATGCCGCTTTCAGCCGTACCGCTTGGTTCGAGCGTGCACTGCGTCGAGCTTTATGCCGGTCGCGGTGGACAGATGGTTCGAACCGCTGGTGCCAGTGCTCAGGTCATGGCCAAGGAAGGCGATTACGTCGCTCTCAAACTGCCCTCCACCGAGGTTCGGTTGGTCCGGCGTGAGTGCTACGCAACCCTCGGCGAAGTTGGTAACTCAGAAGTTCGCAACACAAGCCTCGGCAAAGCCGGACGTCGCCGTTGGCTCGGACGGCGGCCTCAGGTTCGAGGCAGTGTGATGAACCCCTGTGACCACCCTCACGGTGGTGGTGAGGGCCGAGCACCCATCGGTCGCTCCGGTCCTGTGACGCCTTGGGGCAAACCCGCCCTCGGTCTTAAGACCCGCAAGCGGAATAAACCCAGCAACCAATATGTGCTCCGGAAACGTCGCAAGACGTCCAAGCGGAGCCGTGGCGGACGCGATTCCTGATGCCAACCATCACTTTGCCGCTTGCTTAAACCGCTATGGGACGTTCACTCAAAAAAGGACCGTTTATTGCTGACAGCCTGCTTCGCAAGCTTGAAAAGCAGAACGACAACGACGACAAGTCCGTGATCAAAACCTGGTCACGTGCTTCCACAATCCTGCCGATGATGATCGGCCACACCATTGCCGTTCACAACGGCAAGTCCCACATTCCAGTGTTTATCACTGAACAAATGGTGGGACACAAGCTGGGGGAGTTCGCTCCTACCCGCACCTTCAAGGGCCACATCAAAGACAAGAAAGGAGGCCGCTGACGCCATGACTTCGTCTACATCAACGGCTATCACCGCACAGGCCCACGGACGCTTCATCCGCGGCTCTGTATCGAAGGTGCGTCGTGTACTCGACCAAATCCGAGGCCGCACCTACCGCGACGCTCTGATCATGCTCGAGTTCATGCCCTACCGCTCCACCGGCCCGATCACCAAGGTGCTTCGGTCTGCGGTAGCCAACGCCGAAAACAACCTCGGTCTCGATCCAGCCTCCTTGGTGATCTCGAGTGCCAGTGCCGACATGGGTCCTTCCATGAAGCGGTACCGGCCCCGGGCCCAAGGCCGGGCCTTCCAGATCAAGAAGCAGACCTGCCACATCAGCATTGCTGTGGCAGTTCAGACCGACTCCTGACCCCCGGACTCCGACCCAATGGGACACAAAATCCACCCAACCGGTCTGCGCCTGGGGATCACCCAGGAGCACCGGTCACGCTGGTACGCCTCCAGCAAGACATACCCGGCGCTTCTTCAAGAAGACGATCGGATTCGCAAGTTCATCCACAAGAAATACGGGTCTGCAGGTATCAGCGATGTGCTGATCGCCCGCAAAGCCGATCAACTGGAAGTTGAACTCAAAACTGCACGCCCCGGTGTCCTCGTCGGACGTCAGGGCAGCGGCATCGAAGATCTTCGTGCCGGTATCCAGAAAACTGTCGGTGACAAGAGCCGCCAAGTGCGGATCAATGTTGTCGAAGTTGAACGTGTCGACGGCGATGCGTTTCTGTTGGCCGAATACATCGCCCAACAACTGGAAAAACGTGTGGCGTTTCGCCGCACAATCCGGATGGCTGTTCAGCGCGCTCAGCGCGCTGGTGTTCTCGGCCTAAAAATCCAGGTGTCAGGCCGTTTAAACGGCGCTGAAATCGCCCGGACCGAGTGGACTCGTGAAGGTCGTGTCCCCTTGCACACCCTGCGTGCTGACATCGATTACGCCACCAAAGTGGGTAAAACCACTTACGGCGTGCTCGGTATCAAAGTTTGGGTGTTCAAGGGAGAAGTCCTGAGCGAACAGTCTCAAACGATGCCGGTCGGGGCGAACCCCCGTCGGCGGGCCAGCCGTAGGCCCCAACAGTTCGAAGACCGCTCAAACGAGGGTTGAACCGGAGGCCTAAACCATGCTGAGTCCAAAACGCGTCAAATTCCGTAAACAACAGCGAGGCCGCATGCGCGGCGTCGCCACCAGAGGCAACACGATTGCTTTTGGTGAGTTTGCGTTGCAAGCCCAAGAGTGTGGCTGGATCACCTCGCGTCAAATCGAGGCCAGCCGCCGTGCCATGACCCGCTACGTCAAACGTGGCGGCAAGATCTGGATTCGGATTTTTCCGGATAAGCCAGTCACCATGCGCGCCGCTGAAACCCGAATGGGTTCCGGTAAAGGCAACCCAGAATTCTGGGTCGCAGTGATCAAGCCAGGTCGCATTCTCTTCGAGATGGGTGGTGAAGAAATCACCCCCGAAATCGCGAAAGAAGCCATGCGCCTGGCGCAATACAAGCTGCCAGTCAAAACCAAATTCATCGCCCTCGGTGATGAGGAGAAAACAGCTGGCGCCAAAGCCCCTGCTGCTTCTAACGCCGTCACCGTGGAGTCCTGACCATGGCCCGTCCCAACACCAGCGAGGTTCGCAACCTCTCCGATGCGGATATCACCGAAAAAATCGACGGTTTACGCCGCGAACTTTTTCAGCTCCGCTTCGAGCAGGCCACGCGCCAACTCGCCAACACTCACCGTTTCAAAGAGGCCCGCATCAAGCTGGCCCAGCTGCTGACGGTGCAGTCGGAGCGGCAACGCTCCACCGCGTCCTGATCCCCATCTCTAACCATGGCAGTTAAAGAACGGGTCGGCACCGTCGTCAGCGACAAGATGGAGAAAACAGTGGTGGTCGCGGTGGAAACCCGCTTCCCTCACCCCATCTATCAAAAGACGGTCAGCCGCACCACCCGCTACAAAGCCCACGACGAAGACAACTCCTGTCGTGTCGGAGACCGTGTTCGCATCACGGAAACCCGTCCGATGAGCCGTCAGAAACGTTGGGCGATTGCTGAAGTACTCAGCCACAGCCCAAAAGCTGCAGCTGCTGAAGCGAAAGCAGAGGAGGCCAACCAGTGATCCAACAGGAATCGTTCCTCACCGTTGCCGATAACAGCGGTGCCAAACGCATCCAGTGCATTCGTGTTCTGGGTACCAACCGTCGCTATGCCCACGTCGGCGACGTCATCGTCGCCGCTGTCAAAGATGCGATGCCCAACATGGGTGTCAAAAAGTCTGACGTGGTCAAAGCTGTGGTGGTCCGCACCAAAGCAACACTGCGTCGTGAAACCGGCAATTCGATCCGGTTTGATGACAACGCTGCCGTAATCATCAACGACGACAAAAACCCCAAGGGCACTCGCGTCTTCGGACCTGTTGCCCGCGAACTGCGTGAGCGCAGCTTCACCAAAATCGTGTCCCTCGCTCCGGAGGTGATCTGACCATGGCGACAGCAACCTCCAAACCGAAGGCCGTTGAGCGCATCAAAATGCGCATCCGAAAAGGTGACACCGTTCAGGTGATTGCCGGAAAAGACAAGGGCAAAACCGGCGCAGTTCTCCGGACACTGCCCAATGAAAACCGCGTCATCGTGGAGGGCGTCAATATGCGCACCCGTCACGAGAAACCCTCCCAAGAGGGTGAAAGCGGTCGCATTGTCACCGAGGAAGCATCACTGCATGCCTCCAATGTGATGCTCTATTCCACCGATAAAAAGGTGGCAAGCCGCGTTGAAATCGTTGTCGAGAAAGACGGCACGAAGAAGCGCAAGTTGAAGAAAACCGGTGAAGTCCTCGACTGATCCCGACTTCTGACCAAGCCCAGAAGCACCTCACCCCCGTTATGTCACTCAAGAAGCGCTACCGGGAGACCATTCAGCCCAAACTGCTGAAAGATCTCTCCCTCTCCAACATCCACGAAGTCCCGAAGGTGGTGAAAGTCACCGTCAACCGCGGACTCGGCGAAGCTGCGACGAATGCCAAGTCTCTCGAGGCTTCGGTCAAGGAGCTTGCACAGATCACCGGCCAAAAAGTGGTTGTGACCCGTGCGAAAAAAGCAATCGCAGGTTTCAAAATTCGCCAAGGCATGCCGATTGGTTGTGCCGTCACCCTTCGCGGTGATCGGATGTACGCCTTCCTCGAACGGCTAATCAACCTTGCACTGCCCCGAATTCGGGACTTCCGCGGAGTGAGCGCAAAAAGCTTTGACGGCCGCGGCAACTACACCCTCGGGGTGAGGGAACAAATCATTTTCCCTGAAATTTCCTTCGACAAGATCGATGCGATCAGGGGCATGGACATCACCATCGTGACCACTGCCCGTTCTGACGAAGAGGGCAGGGCCCTCCTCAGCGAGATGGGAATGCCATTCCAGAGCAACTGAGCCCTCCCCGTCTATACCTATGGCCAACCACGATCCAATTTCTGACATGCTCACCCGCATTCGTAATGCGAGTGAAAAGCGTCACGAGACCACAAAGATTCCCGCCTCACGGATGACCCGCAGCATCGCGAAAGTGTTGCAGCAAGAAGGTTTCATCTCCGAAATCAACGAAGAAGGCGAAGGCTTCAGAGCCGAATTGGTGCTCTCCCTCAAATACAGCGGCAAGCACCGTTTGCCCACCATTCGCTCCATGCAGCGTGTGAGCAAGCCAGGTCTCCGCATCTACAAGAACACTCGTGGCCTTCCCAAGGTCCTCGGAGGGCTTGGTGTCGCGATCATCTCAACCTCGAAAGGGGTCATGAGTGACCGCGATGCTCGCCGAGAGGGCGTCGGCGGCGAAGTGCTCTGTTACGTCTACTGATCCGGAGCTGAGAACCATGTCACGCATTGGAAAAAACCCTGTCCCCGTCCCGGACAAAGTCACTGTTTCCCTCGACGGTCTAACCGTCAAAGTGAAGGGACCAAAAGGTGAACTCGAGCGCACTCTTCCAGAGGGCGTCAGCGTTAGCCAAGAAGCCAACACGATCGTTGTTGCACCCACGAGCACCAAACGGATCTCACGGGAACGCCACGGCCTGAGTCGCACCCTCGTCGCCAACATGATCGAAGGTGTCCACAACGGCTACAGCAAAGTTCTTGAAATTGTTGGTGTGGGCTCCCGAGCCCAAGTCAAGGGAACAACGCTCGTCGTGAGTGCTGGTTACAGCCATCCCGTGGAGATGCCAGCTCCAGCGGGCATCACCTTCAAGGTGGAGAACAACACCAGGGTGATTGTTTCCGGCATCGATAAAGAATTGGTCGGCAACGAAGCCGCCAAGGTTCGCGCCATTCGTCCCCCTGAGCCTTACAAAGGCAAAGGCATCAAATACGAGGGCGAGCACATCCTGCGAAAGGCAGGCAAGTCCGGCAAGAAATAACGCTCTTCCAGACCTTCCTCCCCTTCAAACACCATGTCCAAACTTTCCCGCAAACAACAGACGCAGAAGCGCCATCGGCGCCTCCGTCGTCACATCACCGGCACATCCAACCGTCCACGGTTGGCTGTGTTTCGCTCCAACAATCACATCTACGCCCAGCTCATCGACGACGCTGCTCAGAGCACCCTCTGTTCAGCATCCACCGTTGACAAGGAACTTCGTTCTGGACTCAAAGACAACGGTGGAAGTTGTGACGCCTCCGTCGCTGTCGGTGCACTCGTCGCCAAGCGCGCGATCGCCAAGGGCATCGAGCAGGTGGTCTTCGATCGAGGTGGCAACCTCTATCACGGTCGGATTAAAGCCCTTGCCGACGCTGCCCGGAAAGCGGGCCTTCAGTTCTGATCCCTGCTTTACCCATGACAGATTCTTCTCCTCAATCCAATCCCAACGCCGTACCTGGTGCAGCTGATGTACCAGCGGCGGCCCAAGGGCAGCAACAAGAGCAACGCCGCGGCGGCGGCGGCCGTGGTGACCGACGTGGCGATCGTCGCGGCGGACGTCGCGGCCAAGATCGCGATTCCGAATGGCAAGAGCGCGTCGTTCAAATCCGACGGGTCTCCAAAACCGTCAAAGGCGGCAAAAAGATGAGCTTCAGGGCCATCGTTGTTGTCGGAAACGAAAAAGGACAAGTCGGTGTTGGGGTTGGCAAAGCTGGTGACGTGATCGGTGCCGTCCGCAAGGGCGTCGCTGATGGCAAAAAGCACCTGGTGAAGGTGCCTCTGACCCGTCACAGCTCAATTCCAACCCTGTCGAATGGTCGGGATGGTGCAGCTAGCGTTCTAATTCGCCCTGCAGCCCCGGGTACTGGCGTTATCGCCGGTGGTTCCATTCGTACAGTGCTTGAACTCGCCGGCATCAAAAATGTCTTGGCCAAACGTTTAGGCAGCAAAACTCCCCTCAACAACGCAAGGGCTGCCATGGTGGCCCTATCCAGTCTTCGTACCCATAAGGAGACTGCAAAAGAACGGGGAATCTCCCTCGAGCAGATCTACTCCTGATTCGCGATGACTCTCCGACTCGACTCCCTCAAAGCCAACAAAGGCGCTCGTCGCCGCAAATTGCGCAAGGGCCGTGGCATTGCCGCTGGTCAGGGTGCTAGCTGCGGCTTCGGCATGCGTGGCCAAAAATCCCGCTCCGGCCGACCAACCCGTCCTGGGTTCGAAGGTGGACAGATGCCTCTGTAC
>NZ_DS022298.1:0-8546 GCF_000153805.1 Synechococcus sp. BL107 | reverse complement strand
ACTTGTCGAAGCGCCTGGCGTAATCCTGCACGACGCGATCAACACCAGCGGTTTGCCAGCACAATTGCCGGGAGTTGTTCAATCCTTGTCATCAGACCAGTTGTGCTTTCTCCACTGCTGAGATCCAAGTCACAGCTGTTGGGGTTTGATCGTTTCAGCGCCGTTTGTTGCGGCTCGAGGTCGATCGATTTGAGTTGGTGAGCAAACACCAAACATTCCATCAGGGAGTTGCTTGCGAGGCGATTGGCGCCGTGGAGCCCTGTGCACGCCACTTCGCCAACAGCAAAGAGCCCTGGCAGATTGGTCGCTGCTTGCAAATTGGTGGCAATACCCCCCATCCAGTAGTGGGCGGCAGGCGCAACGGGGATGGGGTGTTCCAGGGGGTTCAGCCCAAATTCACTGCATCGGTCCAGGATTGTGGGGAAGCGCGCTTCGGCTTGTTCCCGGGGAATCGCGCTGAAGTCAAGCCAGATTTGTCCCACCCCCTGCCGTTGCATTGCTTGCACAAGGGCGCGACTCACTTGGTCGCGGGGAGAAAGATCTCTCTGCGCAAGGTGCGCCACCGGGCTGCAACCGAGGTCATCGACAAGAACACCACCCTCCCCGCGGACCGCTTCCGAAATCAGGAAACAAGGGGCATCGTCGAGACGTAAAGCGGTGGGATGAAATTGAACGAATTCGAGGTCTTCGACGGCTGCTCCGGCTTGCCAGGCCAAGGCAATTCCTTCACCACACGCTTGGGCTGGATTGGTGGTGTTGGCGAAGAGATGTCCGCCGCCCCCACTGGCCAGCACCACCGCTCGTGCTTGCACGGTGTAAAGCAGCTGTCCATCGAGCACTTGAACGCCGCTGCAGCTTCCGTTTTTCACCGTGAGCTTGGTGACTCGAACACCACGGCGATGCAGCAATCCTTCCCGTTCTTCGACGCGTTCCCGGAGCACATCCACGAGAGCGCGTCCGGTTTGGTCTTGCACGTGTAAGACCCGTTTATGGCTGTGGGCAGCTTCAAGCGTTGTGGCGAGATTGGGCCCATCTCGGTCAAAGGCCATTCCCAGTCGTTGCAGTCGCTCGACGCAATGGGGAGCCTCATCCACGAGAAGCCGAACGGCATCCCCATCGCACAGGCCAGCTCCAGCATGAATGGTGTCCTCCGCGTGGCTGCTGGCGTTGTCTTCAGGTCGAGTGACCGCAGCAATCCCCCCTTGGGCCCAGCGGCTGGAGGAACGACGTCCGGTGTTGCGGTTCAGAAGCAACACTCTTAAACCGGCCGGTAGATCGAGGCAGGTCATCAGGCCTGCTGCTCCTGCACCAATGACCACAACATCCCAAGGACCTGGAGGAATGGGATCAAGCGGACGGGGCTGGTCCATGGAGGCAAAAAACCGCCGATAATTCCGGCGGTTCAAACGATTACAGCAAGTCTGTGTTGAACGTTTGTTCTAGCGGTACTGACCGTCGTTAATCCTGTCGTCACCTTCATTCAGGGCGATGGATGGCGGGGTCACAGTGAAGTTGTCGCGGTACTTGGCGAACAGTTCTTTCTGACGCTCGCTCAGGTCAAGCTCTAAGACGTCGTCAACGTTGTTGTAAGGGCCGCCGAGGACGATTTTGCCAGCCATCGTGGGATACATCCCAGGAAACTGCTGGAATCGGCGTACGGAGGAGTTGTTGAGGTCCACCTTGCCTTCTCGTTCAGCAATCTTGTCATCCACAACATTGCGGATTTCGCTGCCGGAATATTTCCCGAGAAGGTCTTCCTCCGCATAAACCGCGGATGGAATCACAAGGCCTGACAACAAACCTGCCATTACTAGGGCGCCGGTCAGCCAGCTCAGAAGCCGCTTCATCACTACTCTCGATCAGGGGACGGAACGGGACGGCCGGCAATGCCGGTTTGCAAAGACTACAAGTCGCATTCCCGATCTAGTTCGACAAAACCCAGAGGTTTTGCAGTTCGTTTCACTCGATCAGTCCACTCAGGCCTGGTTGAACGACTGCGGCTAGTAGAAAAAGACCATCGACCCACAGGGTTGTCATCAGCACGGCTGCAGACATGGACAGCGTCTCGTTGCTGTTGAAAGCAGCCGTTTCATGTTTTGACAATGTGTTCGCGAGCCAAACAATGGCGCTGGCGGCTAAGGCCAGAGCTGTGATCGGTAGGGGATGAAGAAGATGGAGCCCGGCTTCGTGCAGGAGTTGTGGGGCCTTATCTAAAGATGCCGTCACTACCTCAGGCCAGAAGCGCATCACCCCGGTGATGGCCATCATCAAATCTGTGAAGGCTGTGCCAACCAGTGAAGACAAATAAAAGGCGGAAGCCAGCCGCCATCGTGTTCCAAATCCAGCCAGTGCAAGAGGTAAAGCAAAAGCTTCCACCGGTAGGTGCAAAACAGGATGAGCCCTCAGCCAACCCCAAAACACGCAACCGGCAAGCCAACTGCCGCTAAAGCCGACAAACAATGAGCCCCAATCAGCCTTTTGTTGATCGTCGCTGCGATTTAAAACCACGCCGATGGTCACCAGCACAGCGGTGAAGAGCGTCGCGGAAAAAGGATGAACGCGAACCCAGGGTGCTTGCAGGAACACTGGAAGCACCACCATGGCCGCGGCAGCCTTGGGTACCGAAACGAACCAAGGACGGTCGGAGGCTATGGATTGCCAGGTGCCGCCGACCAAGTGCTCCTCGTTACAAAGTCACGAAACCATAGAAGACATTCTCGATGCCTGTGTCCGACATAGGGTCGCCTCAATGTTTGATCCCGAATGATCGATACCACGGCTCCTCTGGGTCTTCTCGAGGCCTTGGTGCTCGGCATCGTCCAAGGCCTCACTGAGTTTTTGCCGATTAGTAGTACTGCTCATCTCAGAGTTGTTCCTGCGCTTTTGGGTTGGGACGACCCTGGGGTGTCCGTTACGGCAGCGATTCAGCTTGGGAGTGTCGCGGCAGTTGTTGCTTACTTTCGCCGCGACTTAACCCAGGTGCTGAAAGGCATCAGTCGTGCTGTCCGTCATGGACAGTGGCGCGAACCAGACGCTCGTTTGGGTGTGGCGATGTTGATTGGAACATTGCCCATCCTTGTGTTGGGGCTTGGTATCAAGTTGTTCTGGCATGAGGGCTATGCCAGCTCCCCACTGCGTAGTGTTCCTTCTATTGCCATCGTTTCAATCGTGATGGCCCTGTTTCTCGCTTTAGCTGAACGCATGGGCTCACGGCTGAAACAGCTCGGAGGTGTCACGGGACGCGACGGTTTTGTTGTGGGCTTGGCCCAAGCCTTAGCTTTGATCCCAGGTGTTTCCCGGTCAGGGAGCACCCTTACAGCGTCGTTGTTTGATGGTTGGAAACGGTCTGATGCAGCCCGTTTTTCATTTCTGCTCGGCATCCCTGCGATTTCCATTGCCGGTTTGGTTGAGCTGAAAAGTGCTTTGGGCACCAGCTCAGGGGCTGGTCCACTGCCTCTCCTTGTGGGAATTTTTTCAGCAGCAGTGGTGTCTTGGCTGGCCATCGACTGGTTACTGCGCTTCCTGCAACGCAACAGCACGTGGATTTTTGTGGGATATCGATTGGTGTTCGGTGCAGGACTTTTGGTCTGGTGGGCGGTTAAAAGCGCAAACTGAAAGGAGTTGATGCTGGCTTGTGTGGAATGAGCCATCCACTGGAGTCGCGATTGCGGCTCTGGATCCCAAGACTTCGGCACGGCACCCACAGCCCGCAGTGGTTGCGACTGTTGAACCTGGCTCCATTGGTGAGGAGCTGGGTTTTGAACCTGGTGATCAACTTCTCAGCATCAATGGTGTGCGTCCAAGGGACCTAATCGACTACCGCTATCTCTGCGTTGAGGAAGAACTCAGCCTTCAAGTTCGCGACACTGCTGGTGAGTTGCACAGTGTGGACCTTGAAAAAGACGCGGATGACGGCCTTGGCTTGGCCTTTACCGAAGCGTTATTCGACGGGCTCCGTCAGTGCAATAACAACTGTCCTTTTTGTTTTATCGATCAGCAGCCGCCAGGGCATCGCGACAGTCTCTATTTGAAAGATGACGACTTTCGGCTCAGTTTTCTGTATGGCTCCTACTTAACCCTGACCAACCTCACGGATGTGGATTGGCAGCGGATTGAAGACCAGCGTTTGTCCCCGCTTTTCGTATCTGTTCATGCCACCGAGCCGGCGTTGCGTTCAAGGTTGCTTGTGAATCAGCGCGCAGGATTGTTGATGGATCAACTCGCTTGGTTTGATCAACGTGACCTCCAAATTCATGCCCAGGTTGTCGTTTGTCCTGGGCTGAATGATGGAGCTGCCCTGGAGCGGACTCTCTCCGATCTCGCTCGCTTTGCAAGTGGAGATTGGCCAGCTGTTTTGTCCGCGGCTGTGGTGCCTGTGGGGTTAACTCGGTTTCGCCCCGAGCAGGATGGTTTGATCCCAGTAGACGGCCGGTGTGCTCGCACGGTGATTGCTCAGGTGGAACAGATCCAGGCCGAGTTTCAAAGCCTGCTTGGATCACGCTTTGCCTGGCTGTCGGATGAGTGGTACTTAATGGCCGGATTACCTCTGCCGCCTCGCGCCGATTACGAGGATTTTCCGCAGCAGGAGAATGGCGTTGGCAGCATTCGTGCGTTTCTGGAGGCTCTTGATGAAGCTTCCAATGAATTGCCCCAATCTGTGAGCCGCTCCAGGCGTTGCAGCTGGGTGGTGGGAAGCATCGTGAAGAGCGCCTTGCAACCGGTCGCCCAGCGGCTCAATGCTGTGGACGGAGTGAACCTGCAGCTGTTTGGTTTGCCAAGCCCGTATTGGGGACAAGACCAAGTGGTGACGGGCTTACTGACGGGCCAAGACCTTCTAGATGGCTTGATGGGACAAGATTTGGGTGATGAGCTGTTGCTTCCCTCGGTGATGTTGCGCCAAGGCCAGCCGGTGTTCTTGGACGACATGACACTCGAGACCGTGCAGGCTCAGATTCCCGTTCCGATTCGAGTCGTGCATGGGGCGGCTGACATCGTGGCCTCGGTATTGAGTTCGAAGGGAAAATCTATCTAAACTCGAAAAAGTTTTGTACGTGCTGTGCACCGGTTTCCCGCAAGTTTGTTGTTGATTGCGGGAGTGATGGCGACCGGAGCCTCTCCGGTTTTGGGGCAGCACAGCTCATCTGAAGACTCCGCATCCGCCCTAATTGATCAGTCCACGTTGCCCGCAGCACCTGAGCTCAAAGGTGGGCGGCCAAGGATCAAAGATGGTGCGGTAGCTCCTGCAGCCACTGAACTGCCCCCGCCTCTCCTGCCGTTGACGGCTCCGCCAAGCCTTGCGCTGCCTGATCAAAATCAGCAAGTGAGCATCCATGAGCTTCGTCCTCTCACTCTTGAGGATGCATTGCTTTTGGCTGAGGTGAACAGTCCAACGTTGAAGGCTGCGGCCAGTCAGACCGAACAAGCCAAATCGTCCTTGCGTGCAGCCATTTCTTCCTGGTATCCCAAGATTGATCTCTCAGCCAGTGGTCTGCCCGAATATTTCAAGTCCTATTCCTTCCAAAACCCTGATTTTGTTCCAGATCGGGTGGTTCAAAAAAACACCGGTGCAATTAATCCTTTGACCGGTGCACCCGAGATTCGTAACGAGACCCGCGACGGATACAACGAACGGTACGGGCGGGAATGGCGTGTCAATGCCAGTCTTCAGGTGAGTTGGGACATTATTAATCCGAGGCGAGTTCCTGAGATCGCTGCTGCCCGTGATCAGTACGAGCAGGCTCGTGATTCGTATGCGATTGCTCTGCGAGATTTACGGCTTAATACGTCCACTGATTACTTCAATCTCCAAGAAGCCGACGAGGGCGTCAGGATTGGCCAAGCATCGGTTCGTGCTTCCTTGGTGAGCTTGAGAGATGCACGTGCTCGTTTCAATGCCGGTGTGAATACCAAGCTTGAAGTTCTTGAAGCCGAAACTCAATTGGCGAGAGACCGCAACATCCTCACTTCAAAGTTGGGCGATCAGGACACGTCGCGTCGGCTTTTGGCGTCGAAGTTGGATTTGCCCCAAGACATCACTCCAACTGCAGCCACACCCGCCAGGCCCCTGGGTAGCTGGCAACCCTCGTTGCAAGAAAGCATCGTTGCCGCCTTCAACTTCAGAGAGGAGCTCGACAGTCTGTTGTTAAAAATTTCGATCAATAACAGCGAAGCCAATGCTTCACTTGCTGCTGTCCAGCCGGTTCTCAGCTTCGTCAATACCAGCAGTACCAGCCGACGTGAGGGACAAAGTGGGATTACGTCCCTGGGGGACATCGATATGGATGACTACGTATGGAGTGTTCAGAATTCCACTTCTTTAAGGGCAACTTGGCGGTTGTTTGATGGAGGGAGAGCTCGCGCTGAGTACCGCCGTTTCAAGCAAGCGGCTGAGGAGAGTGCTTATCGCTTTGCGCGCGCACGTGATTCCATTCGCCTTGAGGTGGAGCAAAGCTTCTTTGGGCTTCGAACTGCTGTCCAAAACATTCAGACCACGGGGAGTGAAGTCCTTTCGGCTCGAGAATCTCTTCGCTTGTCTCAGCTTCGTGTTCAAGCAGGTGTGAGTACCCAAAGGGAAGTGGTCAACAACCAGCGGGATCTCACCAATGCCGAGTTGCGTTATGCCGGGGCGATTCGCGACTACAACACCAGCCTTGCCCAATTGCGACGTCGGACCGGCTTAGATGCATTGGTGTCCTGCAGCAATCCTGTGTTGCCCTCCGTCAAGTCTGTCGACAACGAACCGTCGATTCCGATTGAGCCCACGCCGTTGAAGTCGGTTTGTCCCGCGATGGAGATCTCCACAGCACCCATCGATACCCCTGATACAACACGGTCGTTGTGGTGACAGCGGAGCTCACCGCTGATCAACTGACTGCTGTAGAGCAGTTGATCGACCGCGTTTCACAACGACAGCGCCAAGATTTTGGACACATTTCCTCTGATCTAAAAGCGGATGGAACCTTGATTACCGCTTGTGATCGTTGGAGCGATGCTGCGTTTGTTGAAGGACTGGCTGAGATTGCCCCAGGTGAGGGGGTTTTGAGTGAAGAAGGTTCAAAACACGTTCCAGATTCCCGTGCCTATTGGGTCGTTGACCCGCTTGATGGCACGACCAATTTTGCGGCTGGTATTCCCTACTG
The DNA here is from genome assembly GCF_000153805.1 of Synechococcus sp. BL107. NCBI lineage: Bacteria > Bacillati > Cyanobacteriota > Cyanophyceae > Synechococcales > Synechococcaceae > Synechococcus > Synechococcus sp. BL107. Next base: position 1,407 of record NZ_DS022298.1, on the reverse strand, counting down.
GGCGATCTCCGTTGCTCGTTTTGTCGATGGTCGTCCCAGTGAGGTGTTTTTGGATGTTCCAGCGCTGAGACAACGCATCGTCGCTCTGAAGGGGCGCGGTGCCTTTCGGAATGGGGAGGCGCTGACCGCTGAAACACGTCTCTCGGCGAACAGTGCTTGTGTGTCGTTATGCAGTCGCTCGATTCGCGTCTTGCAACGGAAACCAGACCAACCTTTCCCCGGCAAGATTCGTTTGTTGGGGGTGGCCAGTCTCAATCTCGTCAGTGTGGCGATGGGACAAACCGTCGGTGCTTTGGAGGCGACGCCCAGGATTTGGGATTTGGCGGCGGCCTGGCTTGTATTGGAAGAGCTTGATTGTCCGATTCGCTGGTTTGGAGCGGATCCGTCTCATTTGGAGCCAGGACAGGACCTTTCCCAGGCTCCCTTCCCGATGTTGGCGGCTGCTTCCGTGCCTCAACTCAATCGCCTATTGCCATGGGGTGAAGCGTTGTCGGAAGGCTGAACCGCAACCAGTTGCGCGAGGGGAGTGAGGGGTGTTATGTTTTTGTCTTGCGCGGGAGCCGAGAGGCGAGCGCGCAAGACCGAAGCGCTGAAGGCGAAGGCCTTTAGATGTTCTGAGGTCGGCTTACGGGGCCGCGGGAGAAATCCGACGGTGTTGTAAGTTTCAAAAGCGGTTGGAAACGACCGCGTTGATCAGCCGACTGCTTCCGAGAGGGAGATGGTTTGAGTTGATCGCACCTGGACAATTGAAAAGTTTAGGAACTGACGCTTTTATCGCGTTTGAGTTTGGATTGCATCGCGAGAGATGTGATTTGAATTCGAATGAAATTGCGATAAAGGTGTGAGGTCCCGTCAAAAAATTTAAGTTGCAATGAAGCATTGCGCTTACAACAAGGAGGTTTTCACGAGCCTTTGAGTTGTCGGTGTGCGCAGTGTGGAGCAACGACCGGATCTGAGATCCTGGAAAGTCACGATGAGAAATCAGAAGTGCACTCTTAAGAACCCTTGATCTGTCAGAAGACAAGGTGGCGACAACTGCAGTAAGTACGCCAGTGCTTATGTGTGGGTGAAGCAAGTCAATCTGAGGTGAAAGCCAAAAGGGGTTGATCTACAACGGAGAGTTTGATCCTGGCTCAGGATGAACGCTGGCGGCGTGCTTAACACATGCAAGTCGAACGAACCTTCGGGTTAGTGGCGGACGGGTGAGTAACGCGTGAGAATCTGCCCTCAGGAGGGGGATAACAGCTGGAAACGGCTGCTAATACCCCATATGCCGCGAGGTGAAATGAATTTCGCCTGAGGATGAGCTCGCGTCTGATTAGCTAGTTGGTGTAGGTAATGGCTCACCACGGCATCGATCAGTAGCTGGTCTGAGAGGATGATCAGCCACACTGGGACTGAGACACG